>JAJFFQ010000047.1 GCA_021776565.1 Robiginitomaculum sp. | reverse complement strand
CCCCCGTCGCAACCAGGTCAACAATACGAAGTCGTAAATCTCGAGATAAAGCCATGAAAATTCCTCCTGATTCCTTGAATCAGAAGAAGATCGCTTCGTAAACCTGTTTTTGACTCTAAACTGGCCGGAAGTGCTCTAGCTTATAATTCGCCATTGCTCCTCAATTCTTCTTTTAGCTCTGACAAAATTTCCTCGCGTGAAAGGGACGTATATCCACTTTTTTCTGCTTTTATGAGCTTGGCACGAATTTGATCAATTTCACTACGCTTTTCTTTATCGTTGCGAATAAGAGCGCGCACATATTCACTGCTGCTTACAAATTCTCCACTAGCAATAATGCTACTCATCCAATTTCGGTCTAAGTTTGTTAAACTCAATGTGGTTTTAATCGTTGCCATGTTTACATCTCCTATAATAAATACAATTATACGTCTATCATACCACTATTTCCATACTTATGGAAGAAAATGAGTCTTTATGTTCCATTTAATTAAGATAATTGATCAAAACAATGATGCCAAAGAAAAATCGAACCAAATAATGTATATATTCCAATTAATTATGCTTTGCCCTGAGTTTTATGAACATTTTTCTAAAAATATCAAACACAAAACTTGATTGAATATCAGTGCGTTAAGGTGAATTGCATAAGTATGGTGCTGGAGAGGCATCGCATTTTGGTATTAACTTATTGATTATTTTATCTTAAAAATAATTCTATTTTAAACATACCCCCAATTATACCCCCAAATCGGATAAAATCACTTCAAAACACCCAACCTAGAGACACCGGAAAAATTTTCTACGCACCTCTGCCTCTAATGAAATAAGAGCCCGAAATTATGTTGCATTTGCCTAGAAACCGACACCACTAAAATAATATCATATCACGAGGTAGTCACAAAAATTGTAGATTTGAATATTTATTCCTTTTTTATGGCTATATAGCATCTCACATAATCGGTATAATTTAAGAACATGTTTGCATTTACTATTATGGGTATTAGAAAGGATTGATGAGCGATACACACGATTTTTTTGCAAACCCTATATTGAACTCTCCCTATGAGGAGCCAAGCCAGCACCATGATTTAGATGAAAGTGGCCAGCCAACAAACGCATTGCCAAAAATGGGCAGGCGCAGGTCCAGCCTTTACTCGCCAGTCCCTAAGGCCAAGCGATCAGAAAAAGCGTCTGAACAACCAGATATGCTTGAAGGTGTGCTTGATAAGTATAATCCGCACAACCTCATTAACGAGATACGTTCTCACGTAAAAACATGGCGAGAAATACCATCTCCATCGGACTGGGGCGTAACCCCAACAACGCAACGTTTATTGCAGTATTGGCGAGACGAAGCGAATTTTGAAACGATACGCCCATTTTTTTGCCAACGCGAAGCGGCGGAAACGATTATTTGGCTCACGGAAGTGGCCCGAAAGCAAAAGAAATACGCCAACATCTGGCACCACATAGAAGGCGGCAACGCAGAAGCCAATCCAGAACTCATGCGGCTAGCCCTCAAAATGGCTACCGGAGCGGGTAAAACCACTGTCATGGCAATGCTCATTGCCTGGCAAACGCTTAATGCGGTCAGAAGTCCAGGCAGCAAGCTTTTTACAAAAGGCTTCCTTATTATTGCACCGGGTATCACCATCAAAGACCGCTTGCGTGTGCTACAACCGGGAAGCGCTGATAGCTATTATACCGACCGTGAGCTCATACCCTCTGACATGGTAGGCGACCTTTCCAGAGCTAAAGTGGTCATTACCAATTACCATGCCTTTCAAAAACGCGAAAAAGTAAAGTTATCCAAAGGCACCCGTAGCGCGCTAACTGGTTGGCGTGGCGAAGACGTTAAAACCCTTGAAACAGAAGGAGAGATGTTGCGCCGTGCCCTTGGCGATTTGATGGGCACAAAGAATATTTTGGTCATTAATGACGAGGCGCATCATTGTTACCGTGAAAACCCGGAGTCACAGGAAAAGAAAACCGTTGAGGGTAAGGAAAATGCAGAAACCGCACGGTTGTGGATCAACGGGATCGAAGCGGTAAAGCGTAATCTTGGTCTTGCAGGGGTTTATGACCTTTCCGCAACGCCGTTCTTTCTGTCAGGTTCAGGCTACAGGGAAGGTACTTTATTCCCCTGGACCATTTCAGATTTCTCTCTCATGGATGCCATTGAGTGCGGTATCGTAAAACTCCCCCGCGTGCCCATTCTTGACAATATGCCAACAGTGGATGGTAAGCCAGTATATCGAAACCTGTGGGACCATATTGGCAAGAAAATGCCAAAAAAGGGACGTTCAAAAGGGGGGGGTGGACCAGTTGAAGAATTACCTCTTCCTTTGCAGACTGCGCTAAACTCCCTTTACAGCCATTATGAGAAAACCGATGCAGAATGGCGGGCAAACGGACACCAGGTTCCACCGGTTTTCATTATCGTATGCAATAACACATCAACCTCACAAATCGTGCATGATTGGGTGGCGGGGTACGAAACGCCTGAGACAGACACTGAACCGGCAAAGTGGATGCCTGCAAATCTAAAAATGTTCAGCAATTTTGATGAGCACGGGCAGCGTATGGCCAAACCGAATACATTCTTGATTGATAGCGCCCAGATTGAATCTGGCGAAGGCATGACCGCTCAATTCAAAAAAGCTATGGCTAGTGAAATTGAGTTGTTTCAACGTCAATATCCAAACACCAAGATTGATGATGAGCAGCTTTTGCGCGAAGTCATGAATACAGTTGGTGAGAAAGGTCGTCTGGGCGAAAACATTCGTTGTGTGGTGTCCGTCTCCATGCTGACTGAAGGCTGGGATGCCAATACGGTTACCCATATTTTGGGCATCCGGGCTTTTGGTACACAGCTTTTATGTGAACAGGTGGTTGGGCGTGCGCTGCGTCGTAAATCCTATGAGCTGAACAAAGATGGCCTGTTTGATGTCGAATATGCCGATATTATGGGCATTCCCTTTGACTTTACGGCCAAGCCGACCATTGCCCCGCCTTCGGCACCAAAACCGACAACTCGTGTTGCTGCTGTTAAAGAACGGGCTCATCTTGAGATCAGGTTCCCCCGCGTTGATGGATACAGAATCGAGTTACCGGATAAAAGGATCGGTGCTGAGTTTAACGAAGATTCCGTCCTTAGCCTCACGCCAGAGCTTGTCGGCCCCTGTAAAACCATCATGTCAGGCATTGTTGGTGAAACTGAAACGATGGAGCCAAACGATGCGTTTGAGAAATTGAAACGCCCGTCTTCATTGGCCTACCATGTAACAAAGCGTCTTCTAAACACCCGCTTTCGTGACGAACAAACCGGGCCAAATATGAATTTGTTTGGGCCTGTAAAGCGGATCGTTAAACCATGGCTTGATGAGGGACACCTCAAATGCACCGGTAATACGGTGCCGGGAATGTTAGCCTATCAGGAATTGGCCGATATGGCGGCGGACAAAATATTTCTGGCGTATAATCGCTGGGCTGACAAGCAAGAACAGGCCAATGCAACCAAACGTATCAAGGCGATCATTGATCCCTACAACCCAGAGGGTAGTACCCGCCATGTAGGCTTTATCACCTCCAAACCAGTGTTTGCCACAGACCCGAATAAATCCCATGTCAGCCATGTTGTGGAAGACAGCACCTGGGAAGCAGAAATGGCCCGCGTGGCTGAGGCCCATCCCAAAGTTATTGCTTATGTGAAAAATCAGGGGTTAGGCCTGGAGGTGCCATATCGTAAAGGCTCCAGCGTTCATCGCTATGTGCCAGACTTTATCGTCAAGCTGGATACTGGCGGCGAACTACTGCACCTGATTATTGAGATCAAGGGCTATCGCGACACCAATGCCATCATCAAAGCCGACACCATGAAAACCCTGTGGATTCCCGGCGTCAATAATGCCGAACGATTTGGCAAATGGGCCTTTGCAGAGTTCCTGGATGTGTTTGAAATCGAAGACGCGTTTGGGAAGATGGTTGCGGAGGTGTTGTCTGCATAATGAGCTGGCTATTGTTCATGGACGAAAGTGGTCATGACCACAGAAATATGCCAATGGAGGTGCGTGGTGGCATTGCGATCCACAGCAGTAAAATCTGGCCATTCATTCAGGACTGGGACAAAGCGCGCGCTGAAATCTTTGGCGCAAACTTTATTGAATTGGGCGGTGAAATTAAAGGCTCAAAGCTATTAGAGCGTAAGCGTATTGAGTGGGCCGATCAAATGCATCCGTTAAGCAAGGAAGCAAGGCATAAAGCTATAAATCGCTTTCTCACCCAAAAACAGCAAAAGGAAGCACCTACAAGGCGGGATTTTACCGCCTATGGTCAGGCAAGCCTTATGATGGCAGAACGAATTTTTGATATGCTGTCCCGGCATGAAGCCGTTTTGTTTGCCAGCCTAATTCCTAAAGGAGTGAAACCTCCCAGAGATTTTCAGTTCAACCATTATCTGCGCAAGGATCACGTCTTTTTGCAGGAACGTTTTTTTTGTTTTCTTGAGCACAAGGCCGAACATGGCCTGTTTGTAATGGACCAAACTGAAAAACAGCAGGACAAGCGGTTCGTCAAACAATTGCAGAATTATTATACAAAAACCCATACCGGTCGGTCGCGCACCCAATGGATTATCCCCTCCCCTTTGTTTGTTGATTCAGAAATGTCCATAGGCGTACAGGCTGCCGATTTATGCCTCTATTGTATAAACTGGGGTTTCAGAATGGAGTCCTGGCAATTTACAGGTCCGCGCCGCGAGGAAATTGCCCAAAAATTCGGCGGGCGCTTGAATGCCTTACAGTTCAAGGGCGATAGCTATCAGGGTGGTAACACCCACTATCTCTATGGCATTGTCTATGTTCCCGACCCGTTTACCGGGAGAAATAATGAGCCATAGAAACAAAAAAGGAGGTAATGCACTGTGCAACCATCCATCAAGACAAGCGCCTTGGGGACCGTCCGCAGGCCGAACCTCCACAGACAACATAGGTTGTATGGGTTTAATATTCAATAAAAATGTTCAGAGCGAGGAATTAAGTCGATAATGGCCAAGAAACCCAAAAAGCTGGACTCATATGCCCATGATGGTGGGCGGAAGAATATTCCTACGGCGGAATTGCAATCGCTGGCAGAGCGGGCGGAGGAGGTTAATCCGGTCCAGCCGGTATCCTACCCACGGGCGACGCCATTGGCTGAGGGCGAGCACCGGGAGCGCAATGAAGGTTTGGACCCGCAATTGCTGTGGAAAGGCGTGAAAATCACCATCACGCGGGAACAGCAAAAGCAGTTGGCCGAAACTGGCACACTGCAATTGGGCGAGGCGCAATTGGTGTGGACAGGCAAGGACACCCAGGACTGGTCTGATCTGGTGGTCAATGTGCCGCCCATCTATGTGCAGGAAAAAATCCATCCGCGTGTGCTAATTGATGAGCTGAAAAGAATGTCTGACAAAGACGCCGCGATGGGCGCGCCCATGGTTGATTTGTTCGCAGACTTTAACGGGATAGACCTAGAGGCCCGCACAGAGTTTTACGCCCATGACATCCATTGGACCAACCGCATGATCTTGGGCGATAGCTTGCAGGTGATGGCCAGCCTTGCCGAGAGAGAGGCTCTGCGCGGCAAGGTGCAGTGCATTTATTTCGATCCACCCTATGGCATCAAGTTTAATTCCAACTGGCAGGTCAGCACCCGCAATCGCGACGTCAAGGATGGCAAGCTGGAGAGCCTGACCCGCGAACCGGAGCAAGTCAAAGCCTTTCGCGACACCTGGAAAGACGGCATCCATTCCTACCTGACCTATTTGCGTGACCGCATGACGGTGATGCGGGATTTACTCACCGAGTCGGGTAGCATTTTTGTGCAAATTTCCGATGAAAACATGCACCGGGTTAGAGCTGTAATGGATGAATTATTTGGAGAAGACAATTTTGTTAACCTAATAAATTGCCGAACAAATAGTGGCACAACTAGATCAAATTCTCTTAAAGGAACAACTGACTATATAATATGGTATTCAAAAAATTCCAATAATATTAAATTTAGGAGAATATTGAAGGAAAGAAAAATAGAAACGACTATGTATAGTCAATTGTTTTTAACGAATAATACTGTTCGAACAATGACGCGTGCAGAAAAATCTGATACAGCCACATTGCCCGAAGGTGCGAGGCCATTTCGGAAGTTACCATTGCATTCAATGAATGCAGGTGACCATTCTACGAGGTCTTGTTTTGGGAAAACTTGGTCTATTCCCGCAAATAGGAGTTGGAGGCATTCGCTAGCTGGTTTTTATAGGTTGATAAAGGCAGCTCGCATTCAACCCGACAAGTCTGCGCTTAGTAGTCGATATTATCATTACGATTTTTCTTTGTCAGAGTATAGTGAAACGTGGACTGATACTGGGCCTGAAATAAATAAAAGTTATGTTGTCCAAACTAATGAAAAAATAATTCAACGCTGCATCCTGATGGCCACAGACCCTGGCGACATCGTTCTTGACCCGACCTGCGGCTCTGGCACCACGGCCACTGTAGCCGAGCAATGGGGGCGTAAATGGATTACCATTGATACCTCTCGCGTGGCGTTGGCGCTGGCCCGCACCCGTATCATGTCGGCGCGTTACCCCTATTACCTTTTGACAGACAGCCCGGAAGGGCGGCGCAAGGAAGCCGAGGTTTCGGGCAAAATTCCGCCCGAAAGCCCGACCCTGGGCGATCTTAAACAGGGCTTTGTTTATGAACGTGCACCGCACATTACCCTTAAATCCATCGCCAACAATGCCGAAATTGATGTGATCTGGGACAAATACCAGCCGGACCTTGAAGACTTGCGGGCCAAACTCAACGCCGCGCTAGGCACAGCGTATGAAGAATGGGAAATCCCGCGCGAATTTACCTTTTCTCCCCCCGATGGCGGGGGGAGTGCCGCCAAAGGCGGTGAGGGGGGCAAGAATGGATCACCCCCTCCGTCTGCTGCGCAGACACCTCCCCCGCTAGCGGGGGAGGACGTGACCGAGCCGCAACGCCTACATGAAAACTGGTGGAAACTACGCATCGCCCGGCAAAAAGAAATCGATGCTAGCATCGCACAAAAGGCCGATGTGGAGCTGCTCTATGATCGTCCCTATGAGGACAAGTCCCGCGTTCGCGTGGCCGGGCCATTTACGGTGGAGAGCCTGTCGCCGCACCGGGTGGTGGCCATGGATGATCGCGATGACATTCTGGATGATACCCACGCCGCCGAGGGCAGGCTAAAGCGCTCGTCCCTTGCCCCGGAAACCGATTTTGCCACGGTCATTCTTGACAATTTGCGCACCCACGGCGTGCAACAAGGGGCCAAAGAAGACCGGCTGGAATTCACCCACCTTGCTCCCTGGCCGGGTGAGCTGGTCGCTGCCGAAGGGCATTTTAACGAGGGAGACAAGACTCGTCGCGCCGCCATTTTGCTTGGCCCGGAATATGGCAGTTTGCAGCGCACCGACATAACCGCCGCCGCCCGCGAGGCAACGGATGCGCGCTTTGATGTGCTGATCGCCGTTGGTTTTGCTTTTGATGCCCATACCACTGGGCTTAACCGCCTTGGCCCGATGAACATCATCAAGGCCAAAATGAACCCCGATTTGCACATGGCGGATGATCTGAAAAATACCGGCAAGGGCAATCTCTTCATGGTCATTGGTGAGCCGGATGTTGACGTCAACGAGTTGGCCGATGGCAAGCTGGAGGTGAAACTGCACGGCATGGACGTGTTCGTACCGGCCACTGGCGAAATACGCTCTGGCGAACTTGACGACATTGCCGCCTGGTTCATTGACACCGCTTATAACGAAGAAAGTTTCTTTGTCCGCCACGCCTATTTTCTGGGCGGTAATGACCCGTATAAATCCCTGAAAACGAGTTTGAAGGCCGAGATCAACCGCGAGGCCTGGGACAGCCTCAACCGCGATATTTCCAGGCCATTCAAACGACCAACCACAGGCCGCATCGCGGTTAAAGTAATAAACCACTTTGGTGATGAAGTGATGAAGGTATTTACGGTTTAGGAGAAATTTGATGAGCGACATCACGTGGATGAGAGTGAATGAACAAAACCTTGCTATAGCGGCGCGTGATGCCGGGTTTGATCTAACCATGTATGCTGAATATCCTAAGTCGGTTCAAGACGAACTTAGAAAAAGTGCAATTAAACATGTAATTTGGAATCTCGAAGAAGATTACGAGAGAGCACACAACACTGAATTAAAAAAATTAAAACGAGGAGTTTACGTAATCAGGATTTCAAATCCTTTTACTGTAAGATACGGCGGTGGCTGTTCAAATATAATATATATTGGTCGTGGAGACATCATCGTGCGATTGAAAGCACATTATAAAACAACCATCTTTGATTTCATGCAAAGCCTAAATGGTGCAAACTTTGATTTTTGGATATGTGAACCAAGACGTAAAAACAGAGCTGATTATTACAAACAAGTTGAGCACGATTTGCTTGAAAAATTTGCTGAAAAATTAGGTGATGGCGAATACCCACTTTTGAACAAAAATAAAGGAACAAATATTGGTGTTCCATGTGGGACGGGGTGGGACAGACCATTCAGTGGGCAGGGAATGCGTCCTCAATGGGTGCTTGAACCAACAAAGCATTGGGAATTTACTAAGTTATAATTTTAGCTCTAGCATCGTAGGTGAAAAGTGAAAATTGAAAAAGCGGCAAAAATACTTGCTACTATATATTCCCAAGCACCTGAGGGTGAAACGGCCACTAGTGTCCACCTCTTCGGCATTAAATATGCTGCTCAGATACGAAGTTTACCTTCACATGAACTAGCCGATCTGGCTGGTATTCCTAGGTCATACGGAACGGAAATTCGCAAAGGTATTAACCTCGCAAAATATGTTGAGGTGATCTGACTTTGCAATTCTTCATCGCCAATACCTTCCTGACCGCTCTCGGCAAACTGGACAACATCTCGCAGAAGTCGGCGAAGACCTGCGCTTTCGAGTTACAGATGGACCCTACGGGAAAAGGCAAGCAGGTTCACCGTATTGACAAGGCCAAGGAGAAAAATTTCTGGTCTGTTCGCGCTGGCCGCGACATACGCCTGATTATTCATAAAACCGGTGACCGCACGACATTATGCTATGTAGGCCATCATGATGATGCCTATGCCTGGGCAGAACGGCGGGTGTTTGAACGCCATCCGGTTACAGGTGCACTACAAATTGTAGAGATGGTTGAGCGCGTTGCAGAAGCGCCTGTACAAGCTACTACTCTGGAACTTCTTACGCATATCCCACAGACAATGCGACCGCCAACGTCTGTATTGAATGTTGGCCCCGCTGAATTGATGTCCTATGGCGTGCCCAAACAATGGGTTGATGCCTTGCTAAGGGCGGGTGAGGAGCGGCTGCTAGAGCTGGCAGCGCACCTGCCTGATGAGGCCAGTGAAGCTGTGTTAGCGCTGGCTGTCGGCGAAAAGCCCATCCGTGGAAAAGAATATCGCGGCGCTCAAATCCCCGATTCCTTTGTTCATCCAGACGAGCAACGACGCTTTCGCGTTATTGAAGGCAAGGAAGAGCTGGAACAGGCACTGGATTACCCGCGCGATCAATGGTCGGTTTTTCTGCACCCCAGCCAGCGCGAATTTGTTGATCGAGACTTTCAAGGTCCGGCCCGCATCGCCGGATCGGCGGGAACGGGCAAAACCGTTGTAGCCTTGCACCGTGCACACAGGCTTTCAAAAGAACCCGGTACAAAGATTTTGCTGACCACGTTTTCCCGCCCACTGGCTTCAGCATTGTCCCGAAAAGTCGGGATACTGGATGGCAATGAAGATACACTGGCACCTAACATCCATGTTGCCTCATTTGTAGACGCTGCCAGTGATTTGTATGAGCTGATGAGCGGCCACAAGCCATATCTTGTGAATGATGCCCGGATTAAGGCTTTATTGCTGAAACACGGACCTGATGAAGACCAGACCTTTTTGTGGTCCGAGTGGCAATCTGTGATTGATGCCTGGCAGGTAGCAAGCGAAGAGGATTATCTTGATATTGCCCGCATTGGCAGGCGCAGCAGAGTACCCAGGGGACAACGCGCCAGAATGTGGCCCGTTTTTGCCGCTGTAAGACAAGCAATCATCTCATCTGACAAACTCACGGAGCCGATGTTGTTCGGACTGGTAGAAGCCAGTTATTTAGATAAGCCTGAGAAGCCCTACACCCACACCATTGTTGATGAGGCGCAGGATTTAGATGTTGCTGAATTAAAATTCCTGGCGGCTATAACGCCTGATACCGATAACGCACTCTTCTTTGCAGGGGATTTGGGTCAACGTATTTTCAAACTACCATTCTCCTGGAAGTCTTTGGGTGTGGATGTACGGGGGCGCTCGGCTACGCTTAAGGTCAATTACCGCACATCACATCAAGTTCGTATGGTGGCTGACAAGCTGCTGCCAGAGGTCATTCGCGACATGGACGGGCTGGAAGAGGATCGGGGGGGAACCATATCCGTCTTTAATGGACCAGCTCCCGATATTAGGACTTTTGAGAGCCAGGAAGCCGAAATTAAAATGGTGGCCAGCTGGATACAAACCGCCATCAATGATGAAACACCACTTTCAGAAATAGGCATTTTTGTGCGGTCTGAGGCCGCGCTAACACGGGCCCGTGCAGTTGCAGATATGTTGGGTGTCCATGCACAAACTTTGAACGAGAAACTGGCAATCAAAGAAAAGGTGCTACCCATTGGGACTATGCAACTTGCTAAAGGCCTCGAATTTCGCTCCGTAGTCGTAATGGCCTGTGATGATGACCAGCTTCCCTTGCAGAGCCGGATCGAAAGTATTGTCACCGAAGAAGATTTGGATGAGGTCTACACCACTGAACGCCATTTATTGTATGTTGCATGTACAAGAGCGAGAGAAAATTTGCTGGTCACAGGGGTCAAGCCGGAATCAGATTTTTTGGCTGATCTGGTTTGAGTGAAATCACTTTAGCAGGGAATCAAATAATTAGGCCTCCGCATAAAACATTTTGGTACAAAAAAAATTACTTTATTCTTATCCTCGCATCGCCTTAATCAATTCGCCCTGGCGCTGCACGCTGACTGGCATATAGGCCTTGATTGTTGTGGCGACATGCTCATGCCCCATATTCATTGACCAAGCTTTCACCTCTTCGGGAGTATTGCATTTATCATTGAGCAATATCCCAAGTGTTTTACGCAAACTATGGTGTGTATAGGCGGGCATTTGCACCATGCTGAATGCCGTTTTCAATACAGTGTTGAATTTTGCCGCGCTTCGGTAGCAGTCTCGCGACAGCCCTAAATTGGCAAAGCCGCCATTTGGCCCCAACCCCATTTTGGGTTTCGGTAACAGGGCATCTTCGGGGCCGAATAATTTGTCTTCGCGCAAATATTGCACCCAGCGCTTAAAGTAATCAAAATACACTTGATCCACCGGGAAAAACCAGGAGGGAATGGTTTTGGCATTTTTGGTGATTACATCACGGGCATCTTGCAAAATATAACCCTCTTCCAGATCAACATGCTTGAGTCGCAATGTAGATGCAGCCTTTATGCGCGCCCCTGTGAGCAAAGTAAGAGCAAACACAGCCTTGTCCCGCATTTGTGTCTCATCGGCCTCTGGCATAGCCTCAAACGCCCGCTTGCATTGCTCCAGGGATGGATAGGCAATGGGGCGTTGAGTGTGGGCAATGCGAGCGTTTTTGCGATTGTTATTGAAATATTCCGCATCAATATAACTGATACGTGATTTATAACCGGGCTGTTCAGAGAGCCAGAGAAAGAATGCTTTGACCAAGCGCAGTGTGGCGTCAATTGTGGCATGGCTGAGCGGGCGCTTGGTACTCGGGTTTTTGGCGTTTTCAAGGTAAGCTCTAAACTTGCCGCCCTGGTCAATATGGAACTTCTTGAATGGTTTATAGCCCGTGCTGTCTTCAAACTTTCGTATTGCCGCCGCCACTTTGTTTATGGTTTTTTCATCCCGCCCCTTTGGTCCTTTCAGATAGGCCATGTATCGGCGTTTTATCCGCTCGTTTTCTTCTATGATTTTAGCCATGTTAGCCTCCGTGACGTAAGTTATGTTTCAGGTGGGGATTGAAAGGTTCCATTAATCAAGTGCTTTCCAAGCCTTTATAGCAGCGGCCAGCTTTGGCGAATAACGAGGGTGGGTTTCGTTCAAAAGCTCACCATCTTCACCTTCGGGAAAAAAGAAAACGTGACTCTCAAACCCTCGGCTACGCATCCAATTCTTGAAGCTTTCAACTTTTACAGTTGATAATTGCGGAGAGAGATATGGATCATGATGATGGTCGTATTCTTCATATCCTAATTCGCCATCAATCAGCTTATTTTTCACCGCGCCCAGAATCGCAGTCTTTGCTGCATTGTACCCTCTGGGCTGTTTCTTGTTCGCCCAATTTTCTACACCTGCTTCATAAGGGGAGGGGTCATGGCCAAGTAAAAGTAAGGCGGCCTGCACCACAGACAAGTCATCACACAGCCTCCAAAAATCTATATCTTCCACAGCTTTTCCTTGCTTGCCTTCCGAGCACACTCAAGCGGTATTATCAGATTGGGTTGATAATTTCCATCGCCAGTGTTTCCAGCACCTCCCCCCACCAATCCGCTAGCCTTACCCGCTCATCCCAATGTTGGCCGCGATCATAGGCTCGGCGGATTTCGTTCTTTTCTACATGCGCTATAGCCCGCTCAATTGCATCAGGGTGCCAGAGGCCGCTTTCATTGGCCAAGGTCGAGAAGGTAGCGCGAAAGCCGTGTGCTGTTACCTGATCCGGGCCATACCCCATTCGGCGCAAGGCTTGATTGAACGTATTTTCGCTGATCTGTTTTTTGCAAGAGCCGTTGGACGGAAACAGGAATTTACCCCAACCCGTCTGGGCGCGCAGTTCATCGAGCAAACCCAGCGTGGGTTTGGACAATGGGACGTTATGGGCTTTGCGCATTTTCATCCGAATGGCAGGCACATTCCAGACGCACTGCTCAATATCAAACTCGTCCCATTGCGCGACGCGTAGCTCGCCGGGTCGCGCAGCAGTAAGCATTAGCAGGCGAAGAGCAATTCGAGTGGTGGCTTGCCCGTGATACGCATCAATCGCGCGCAATAGACCGCTCAATGCCGCTTTATCGGTAATGGCTGCGCGGTGGGTAACCGTTGGGCTGATCAAGGCATCTTTCAGCGCAAAGGTCGGGTCATTGTCTGCCAGTCCGCTGGCGATGGCAAAACGAAACACGCCGCCGATGGTAGAGCGCATCTTTTTGGCGGTTTCATAATGCCCCAGTTTTTCGCGTTTTTTAAGAACCCCCAAGACCGTGCGTGGCGATACTTCAGAAAGTGGAAAATTCCCAAATTCGGTATTCGCTAGCCCCAAGAGCCATTCAATTTTACGCAACGTGGCAGGAGCGCGGCCTTCTTTGGTCTTTTTGGATAGATAACCTTCAGCCGCAGTGGCAAAGGTATTCTTGGCATTTTCCTGCGCGCCCAGCTTCTCTTCTCGTTTAAGGCTCGCCGGATCAACACCATTGGTAAGGTTGACACGGGCATCGTCGCGCAAGTTGCGCGCCTGTTTCAAACTGATTACCGGATAGGGGCCAAAGGAAAGAAGCCGTTCTACCCCGGCAAATCGAAACTTAAATCGCCAAAGCTTCCCGCCCTTGACCGTGACGTGAATATAAAGACCATCAAAATCCGCGAGCTTATAGGGTTTGTTTCGAGGCTTTAACGCCCGTAATTTGGCATCTGTCAGCGCGATAGCATGTTCCTCGTCCAAGGGGTATTTGAATTATACCCCCAAAAATACCCCCAATTGATCAGGATATACCCCCACCGTATCGGACAGGGCTGGACAACGAATACCAATAAATTCCTGAAAAATCAAGAGTTTTTGGATAATATAGGACAATATGAAATTGCAGTTTGGTGCCCTGGAGAAGACTCGAACTTCCACGACCTTGCGGTCACTGGCACCTGAAGCCAGCGCGTCTACCAATTCCGCCACCAGGGCTGGTGCGATAGAGCGGGATAAGCGAAAGCTGTCGCCGGGTCAATTCCCGCACCCTGGCTTTATCAGCTTCTATACATATGATGCGGCCAAATGCCCGTGGATCACGCCATAGACAGGGTTGCACAATGGCGATACGTCTGGTGATATTGTATATGCACAAGAGAGACGACATGAAAAATAGGCTAATTGTTGTTTTTGGCGGTTCAGGTTTTGCCGGAACCCATATTGTGCGTGCTTTATGCAAAGCCGGATGGCGGGTTCGTGTGGCTTGCCGCCGTCCCCATCACGCCCAGAATTTACCGGTTTGCGGCAAGGTTGGTCAGGTGCAACTGGTGCAGGCCAATATCCGTATGCCTGCCTCCATAGACAGGGCGCTAGTGGGGGCTGATGCGGTGATTAATCTGGTCGGCGTCTTGTTTGAACAGGGGCGGCAGAAATTTTCCAGCCTGCACGCGCGCGGCGCTGGCCTGGTGGCGACACGAGCCGCCGCCCACGGTATAGAAACGTTTGTGCATATGTCTGCACTGGGAGCCAGCGAACAATCACCATCGCATTATGCGCAGACCAAGGGCGAAGGCGAACGGCTGGTGCGCGAGGCCATTCCGGGCGCGATAATTTTACGCCCTTCGGTGGTTTTTGGCCCGGCAGATGGCTTGTTTGAACGCTTTGCCGCCATGGCTGTCATCAGCCCTGCTTTGCCATTGATTGGCGGTGGACAGAGCAAATTCGCGCCGGTCTACGTTGCGGATCTGGCCCGTGCATTGGTCAATGCCCTTGATGACCACGACACCAAAGGCAAGACGTTTGAGCTTGGCGGGCCTGAAGTAATGAGCCTTGCAGACATCATGCGCACCGTATTGCACGTTACCAGGCGCAAAAAAATGCTGGTTCCTGTGCCGTTTTTTGCCGCCAATTTTCTAGGGTTTATCGGCGAAGCCCTGGGGTATATTCCCTTTGTTGAACCTTTCCTGACCCGCGATCAGGTCATTCTTTTACGCCAGGATAATGTGCCCGATGGTACACTGCCCGGCTTTGATGAACTGGGTATAACCGATCTGGAAACCACCGAAGCCATTATCCCCGGCTATCTCGAACGCTATCGTCATCATGGTCAGTTCAATACTGAATTTTCGGCCTGAAATTTTGCTCCGGTAACGCAAGGTATGCAGGCAGGTCATTATGCTTCTGGCTTATAGACTTGCCATTGGGGGCGGCTTCCCATTGTATGCGTAAATAAAATTACAAAACAGGGGCATTTCGCGTGACGGAGATAAGTTTCAAGGGCAAGGAATTTGTCTATAATCATCATCTCTCTGTGCCATTTCGCCCACTGGAAATGCACAGGGGCAAAGGCATTGGCGATCCGCGCCTGGACGGTAATCTGATACTTCAGGGCGATAATCTGCACGCCTTAAAGGCGCTGTTGCCGATGTATGCGGGCAAGGTGGACTGCATTTTTATCGACCCGCCATACAACACCGGCAATGAGGGCTGGTGCTATAATGACAATGTCAATGCGCCAATGATTAAGGCGTGGCTGCAAGACAACCCCATCGGCATTGAGGATGGCCTGCGCCACGATAAATGGTGCGCCATGATGTGGCCGAGGCTGCGGCTGTTGCATGAATTGCTGGCGGAAGATGGCAGTTTCTGGATGACGCTGGATGATAATGAAGTACATCGTGGAAAGTTAATTCTGGATGAGGTATTTGGTGAAGAAAACTTTGTAGCAAACGTTATTTGGCAAAAAAAATACAGCCCGCAAAATGATGCAAAATGGTTAAGTGATAACCATGACCACATCATTGTTTATGCTAAGGAAAAATCAAACTGGCGCCCAAATTCATTGGCTAGAACTGTAAGCATGAATGCCCGTTATCAAAACCCCGATAACGATCCACGTGGAAGATGGAAGACAGTAGATTTATCCGTCAAAACTTATGCAGCGGGGAATGATTATCCAATAACAACACCAAATGGTCGCGTGACTAATCCGCCGACAAGTAGGTGTTGGTCTGTATCAAGATCACGTTTTGAAGAATTAGTTTCTGACAATCGGATATGGTTTGGTCAAGATGGAGGAAACGTTCCTTCATTGAAAACATTTCTTTCTGAAGTCAAAGATGGCACAACAAGTATGACAATTTGGACATATGATGAAGTTGGGCATACTCAATCAGCTAAGCAGAAATTGAAGGAAATTTTTGGAACTAGTGAAGATATATTTGATACCCCTAAATCCGTTCCTTTGGTTGGGAAAATATTAAATCTTGCTACTAAAGCAAACTCCCTCATCCTCGACTCTTTCGCCGGTTCCGGCACCACGGCCCATGCGGTGCTTGAGGCCAACAAAAAGGACGGTGGCAAGCGCAAATTCATCATGGTTGAGATGGAGGATTATGCCGATAATCTAACCGCCGAGCGGGTGCGCCGGGTCATCAACGGCTATGACTATCAAGGCACCCAAAAAACCGAATTACTGCGCCAGAAACTAGGCTGGACACAGCTTAAAAAGGCCGACGCTTTGGTTAAATCCGTGGATGTAATCGAAAATCTGCACGGTCATGAATACGACGCTATCAAAAAGACGGTCAAGAATGGCGTTTTTGTCGTCACCGGCGAAAAGAAAGTCAAAGGCCGCACCGAAGGCCTGGGCGGGGAATTTACCTGGTGCACGCTGGGGCCGCCGGTGGAGCTGGATAAAATCCTCACCGGCGAGACATTGCCCACTTATGCCGGCCTGGGCGCAGTGTTGTTCCACATGGCGACCAATATGCCACTGGATTTGGCGAACATTCGCGAACCGGACTTTTATCTGGGCGATAGTGGCGGGCCGGTAGTCTGGTTGATCTACAAGCCCGATCTGGATTGGCTGAAATCTCCGGATGCGGCATTCACCCTGTCTTTTGCCCGCAAAATCGCGGCTGCACACCCCGATAAACGGCATCTGGTTTTTGCCCCCTCGCGCTTTGTCAGTGGCAAAATGCTGGATGCAGAAAACCTGGCTGTCGAGTTCGCGCCGCTTCCCTTTGCGCTTTATCGCATTGAACGGGGTTAACCAGCCATGATGCGGAGCCTCGATTATCAGGCGCGGGTGCTGGAAACACTGGATTTGTATCTTGGTTTGCTGACAGGTGAGAAAGCGGGAGCGGATGAAGTTGCAGCGTTGAAGGTGAAAAACCCTGCCTTGCCTATTGAAGTGCCAGACTTCGCGGCCAATGCCTGGGAAGCAATGAAGAGGGCGGGAAAACTGCCCAAATCACGGGCCAGCACACCCTTTTCGCCGCGCCATGACGGGTGTGGGCGCACCGTGCCCAATATCACACTGAAAGTCCCCACCGGCGGCGGCAAGACCTATCTTGCCGCCAATGCTGTCTCGCGCATTATGGGCCGGTATTTGTCCAAAGACCGGGGCTTTGTATTGTGGATTGTCCCCAATGAGGCGATCTATACCCAAACCCTGAAAACCCTGAAAGACCGCCAGCACCCGTACCGCCAGACGCTGGACCGGGCGGCGGCGGGGCGCGTGCGCATTTTGGAAAAGACCGATCGTCTGGATGCGCGGGATGTGGAGGCCAATCTGTGCATCATGGTGTTGATGCTGCAATCGGCCAACCGGCAAACCAGGGAAACACTGAAAATGTTTCAGGATCGGGGCGATGTACATGGCTTCACACCAGATGAGGGTGAACAGGCGGCCCATGCGGCGCTTCTGAACACTTCACACAATCTTGAAATATATGACCTTGCCGAAGGCACCGTGTCATGGCCGATGGTCAAGGATTCGCTGGGCAATGCCCTTCGTATTATTCGCCCCATCGTGGTCATGGATGAAGGACAAAAGGCGGTTTCTGATCTGGCTTATGATACGCTTTACGGGTTCAACCCGGTGTTTGTGCTGGAATTGTCGGCAACGCCAAAAGATGTGAAGGCCCGTTCCGGGGCTAACCCGCGCCCGGCAAAATATGCAAACCTTCTGGTCGAGGTGACGGGCCGGGAGCTGGACCAGGAAGGCATGATAAAAATGCCGCTGAACCTGGACCCCAGGCAAGGCACAGACTGGAAAGCCAGCTTGAATGCAGGTGTTGAAAGATTAAAGGTGTTGCAAGGCGTAGCGTCCGCCTTGCAAAGTAATACCGGGCGATACATACGCCCCATTATGCTGGTTCAGGTTGAGGCAACCGGGGCAGATCAACGGGGCAGTGGCAAAATTCATGCTGAAGATGCCAAAGAATGGCTTCTCACCGCCGGGTATGACGAAGCCGAAATTGCCATTAAAACCTCTGAAAAGAACGATCTCAATCAACCTGAAAATCTTGACTTGCTGGCACCAGTAAACCGGGTGCGGGTCATCATTACCATGCAGGCCTTGCAAGAAGGATGGGATTGCCCCTTTGCCTATGTGCTTTGCTCGCTGGCTGCGCGCTCCAATCAAAATGCCATGACACAGCTTGTGGGTCGCATCTTGCGCCAACCGGGGGCGCGCAAGACCGGCATAGAGGCTCTTGATGAGTGCTATGTCATTACCCACCATGCCAGCACAGGCGAAGTGGTGACGGCGATTAAAAATGGCCTTGAGAAAGATGGCCTTGGCGATCTGGTGTTGTCGATCAATGCTGGCGATGGTGATGCATCAACACAAAGTGCGCGGAAAATCCCACGCCGCGCAGAATTCAATTCAATAAAAATATATTTGCCACGGGTTTTGCAAATTGATGGAGAAGGCCTGAGGGATTTTGATTATGAAACCGATCTGTTGTCATCCATTGACTGGCGCGACTTTGACCCGACCGGGATTGCCGCTGGTATCCCTGAAAATGCGCAAGCCGTTGCATCACAACTCCAGCGTATCCGCTTAACCGATGAAGGTGATGCAGCGATTATTGGTGAAGAGACAGGGGCAGGAGTAGCGGTTACTGATTTTGACCCATCCTGCGCCGTGCGCATGATTTCTGATCTTGTCCCCAATCCCTTTGTTGGCCGGATGATCGTAGAGACGTTATTGACGGCGTTACGAGAGCGCGGCTTTGACGAGGCACGAATAAACGGGCTGGGCAGTTTAATAATAGATGCACTGAGAAAAGGCCTGGAGGTTGAGCGCACCATGCGCGCAGAAGCCTTGTTCAAGGCTCAAGTAACCAGGGGCGATATTCAGTTCCGCTTGCGTGTGGACGGGCTTAATTGGCCCATGCCCAGTGAAATGCTCACTAACGAACCAGAAAATGCAAGACAACTTGCCCGCAAAGATGGCACTCCTTTGCAAAAAAGCCTTTTTGCGCCGGTCTATGAAAGTGAACTGAATTCAGAAGAGCGCGATGTTGCCGTATATCTTGATAAAGATACGGCGCTCAACTGGTGGCACCGAAACGTCGCCAAGGCCCAGTATGGCCTACCCGGTTGGCGGCGTGGTAAAGTTTATCCAGACTTTATTTTTGCAGCAAACAGCAAGCATGGGCGCAAGAAAATCACCGTTCTTGAAACCAAGGGCAATCAACTCGACAATCTCGATACCGCATATAAACGTGAGCTTTTGAATGTCCTGTCCAATAGCTTTGCGTGGGATGAAAGCATCCCGGCAGGCTCACTGGAGGTGGTAACGGCGAAAGGTGAAATAGTGGAATGCGCTCTAATTCTTATGGATGAGTTGTGGGGAAAACTCCCGCGATACCTAACATAAACCCAGGTCATACACTCATAAACAGGGTCTGGTTTAATGGCCCAGGCGATACCCACCTGATTCGGTCAGGAGTAGCCGCGCTTGCGCCGGATCAATCTCAATTTTTTGCCGCAGACGATAGACGTGCGTCTCCAACGTATGGGTGGTGACGTTGGCATTATACCCCCAAACCTCGTGCAATAACTCATCGCGAGACACTGGTTTGGGGCTGGCCCTATAGAGATATTTCAGGATGTTGGTTTCTTTCTCGGTCAGGCGGATTTTCTTTTCATCACTGGTCAACAACAGCTTGTGCGCCGGGCGAAATTCATAGGGGCCAACCTCAAACACCGCATCTTCGCTTTGTTCGTGAGAGCGCAAATGCGCGCGAATACGGGCCAGCAGCACCGCGAATTTGAACGGCTTGCAGACATAATCATTGGCACCGGATTCAAGGCCCAGTATCTGGTCGGCATCTGTGTCGGCACCGGTCAGCATGATAACTGGCGCGGTCACGCCTGCTTTACGCATCAAGCGGCAGGCTTCACGTCCGTCCATATCGGGCATGTCCACATCCAGCAGGATGATGTCAGCCCGGATATCTTTGGCGGTATTCAGGCCTGTTGTTGCATTGGCGCATAATACCGTCTGGAACTCTTCGTAAAGCTCAAACTGTTCGCCAAGGGTGTCGCGTAAATCTTCGTCATCATCGACGATCAATATCGTTTTTTTAGCTGCCATAATGTAATGATGGGCCTTCTTCTGCTTTCGTGCAAGGGTGTTTGCGCCCTGCAGCTAGTGACCCAAGCCAAAGGAAACAAGCAAAAATGCCAGTTATCACAATAAGTTCAGGCGGCGTGATCTCATGGGAGGCGGTTCAGGCGAAGTGCGCACTGGGTGCTAATGGCATGTGTGCCGCGCAAAACAAACGCGAAGGTGACGGCAAAACCCCAAAAGGCGAATATCATTTACGCCGCGTGCTCTACCGTGCAGACCGCATTGACGCGCCGCAAACCGTGCTGCCCGTGCGCGCCGTGCACCAGAACGATGGCTGGTGCGATGATCCGGGCGATCCGGCCTATAACAGACCCATTGCCTTGCCCTATGCCGCCCGTCATGAGCCGCTTTGGCGGATCGATCATGTCTATGACCTCATCGGTGTCATATCGCATAATGACAATCCGCCTGTGCGAGAGTTGGGCAGTGCAGTTTTCATCCATCTGGCCCGCCCGGATTATTCACCCACGCGGGGTTGTGTGGCCCTTGCTGAGCCGGATTTACGGGCGCTGCTGACCTTTGCCAGCACCAGTACACAGATCAGGATTGGTTAATGTGGGCGTGAAACAGGTTTGGCAAAAATATAAATATGGTATAGTATGCTAAACGTAATACTTTATTGAAAGGCTGACATTGTGGCCATTACAAGAAAAACCATTGCGATTACCGACCAGCAAGACGCCTGGGTCAAGTCACGCATCGCCAGTGGCAGCTTTACCAGCGATAGCGAATATATGCGCCATTTGATCCGCAAGGATCAGGCTAGTGAAGATGAATTTGCGCATTTGCAAAAACTCATCACCGAGGGCATAGCCAGCGGTCATAGCAACCGCACGCTTGAAGATATACGTGGCGACGTAGAGGCAAGATTAAGAGCTGATGGGAAAATATAGATTATCAAAAAAAGCCGCAAAAGAGATTGATAAAATATATGAGTATTCAGTCGCACAATTCGGGTTAGTGCAAGCAAGAAAATAGTATGACGGCTTGATAACCCAGATCGAATTTATTGCCTCAAGCCCTGAAATATATCGTCAGCTTGATCGCTTCTCCCCTGCCGTGCGCATCTGCCCTTATGAGGCGCATGTCATCATTTACAGGATACAGGAAAACGGCATTGTAGAAATTATCCGTGTGCGCACGGCGCGCTCGAACTGGCTTTCTCTTTACGAATAGGAGCAATAAAGGGATCAGCTTCCTTAATCTGCTGACCTTATAAATATTGCATTTTCTATTCTCTCAAACGCATTTTGATAAGGGTCTACGGCGAGAATAGCGTTGTCATTTCTATCCGTTCGGCCATAGGCACTGGATGACGTATTCACGTTCACAAAATTCAAACGCACTTTGGTTATTACCCCAATTTCTTCAACAAATGCGGTTACGGAGGTTTGTTTAACTTGCGATATTCCAGTCAGTATTAATGACCATTTATTGCTAGACGCCTGGCTTTCTGCAGTTATGAGTCCCGTATCTTTATCGGCACTTTTAATCGTGTAGCCCAAATCCTGAAAAACAGAAATAACACTGGGAAATACAATCTCTTTGCCCTGTTCAAACTCTCTGGTTTGTAGACTTTGTATTTCAAGAGGTGTCATTGTCGGCCCTGTTCTTGTTGCACACCCTGTCAGCCCCAAAATAAAAGCTCCAATCACTACCACCAAAAACTTATTCATAGTTATCCCCTAAAAATTTGACGTTCTGCTTCTAAAATCAGAAACAACATCATGATTATCAAATTTAATTATCAACGTTATCATTCTGGAATTACTTTCAAAACCAGATGCAGAATTTGACTGTCCTGCTAAAATAATAGTCCAGTATTGTTCTTTAGTTGATGATTGTGCCACCTGGGCCGCACGCTGATAAGTCCAAACCTCTCGACCTGCCCCATCCCTTGTTGTGATGTTTGGTGCGCCAAAGGCTTCTAATACTTGCGTTTTTGTAGTCTCCCCAACCTCCAAATTCATTTGCACATTGCCTTGTGTCAATTGTGAATTACGGTCTGTCAGCGGTTGAGGTGTTGCTACGCAACCTGACATTACAAAAGTGCATATGATGACGATTAAACCGGCTCTCATGGTGATCCTCCTACTGAGGTTTTCCTGATATAAACTTTTCGTGCTGAACGTCAGCATGCGATATAATTGTAGACTATAGACTACACAAATATAATTTTGTCAACAAATGTGTATCTGAGTCCGTAGACGCGAGGTCTGCAAATTGGGTCACATGGCCCTATGCGGAATCATCGAAGAGCACTGGGAGAAAATGTGCGTAGGGCTAGAAAGAAGCTGGGCATCTCTCAAGAAGTTCTTGCCCTGGATGCCGGGATAGATCGCACCTACATTTCAGGAATAGAGCGTGGGTTACGTAACCCCTCGCTGGATGTGATTGTAACAATAGCAAGGTGCCTTAAGATTCCGGCCCCTAGTTTGCTATCAGGAATAGAATAACCATTACCGGAATATGTTTGTGAAGCTAGTCAGAGTCTTCTTCCAAGATTGGTGCATCAACAAATTCCCCAACCTGATTATCCTTCACCACGCGCACCAAAAAGCGCCGTGCCGACACGCACATGGGTTGCGCCAAAGGCAATGGCGGTTTCAAAATCATCGCTCATGCCCATGGATAACTGCTCAATACCATTACGTTGCGCGATTTTTCGCAAGAGCGCGAAGTGCATGGCCGGTTCCTCTGCGACGGGGGGGAGGCACATCAGGCCTTTTGGATCAATTTCATAATTTTTGCGCAAATCGGCGATAAAGACATCCACATCCACAGGAGCAATACCGGCCTTTTGTGCTTCCTCGCCGGTATTAACCTGCACAAAAATGTCCGGTTGTCGCCCGCTCTTGTCCATGGCTTTGGCCAGTGCAAGGGCCAGTTTGGGCCGATCCAGCGTTTCGATCACATCAAACAGTTTTACCGCATCCAGCGCCTTGTTGGTCTGCAACGGGCCGATGAGGTGCAGACGCAAGCCCTCAACACGCTCCAGATGGCCTTGCCAGTGCGCCTGGGCCTCCTGCACCTTGTTTTCACCAAACACCAACTGCCCGGCGGCCAGCATGGCATTGATACGCTGGTCGGTTTGCTGTTTGGAGACAGCGATCAGCGTGATAGCCTGTGGATCACGCTCGCCCACTTTGGCAGCGACGGTGATACGTGCCAAAACTTCGGCGCGGTTCTGTGCAATACTGGATGATGATTGTGTCATGACGACCTCCCCCTATACCGGCGCGGTGACCCTCGCAAGAGAAGCGACGTTAATTGCCCAAAATACGCCAAACCCGGCACCCGGAATCCCTGCGCTCATTGTTCTGACTGACCCAAGGCGTCTGCCTGATCCGGTGTCTCTGGCCATGCACTTGCCAGAGGGCTGTGCGATTATATACCGTCACTTTGGCAATCCGAATGCCCGACAGATCAGCAAGGAAGCCAGCACCATTTGCAAGGCACGTGGGCTTGTGTTTCTGGTTTCATGCGATTCTGGCGTGCCACCGGGCACAGATACCGGCGTACATTTTTCAGAGCGATTGCACGATGCCATTCCTGACTGGCGTAAAAGCTATCCGAAACAGATATTTACCGCTGCCGCAAACAGTGCACAATCTGCCCGGCGCGCCTTAGGGCTTGGCGCTAATGCCGTATTGCTGTCCCCGGTTTTTGACAGTGAAAGCCCCAGTGCCGGTTTAGCATTAGGCGCAGAGACGTTTAAGCAAATTGTGGGAAATATTAACGGCCCGGTCTATGCTCTTGGCGGGATTACAGCGCAAAATGCAAAAACCTTGCAAGGTTACGCCGCCGGTCTGGCGGTTGTAAGCGGTGTGCTGAGCGCGTAGGGTTTGTCAGGGAAAGGGAGGATTTTTAGGAGAAGCACTATGTTGATGCGCGTCATAAAAATTCAGATGATCCTGGCGACCAGCATCGCAGTTTTAGGCACAACGACACCAGGCATGGCACAGGACAAAGAATGTCTTTCTTGTCTTGTTAAGGCCTCTTATCACGCCCACGCAGATGCCGCAGGCGTTTTGGGCGCACAAGAAGCCAGCCGCAAATTATTGCTGGACTGGCAAGATCAGGCCACAGATAAAATTGCCTTTGCCAACTGGCAAAAATCGCTAGTGCGGGCAAATACACGCCGCGCCGAAACATTGGCGCACGATATAGATTTTCCGGCACTTTTGCAACGCACGCCCGGTGCGGCGGGCCTCATCGCATTATTTTTGCGCAAAATTCATGATGTTGCACTCAAGCGTAAACTGGTTGACCTTATCAAACCAATTGCAGAGAGCGGATCATTTCCCAGGGAATATTTTTCTTCACTTGAGGTAGGGGTCACCAACGCTGAAGCATCCAATAAAGATGATGGAGGCAGTAAGGCAATTTCATTTTCCAAAAACCCTCCGGCGGAAATGGTTGAACGTTATGCCGTATATGCCTCTATCGCCGAAGAGCTTGGCGACATGCGCGGGCGCGAACAATATATACGCTGGTTATTGATTGCTGTGATTTCTCAAGATATGGAAACGGCAATGCGAGAAAAATTTCTTGAAGGCATCGACCCGGTCGTCAATGCACTTGATGACCATAACACGGCGCGTGTGTTAGCGGTTTTTGAGCAAGTCGGAGGGTTTTCCCATATTCATGAAAATGCCCCATCTTTGGCCGAACTTGGCATTGCTATCGTCCACCATGGCAATGACAACGAGGCGCGGCGCAGCTTGCTCAGCCAGATCGAGCCGTTGGCACTGACGGGGAAGTTTGATGGCCAACGTTATGCATTGATGTTTGACCGGTTGGCTGAAATCGAAGGTCGACCGCAACGATATGGAACGCAAGATATGTGCAATAATGGTGTCCGGGAAATTTATACTCTGGAGCCGGGAGATGTGGACAAGCGTCGCGCCAGATTTGAGCTTAAACCGATTGATATTCACCTTGAAGAGTTACGCGACATGTATGGCTCGTGTTAACCCTCTAGCCATTTTCTCCAAACCCATCCTCAACCAGGGCGCGCAGCGCCGCAACGGCTTGGGCGGCTTGTTTGCCCGTGGCGCTAATCGTTAGCACAGTCCCGCGGCCCGCGGCCAGCATCAGAATTTCCATAATCGAATCGGCAGACACACTTTTCGTTGCTGTGCTGATCTCAACGTTCGCATCAAAATTGTTGGCGCATTTGACAAACCGTGCCGAGGCTCGCGCATGTAAACCTCGGGCATTGACGATCACTGCTTCGGCGCTGGTGTCAGGACTCATCAATACCATCCATTTTGTGCGTACGAATTTATTGTTTGATAGACGTAGGGATGCAGAAAATATGACACGCTTTCAAGTCCCTTTGACGTATTCAAATAGAAAATAAGCCGCGTTCTTACAGGTTTTACGGGTATTCTAGGGTTAATGTTGCCCGGCTAAAGCATAAGTAAATTATTACAAAGCCCAGAGCGTTAATCAGCGTTAACCCCTTGCTTGTATTTTATCGCCATAATAAGCGCCGGATTTTGCGTAAAAACGTGAAAGGCGGGCAGCAAGACAATGAGCGACCAAACATTTGATGACAGAGCGGTTATACACGGGCCATTTCGCCGCTTTTTACAGGCCAGCCTTGGTCGGTTGAGCGGACTGTTTTTGCTGGCCGTCGGGGTATTTTTGTTTCTTTCAGTGCTGACCCATGCTCCACTTGATCCCAGTTTGAACAGCGTGGGTAGCGGCCCGGCACACAATGCTGCGGGTTTGGCAGGTGCCTATGTGTCCGATGTGCTGATGCAAGGCATTGGTTGGGGCGCGTATGGACTGGCGCTGGGTCTGATTATCTGGGGGGTGATGTTGATTGGCCGCCCTGACCGACATAGTTTTTTGACCTGGCCCAAAATCACCAGCCTGATCGTGGGGGCACTGTTGTTGAGCTTTGCCAGCGCCGCCTTGCCCATTCCGGCAAAATGGCCCTTCGCCACTGGCCTTGGTGGTATTTTGGCAGACACACTTTATCTTCCTCTGACAGGGCAAAATGTGCCCTCATGGGTAGGTGGAGCTAGCGCAATTATTGCGTTTATCCTGGCCTTTTTTGCATTTGGGTTTACCTTTAGCCTACGCTTTCGCGATGGCAGTGCGTTAATGGATGCTGCCGGACTGGCCTGGGCTGTTTTTCGTGTCGGGCTTGACCGTGTTGGCAATGTAATTGCGTATCTGCGTGCGGGAAAAACTTCTACCGTCCGCACCAGTACTCGCCGAACAAGAGCGCGATCAGCTCCGATCAAACGCAACACCAGAACACGGGTCAAAAAACCAAGAAAGGCAAAGACCAGTCGCCGCGAAGCCCGCGAAAAACAGCTAAGCATGCCCTTTAGCGGCACCCAAAATTTTGAGCTACCACGCCTGGATTTACTAACTCGCCCTACGGGGCGTATTGCCGGTATTGATGAAGCAGCATTGCGGCAAAATGCTGAATTGCTGGAGACGGTTCTGGCCGATTTTGGCATTAAGGGCCAGATCACTCATGTGCAACCCGGGCCGGTTGTTGCGCTTTATGAGCTGGAGCCAGCACCGGGGTTAAAATCGTCTCGTGTGGTTAGTCTCTCTGATGACATTGCCCGATCCATGAGCGCCATAGCCTGTCGCGTTGCGGTTATTCCGGGGCGCAATGTCATTGGTATCGAGTTGCCCAATTCACGCCGCGAAACCGTGTTTTTGCGAACTCTCCTTGCGTCCGGTTTATTTGAACGCTCCAAGGCGGAACTGCCGCTGGCGCTTGGAGAAACCATTGGCGGCGAGCCTTTTATTGCCGATCTGGCCCGTATGCCACACCTGCTTGTGGCCGGAACCACGGGTGCAGGCAAATCAGTCGGCATCAATTCGATGATCTTGTCACTGCTGTATCGTTACGGCCCGGATGAGTGCAAATTTATCATGATCGATCCCAAAATGCTGGAACTGTCCATCTATGACGGTATTCCGCATTTGCTCTCTCCTGTGGTTACCGACCCTAAAAAGGCGGTGACAGCCTTGCGCTGGACGGTACGCGAGATGGAATCGCGGTACCAGAAAATGTCTAAACTTGGTGTGCGTAACCTTGCCGGCTTTAATGCCCGTGTCAGTGATGCCATTGCCAAAGGTGAAACCCTGACACGAACCGTGCAGACCGGTTATGACAAAAAAACCGGCCAGCCGATTTATGAGAGCCAGGACATGAACATGGAACCCTTGCCGTTCATTGTTGTAGTTATCGATGAAATGGCTGACCTGATGATGGTTGCCGGCAAGGATATTGAAGGCACCGTGCAACGCCTGGCACAAATGGCACGGGCCGCCGGTATTCATGTTGTCATGGCCACCCAGCGCCCCTCTGTTGATGTCATCACCGGCACCATTAAAGCCAACTTTCCCACCCGGATCAGTTTTCAGGTGACATCCAAAATTGATAGCCGAACTATTCTGGGCGAACAGGGCGCAGAACAATTACTGGGGCAGGGCGATATGCTGTTTATGGCCGGTGGTGGCCGTGTGCGGCGTTTACATGGCCCGTTTGTCTCTGATGATGACGTGGAAAACATTGCGGCCTTCCTTAAAAAGCAAGGCAATCCTGTCTACGTCGAAGACATCACCATAGAAACCGACGAAGAAAGCGCAGAAGATGGTAATGGCTATGCCTCGACCGGTGACAGCATGTTTGACAAGGCGGTGGCTATTATTGCCCGGGATCGCAAGGCCTCGACCAGTTATCTGCAACGTCGGTTGCAAATCGGCTATAATCGGGCCGCGACCCTGATTGAACGTCTTGAAGATGAGGGCATTATCAGCACCGCAAATCATGCCGGTAAACGCGAGATATTATTGCCAGAAAATCATGAATATTAAGCCGCTCGTTAACCCGCCAGTATGAACACCCGCTGAACACCGCTGCCCTGAAATTGCCCGAGTGTCTTCCTATGTTATGAATGAAACAAACGGATACACCCAGTTATGAAGTTCACCCCTTATCTACCTGCCCTTCTTGCCTTTGCCATTGTCGGCATGGAACCAGCCTTGGCACAAAACACACAAGCGATCCCCGCATCGGAAACAACGCCCACCCCCTTAGAGCAAGAGATTGATGTTCATGCCCAGGTGGAGCGTTTGAATGCATATGTGCGCTCAATTCGCACCATTCGTGGCCGCTTTGTGCAAAGCGCCAGTAATGGCAGTGAACAGACCGGAACTTTCTTCTGGAAGCGCCCGGACAAACTTCGCATTGAATATGACACTAATCCATTGCTGATCGTGGCCGATGGTTCCAACATTGCGCAAATTGACAAGGAGCTGGAAACCATCGATCAGATCCGGATTTCCTGGACACCTTATAAATTTTTGTTGGCGCGAAAATTTGATCTGAACAAGGGGGCCGACCTTGTAAGACTTGAGCATAGCGAAAGCGCCAGTTTTGTCACTGTACGTGACAAGGATGGCGATCTGGATGGCGACTTCACGCTCATTTTTGCGGAACCGGAACTGAAATTGTTGGGCTGGACTTGGGAAAATACTTTTGACGGCAAGGTCAGCTTTATCCTCAATGACGTGGAGGAAGGCAGTAAGCTGAACTCTGCACTGTTTGTTATTCGTGAAGAAGAGCGCCGACGTGGAGGACGCCGACGTTAAGTCGTGCAGCAATCCCTTATGCGTTTTCAAAGCAATTGCGCAACAAATCAGTGATAAATATAACACAGGCAATCGATAACGTAAAATTCATTTGCATTTTTCATAAATTGTGTCTTTAATGCCAATATTGGTTGTCAATGAGAACTTTGTTCCGTCCCCCGCGACAAGTTCAACTGACAATCTGGCCGGACACACACCCTCTCGGCCTTTTTGCGCGCTTATACGCGCATATATTGACGCCCGGTCGCCCCCTCTCGACCGGGCGTCTTCATATCGGGGTAAATTGAACAGGATGTTGTTGACAATCTGTCTTGGCAAACCATAAACAAAGCAACCAAAGGGGAAGCCTGTGACAGATTTCAAAATTGCCAGCTGGAATGTGAATTCAGTGCGGCTGCGAGCGCCGCAGGTCATTGATTTTCTTAAAATTTCTGCGCCGGATGTTTTGTGTATTCAGGAAATTAAATGCCGCAATGGCGAGTTCCCGGCGCAGGTTTTTACCGATGCTGGCTATGGGCATCAAATGGTGCGTGGTCAAAAAGGGCTGCACGGCGTAGCTATTGTTTCGCGCCACCCTCTGAGCGAACAAACAGACCCGGATTTTTGTTTGCAAAATGATGCTCGCGTGGCGCTGGCAGACGTAATGGGTATGAGCATTTGCAATGTATATATCCCGGCTGGCGGCGACGAACCTGACCCTAACATCAATCCGAAATTTGCCCACAAACTTGATTTTCTGGATCGAATGACAAGATTTTTTAGCGCGCGAAGCAAAGCTAAACCCGATGATAAAATGATCCTGACCGGAGATTTGAACATTGCGCCACTTGAATGTGATGTCTGGTCGCACAAACAATTACTCAAAGTAGTCAGCCATACACCAATAGAAGTTGAGGCACTATCTGTCTTGCAAAAATCTGGTGGGTTTGCCGATATTGCCCGGGAACTGATCCCCGAACCAGAACGGGTTTTTACCTGGTGGAGCTATCGTTCCAAGGACTGGACAAAGCATAATCGCGGGCGGCGGCTAGATCATATCTGGGTTAGCCCAGCACTTAAAAATGCGGCGTTGCATCATGGCTCTGGTGGGTTTGTAGCACACACTGACTGTCGCTCATGGGAACGCCCGTCAGATCATATCCCGATCACACAAATGCTAAGGCTTTAACCCAACACATCATCCATACCATAAAGCCCGGCGGGCTTGTCGGCGATCCAGTGTGCGGCTTGCAATGCGCCATGGGCAAAAATATCACGGGATTTGGCTTCATGACCAAGTTGCACGGTTTCACCGGCGCCAATAAATGCCACGCTATGGGTGCCAACAACATCATTCTGCCGCGTAACGCTGATTATAATCTCGCCTGAACCCGGTATGGTATTAAGGGCTTCGCCAACGGCTAATACCTGCGGCTTCACGTCATGCCCCCAACCCGCATTGACCGCCCTTGCCAGCATCAAGGCGGTGCCAGAGGGTGCATCTTTTTTGGCACCATGATGACTGTCATGAATATGCACGCCCCAGTGCGTGCCCAGACGCGTCGCGGTTTGTCGCACATTGTGCAAAAGCGTCGTTAGCCCAAGCGAAAAATTACCCGAACGAAGCAGCGCAATCTGCCTGGTTGCCTGAGTTATTATTTCGTCCTCATTGGTACTCCAGCCGGTTGTTCCGATGACCAGTTTTAACTCCTTATGCTTTGCAAGATATTGCGCCAGTGCCGCACTTGCAGTTGGGCTGGAGACATCCACGACCACATCACAGGTTAGTAATGCGGCCCTATCGACCTGCGCCACAAGACCCACAGCCGCGCCGCCAGCAATCACCCCAGCATCCTGCCCATCCGCCGAACTACCCGGGCGCACCACAACGGCTTTTAGTGCAAAACGTGAGTCATCAATGGCAAGCGCCAATATACGCCGCCCCAAACGCCCATTGCCGCCGTGTATGCCCAGTGTGATGGTGCTCATTTTTCCCGCTCTCGTGCTTGGGCAGGTAATACTGTTTTTTGATAAAACAGGGCAATGCCCATTAACACGGCTCCAAGGCCCAAAAAGGACAGACCGCGCAACAAGCCACGCAGTTCCGATAAATCATAAACAAAGATTTTGAATGTGACCGCGACCACCAGGGCCAGCGCCGTATAGCGCAAATAGGGTTGGCGGCGCCAGAACCCTGCACCCAGAATGATGAGCGCAAAACCCAGCACAATGGCTGAATAGGTGTAACTTTCACCATTGCTGACCGCCCCGAGATGCAAATCGGGTGCGTGAAAGGCGCGGCGCACCTCCATAATCAGCCACATAAGCAGGACAGACAGCCCGCATAAGGCGGAAACCACCGAGGACTGGATACGCCCTGTAGAACGATAAAGCACAGCTTGAACCACTAACATAATACCCGGAAACAGATAAGCCAGTGCCAGTGGGTTGAAGATAGGGATTTTCCCAATGCCCGAAGCAAAACCACTCCACGGATTGAAACTTATTTGAAAAACCAGAAGTGTCCCGGCAAGCACGAGCATTATCCGCCGCCCCCAGCGTTGCGCAAAGCGTAATTTCGGCCCCATACGCCATTGCAACGCAACGGCAATGGCCAGCCAGGCCGTTACATACAGACCCCTTTCGGCAAATTCGGGAATTGCATCCATCTGCCCCCCACTCATAAAGTGATGTATCTCAAGCATGAATAACGAAATTGCACTTATTATGGCGGCACTTTCCAGCCCTTGAACAACTGCCGCATTGCGCGGCGCACCGGCCCGGACAAAAATTTGTGCGCCCGCCATTAGCGCCAGCGCAGGCACGCCATACCCCCATAACAACCAATTGAAGATCGGCACATCACCAATTGTCTGTTCGAACGCCTCACCAAAAATGGTCAGGCGCAGCACCACCACAATGGCCAGAATCAACGCGGCAAGTTTTAATACCGGCACTTTCAAGCGCCCCCACAAAAAAGCCATAAGCGGTATTTGCAAAGCCAGGCCAACACTAAGCCAAACCTGGCCTATGCTCATGGCCAGGGCCAGCGCCAGTGCACCATTACAGCCCAGCGCATAAGCAGCCGCCGGGCCAGGGCGGGCAGCAATGCCGCCCTGATGGTGGATAATTCTCTCCAAAACCATGACCTGCGCAAGGCTGAGAACAAGCGCCAACGTCGACATTTGCCAGTCATGTTGCAAACCGCTCACCCGCCAATAGGCGACAAAAAGCAAGGCAAGCGGCACAAACGCTGATACCGCCGCCATAATGCCCCGTACGCGCAGACGGGTTTGCGCCGCATAACCGCCAAACCCATAAAGTGCAGCAAAAGCGATCAGAGTGGAGACAAATGGTGGACCATCGGGGCCAGCACCCGGGACACCTAAAAAGCGATTAAGCCTGATGGTATCGGTAATGATCCCGCTTTGGTCTGTTGGCCAATAAAGAAGAATGAAAAACGACGCCAGCGCCGGAAACACCGGCACCCAGGCAAGGCCTTCGTGCTGCCCCGCAGCGAAAAGTGTGCCGACGCACAGCACCCCAAAAGCAATCAGCATTACGGGGGCATGATCGCTTTGCCGGGCCAAAAAGAAAAACACGATAGAGGTGATTATTGCTGCGCCAACAGCAACAAGGTATGCAGCGGGCCATTTTCGCATCGTTGGTATTGAAAGATAGCGATCATTTGGCTGGTGCCAGGCCAGCGCAAGGGCCAGCACCATAAGCATGAGTAAAAACACCGACAGTATGATCGCGTCCGAACCAGCCAAATTATCTGCCGATACTGCATCAAGCCATAGCATGGGCCACAAAAAGGCACTGGCAAGGGCGGCAAGACCACTTGCCCGCCAATTGCGTATTTTGGCGAGAACCAGACCCGCACCGGCAACAATAAAAATATACCCAAACAGTGCCAGCGCAGAAGGCGTATCGGTTTGCACCAGCATGGGAACAACCGTGCCGCCGCCAATGCCGATCAGCGCCAATACCTGTCCATGAATGAGCGCAAGCACCAAACCCGCCAGGGCAATCATTGCCAGCACGACAAACGCAAATGGTGCCGGAACAAGATGATAAAGCCCATAACTGGCATAAACAGCGCCGTATAGCGTTATCAAACCAGCCGCGCTTAATGCCAATGGCGCAGCAGAGCGCACCTTTTGGGCCGATAAAGAGGTATTTTGCTTAAGCCAGTGACCACTGGCCAGCATCGCAATACCGGCAAAGACACCGGTGCCAAGGCGCAACCATGGCCCGAAATTTATTACCTCTATGGTATATTTTACCATCAGCACCCCGCCAAGGGCCAACACCAATGCCCCCACCCAGACCAGCCAATTACCTGAAAGACTGCGTTCCAATGCGCTAAAAAACCCTTCCGGTTTTGGTTGGGCTGTTTTCGAAGAAGCCGCAGTGGCGATTTTCTTTTGTGCTGATGTTGCTGGCTTCGTTTTCGCTTTTGCTGGTGCAGGTGATTGTGAAGCTGGTTTGGTAGCAACGAGTTTCGCCAGTTTAGCAATTTTTTTCTGCAAACCTTGCACTTTGAAAAACGTGATCCAGCTTAAAACCGTACCGCCCAGAAAAAAAATGACGAGGATCAGCCCAAGGGAGAATAAACTGGTGTCTGGCATGGTCGCTCCCAATTCCAACAGGACACTGATACACCTTTTAACCCCGATGTTCGCTACAGCCAAGCCGCCAGCAATCCTGGAATTGTTTTTAGGCTAAAAGCGCGCTATGATCCGGGTATGAGTTTTGCGCTTCCAGCACTGGTCTTAGGTTTTCTGGGTGGTTGGCTGACGCTGTCAGGGCTTGGCCGCTTTGTTCGGCTCAAAGCAATTTCGGGCAGTGCACGCACCCTTGGCGGGGCGCTAATTGCTTCGTTGGGTGCTGGTTCGGCTCTATTGGGGTTCAATTTTGTTACCTATCAGCGTCTGACCAATGAACGCCCGGCCGCCATTATCAGTTTTGCGCAAAACGCCGATCAGGATTTTACCGCCACGCTTGAAATTCCCGAAACTGATCCACGTATTGTTGGTATAAATGGCGATGAATGGCGTCTTGATGCACGGTTCATCAAATGGCACCCGATGGCTAATATTGGCGGGCTGGATGCCCATTATCGCCTGGATCGCATAACCGGGCGCTTTGCCGATACCGACCAGGAAATCAACGAGACCCGCTCGGTTTATGCTTTAAGCGATAATCCGGGACTGGATATCTGGAAACTGGCACAAAACAAACGCTTCGCCCGGCTAAAGGCACTGGACGCGTATTATGGCAATTCGGTCTATGCGCCGATGATGGATGGAGCAAAATTTGAAATTTTTGCTACCCAGAACGGGCTTATCATCCGCCCGGGCAATGAAGCGGCACAAAGCGCACTTAGCAAGTGGGAATAACAAATTGGTAAAATCAGGCTTCTGTTTGAGTATCCTTGTTGGCGACCCTGTCCCAAAACCCACGAGCTTTTTCAAAGAAGTTTTCATGCTCAGGATGACAGCCGGGACTGGATTTTGGGCAACATTCGTCAGAAAAGGCACCAAGAAGTTCTTTTTGTCGCGCATTGAGATTGCGCGGGGTTTCTACAAACAGCTCGACAATCATGTCACCACGACCACGCCCACGCAAATGCGGCATCCCAAGCCCACGAAGGCGCAAACGCTTGCCGGTTTGTGCCCCTTGAGAAATGTTCACTGATTTATGCCCGCCATCAATGGTTGGCATTTCAATATCACCGCCCAGCGCCGCAACACACATGGGGGCCGGCGCACGGCAATAAAGGTCTGCACCGTCACGCTCAAACAATTCATGAGAACGCACAGAGACAAAAATATACAGATCGCCCGGCGGGCCGCCTCTGGCACCGGCCTCGCCTTCGCCGGCAAGGCGGATACGCATGCCATCTTCTACACCGGCGGGTATGTTCACCGACAATTCGCGCCGAGTGGCGACATTGCCCACCCCGTCACATGAGCGACAGGGGGTTTTGACGGTTTTGCCCTGACCGCCGCAGGTACGACACGTCTGTTCCATGGTGAACAGGCCTTGACGCATACGGATACGCCCCGCGCCCTGACAGGAGGGGCAGGTTTCAATATCCGTTCCAGGTTCAGCACCATTACCGTGGCAATTATCACAGGTTTTGCTGGTCGGAACATCAATGTTTGCTTCACGGCCAGAAAATGCTTCTTCAAGGTCAATTTCAAGCGGGTAGCGCAAATCCGAGCCACGGCCCGGCCCAGCCTGAGCGCCGCCGCGTGCGCCAAATATATCACCAAACGCATCACCGAAAACCTGACCGAAAATATCAGAAAAGTCCGCCTGGCCGGCACCATTGCCGCCCTGGCCGTCAAACGCACGATGGCCGAAGCGGTCATAGGCCGACCGCTTTTGCTGGTCAGAGAGAATACCGTAGGCTTCGCTGATTTCCTTGAATTTCACCTCGGCTTGGGGGTTGTCCGGGTTTTGGTCAGGATGAAATTTCATCGCCAGTTTGCGATAGGCACTTTTCAGGCCTTTGCCATCAACGCTGCGCTCAACGCCAAGTGATTCATAATAACAGGTTTTGGTGGTGCTCATACTGCCTTACCATTTATTGTCGGGGCTGCTGATTAAAATCATGACAGCCCCGAACAACTCACTTAACTTTTGGATCAGGCGCTTTTCTGATCGTCGTCAACTTCTTCAAATTCGGCGTCAACAACATCATCATCACCAGCCGTTTCTGCGTCTTGTGCCTCTGTTTCTTCATCGGCTTGCTCGGCAGAGTAAATGGCCTCGCCAAGTTTCATCGCTGCTTGTGCCAGCGCCTGTGCCTTGGCCGAAATATCCGCAGCATCATCGCCCTCTAACGCCGATTTGAGGTCTTCCAGCGCCGCTTCGATGGTGGCCTTGTCCTCATCATTAACCTTGTCGCCGTGCTCGGCAAGCTGGCTTGTCGTTTGATGCAACAAGGCTTCGGCCTGATTTTTCGCCTCAACCGTCTCGCGTCTCTTCTTGTCTTCTTCAGCGTGTGTTTCGGCCTCGTTCACCATTTTTTCGATGTCAGCATCGGTCAAACCACCCGAGGCTTCAATACGGATGGTTTGCTCCTTGCCGGTAGCCTTGTCCTTGGCCGCAACCGAGACAATGCCATTGGCATCAATATCAAACGTTACTTCGATCTGCGGTACGCCGCGCGGACTGGGCGGGATACCCACCAGATCAAACTGACCCAGAATTTTATTATCCGCCGCCATTTCGCGTTCACCCTGAAACACCCGGATGGTCACCGCAGACTGATTGTCTTCAGCGGTGGAAAAGGTCTGGCTTTTCTTGGTCGGAATGGTGGTATTACGGTCAATCAGGCGGGTGAATACGCCGCCAAGGGTTTCAATACCCAATGACAACGGTGTGACATCCAAAAGCAGTACATCCTTGACATCACCTTGCAGCACCCCGCCCTGAATGGCGGCACCCATGGCCACCACTTCATCGGGGTTGACGCCCTTGTGTGGTTCACGTTCAAAAAACTTTTGAACTTCGGCCTGCACTTTGGGCATGCGGGTTTGCCCACCGACCAGAATTACTTCGTCGATGTCCTTGGCCGTCAATCCGGCATCTTTTAGTGCCTTCTTGCATGGCTCTATGGTGCGTTTGATAAGATCAGCGACCAAGGTTTCCAGCTTGGCGCGAGTGATTTTCATGGTCAGGTGTTTCGGGCCTGACGCATCGGCGGTAATGAAGGGCAAATTGACCTCATACTGACTGGCCGAAGACAGCTCTTTCTTGGCCTTTTCCGCTTCTTCACGCAGACGCTGGATCGCCAGCTTGTCTTTACGCAGATCAACGCCGTGTTCTTTTTTGAACTCATCGGCAAGATAATCAACAATGCGCATGTCAAAGTCTTCACCACCCAGGAACGTGTCCCCATTGGTAGATTTTACCTCAAACACGCCATCACCGATCTCAAGGATGGAGACATCAAAAGTACCGCCGCCAAGGTCATAAACGGCGATTGTCTTGCCATCTTCCTTGTCAAACCCGTAAGCCAGCGCCGCTGCCGTTGGCTCGTTAATAATGCGCAGAACTTCAAGGCCGGCAACCTTGCCCGCATCCTTGGTGGCCTGACGCTGGGCGTCATTAAAATAGGCCGGTACGGTAATAACCGCCTGTGTAACTGGCATACCCAGATAGCTTTCGGCGGTTTCTTTCATCTTTTGCAGGATAAAAGCCGAAATTTCCGATGGAGAAAACTTCTTGTCGCGACCCTGAACCCAGGCATCGCCGTTAGCACCGGGCACGATCTTGTACGGCACCATGGCCGCATCTTTTTTGACCATGGGATCATCCATATTGCGCCCGATCAGGCGCTTGATGGCAAAAAATGTTTGTTCCGGGTTGGTTACCGCCTGGCGCCGGGCCGTCTGGCCGATCAGGCGCTCTCCATCTTCGGTAAAAGCGACCACAGAGGGGGTCGTGCGTATGCCTTCTGCATTTTCAATAACTTTAGGGGTTTTACCGTCCATAACGGACACGCACGAATTGGTCGTGCCAAGGTCAATACCTATAACTTTGCTCATGTTGTTCTCCTTTGCGGCAGATCATGATGGGCAGCCCGTATTGGCACTGCGCCGGTGTGATCCCCTTGATTTCATATCAATCTTAAAGCCTGTTGGCCGTTCGTCTCGGATATGGGAAAACATATGCTAAACCGCAAGGGCTTTAAGGTTGTTCTGTCGCAGGTAGAGAGGTTTTTTTGTCAATTATGGCTCAAAACACTGCCAAAAACTAAGTATCCACTATTTTACCAGAGTTTTCGCCAGAATTTTACCTGCGTGCTATTGACGCATTAGGGCGGGCTACATTTGTTTTTTGTGTATTTTGGTGTAAAATTCACGGCATTGGGGATTTTCAAGATGAAACTGATATTTGGATTTTTCATGGGCTTTTGGTTACTTGCCATAACCACATGGTCAATAGCCGCCGAACCGGCCAGCATACCAAACACCAACAGACCAGGCGCAACGTATAAGACCAGCACCCTGTTTTTCTCTGACCCGGAGGTATGTCGCAAAGCCTGCATGGCTGACAAAAAGTGCAAGGCTTGGACGTTCAAGAAAAGAGGCACACGCCTTCAGGGTTATAAACCTCAATGCTTACTTAAAGACAGCGTTCCCAAGGCTGTGCGCAGCCAATGTTGTGTGTCAGGCGTAAAGAACGTTGTCTATGTACCAAATAAAAACGTGATTATTGGTAGAGGCGTTATCAAACCTGTATTGACGGCACCCACAGCCAAAATTGTAAAGCCCCGACAACCAAAAGCGCCAGTTCGCAGGGCCAACACCCCTGCAACACGATCATTGGCAAAACCAAATTCAGGCTTGGCGGTTATTGTCCCAAAGACCAGCATCAATCCGGCTGTGGCGGGTATGTTTGAGCAATTATCAGCCAAAAGAAACGCGGCAATCCGCGAAGCAGCCGCGCAGGCCAGGGAGCGTCAGGATGCACTTGCCGAAATGCGCCGCCGAGCCAGCGCCAATGATCCCAGCCAGTTTATCAAACTTGACTGTGATGACAATGATCCCGGTGTTCACCCAAACCAGAACGAGGTATGTAATTTTAAGGACGATAATTGTGATGGTATCGTTGATGAAGGCGTGACCCTGACGGTTTATCGGGATGCGGACGGCGATGGATTTGGTGACCCGGCACAGCAGGTTCAGGCCTGCGCCGCCGGCAGCGGGCTGGCGGGTATGTCGCTGAACGCCACGGATTGTGATGATACCGATGCCCGACGCAATCCGGCAACAGGAACCTGTGGATAGGATGAAACCCATGCGCATATTGATTTTGATTGTATTCGCTATATTTTTTGTCGGCCCGGCAATGGCCCAGGTATGCTCTACCGATGCAGATTGTTCAGATGGTGTCTGGTGCAATGGACGTGAAATCTGTAGCCCGGCTTCATCAGGGGCCGATGCCCGAGGCTGCATGCGTGGCTCATTACCAACCTGTGTATCGAGCGGACTGACCTGCAATGAAGCCACCAATCAATGTAATGCACAATGTGACGTGGCAATGGACGCCGATGGTGATGGCTCTACGGCATTAGCATGTGGCGGCGATGATTGCGATGATGGCGACCCGAACCGTTATCCAGGTAATTTTGAAGTTTGTGATGCCATGGGCCATGACGAGGATTGCAACCCCAATACCTTTGGCAATCGTGATAATGATGGCGATGGATATGTTGATATGTTTTGTGCGTTTCCGCGCGCGGGCCAATAAAGTTATTTTGTTGAAGCGAAAGTCATGACCATTCATATTGGCTTTGTTATTTTTGACAACCTCACCCAACTGGACTTTACCGGGCCGTTGCAAGTGCTCAACCGGGTGCCGGGCGCGCATATTCATATTGCTGCCAAAACCCTGAAGCCGGTGATGAGTGATTGCGCCCTGGGCCTTGTTCCCACCACACGGATTGAGGATTGCCCTGATCTTGATGTGCTGTGTATTCCGGGTGGCTTTGGCGTCAGTGAGGCCATCAAAGATCAGGAACTCATAGAGTTTGTAAAACGTCAGGGCGCGCAATCCAGATATATAACATCTGTTTGCACCGGTGCGTTTGTGCTGGGTATTGCCGGATTTTTACAAGGAAAAAAGGCAACCACCCACTGGGCCTATCACGATCTGTTATCCCGTGTCGGGGCGATCCCAACGCAAGGTCGTATCGTCCGCGATGGTCGTATAATTACCGGTGGCGGCGTTACCGCCGGAATTGATTTTGCCTTGACCCTGGCAGCAGAACTGGCCGGAAAGGAGGCCGCAAAAACCATCCAGCTGGCGTTGGAATATAACCCGGAGCCACCCTTTACATGTGGAACACCGCACAATGCACCAAAGGCCATTCATAAAAACCTGCGTGACTTTTATGCGCCGGGCATAAGTGATTTCAAAACCGAGTTAAGCCAGGCATTGGCGCATCAATAAAACTGGCTCATAAAGGCAGCCATGACCTCTAAATTTGAATTTCCAGACGGTTTTCGGCTATTACCTGAATACTTTTCTCGCGCCGCCCAGGAAAAATTACTGGAAAATGTGCGCCATGGTGTTGGCATTGCGCCCCTCTATCGCGCTGTTATGCCTCGCACCGGTCAACCCTTAAGTGTACGCGGTAGTAATTTTGGCCCGCTGGGCTGGATTAGCGAAAAAGCCGGTTATCGATATAGCCCAAGCCATCCTGTAACCAATAAACCATGGCCAGTTCTGCCAGATATATTACTTGAACTTTGGAACGCTGTTTCTGGCTGGCCTGAACCACCCGAGGCCTGCCTGATAAATTATTATGATGCCAAGGCCCGTCTGGGTCTGCATGTTGATGCCGATGAAAATGCCAAACATGCACCCATTGTGTCGGTGTCCCTTGGCGCAACGGCGCTTTATCGTCTTGGTGGGCACGCACGTGACAATCCAACGCGATCCTTGCGCTTGTCATCGGGTGATGTGGTGGTTTTGGGCGGTGATGCCCGGCGTTGTTATCATGGCATAGACCGCATTTATCCCGATACATCCACATTGCTGCCCAAAAGTGGGCGGATAAACCTGACCATGCGCGTGGTTGGTAGAGCCTAAATTGTGCTATTGATATAAAATGCTTACAAAAGGAGAGTTCATTATGCGTAGAAAATTAGCTCTGTTGGCTACTGCTTTGATATTTACTGCCAGTCCTGCCTTTGCCAAGGTAGAGAAAAAAGAAAGTGAAAAGCCGCCGGTTCTAACGGCTGAACTGGAAGCCCATTTTTGTCGGGGTTTTTCAGATGTGCGCGTATTGCAAGGCACCGAAGCAATGGCGGCAGCAAAAACCATAAACGCCGAAGCTTTTGTTCATCTAGATGCCATTGCGGTTTATGTAAAAAGCTTTACTGAGCAAAACTATGAGGCCTGTTTGGTCGCTCATGAACTGACACACATTGTCAGGCAAGACAAAAATCGAAATAAGGACTGAAGCCGCTCAGGTTAACCTGTCCATAAGAATCGCGGCGGATCAATTGTGAAAGAAAACAAATGAAAACACGCGCCGCGATCGCCCTTAAAGCCGGGCAACCACTGCTCATAGACGAGATTGATCTGGATGGCCCCAAAGCCGGTGAGGTTCTGATCGAGGTCAAGGCCACAGGGATATGCCATACCGATGCCTTCACCCTCTCGGGCGGTGACCCGGAAGGTTTATTTCCCTCAGTGCTTGGTCATGAGGGGGCAGGTATTGTTCTTGAATGTGGGCCGGGTGTTACCTCGCTTGCACCCGGCGATCATGTGATCCCGCTTTACACCCCAGAATGTCAGACATGTGAGTATTGTCTGAACCCCAAAACCAATCTCTGTCAGGCCATACGTCAAACCCAGGGCGCGGGGCTGATGCCCGATGGCACATCAAGATTATCTTTTCAGGGCAAACCCTTGTTTCATTATATGGGCTGTTCCACCTTTGCCAATCATGCGGTGATGCCGGAAATTGCCCTGGCAAAAGTTCGCAAAGACGCACCTTTTGATAAAATTTGCACCATTGGTTGCGGGGTTACCACCGGTCTGGGTGCGGTAATATTTTCAGCCAAAGTAGAACCCGGCTCAACAGTGATCGTGTTTGGTCTTGGCGGTATTGGCCTGAATGTCATACAGGGGGCCAGGCTGGTCGGTGCCCGCCAAATCATCGGCGTGGATACCAATTCGTCAAAGCGCGAGCTTGCGACAAAATTCGGCATGACCGGCTTTGTAAACCCAGACGATATTAAAGGCGATCTGGTGGGTCATCTGGTTGAACTGACCCATGGCGGTGCAGATTATACCTTTGAATGTATCGGCAATGTTGAGGTCATGCGCGCTGCACTAGAGTGTTGCCATAAAGGCTGGGGAGAAAGCTATATCATTGGCGTTGCCGGGGCCGGGCAGGAAATTTCCACGCGACCATTTCAGCTTGTGACGGGTCGTTCGTGGCGCGGCACAGCTTTTGGCGGAGCCAGAGGGCGCACGGACGTTCCCAAAATTGTTGATATGTATATGGAGGGGCGGATAAACATTGATGATCTGGTCACCCATACTTTACGCCTGGATGAAATCAACACCGGATTTGACCTCATGCACGCGGGAAAAAGTATCCGTAGTGTGGTTATTTATTAAAGCAAAGACCCTTGTGTCATTACCCGACTCGTTCGGGTAATCCAGTCTTTTTATGCTGTTCTGGATTGCCGGTACAAGACCGGCAATGACACCAAAGAGGGGCATAAATTCAAAACCAACCTGTCATTACCCGACTCGTTCGGGTAATCCAGCCTTTTTATACTGTTCTGGATTGCCGGTACAAGACCGGCAATGACAATATAGAGTTTGTCTTTATGGATTCCGCAATACAAAACAAAAAAAGGCCGGGGAATTCCCCGGCCTTTTCCGTATTGGTTTTATTAAGCTTTAGAACTGTGCCTAGAATTGGGACCTAACACGGAAGGTGTACGTCCGGCCCAATTGCTCTGTTGTGCCAAAGAAACCAGCGGCTTGCTCAAACACATTCGGCGTACGCTTGAGAACGTTATTGACACCAAGTTGTACCGTCGTGCCGTCACTAACCGTATAGGACAGTGAGGCATTGTGGATCACCCGGGCACCAAAATCGACAATCTGGTCATTGTCATCAAGAACAAAGGAGTTGCTCAGGGCGCTAAACACTGGGCCGTCCTGATAAACAACCCGCCAGAATGCACGCCATGGGCCATAACTGTAGGTAGTATCCAGAGTACCGGAGTATTGTGGATCACCAAACGTACCCTTGGATTCAGAAGGAACAGTCTGCAAGGTTTGCAGGTTATTGCCAAAGACCTTGAATACATTCAGGTTAAAGGCAAGTTCACCCAGATCACCTTCTGTTTTCATCAACTTGCTGGCATTAAGGGCATCGGCAACATCAAAGTTATAAGATGCCTGTACCTGGAATGATTCAAAGTTTGAAGAACTGGCATTCAGGCTGGTTGTTTTACCAAAATTAACCTGACCAGCACCATCCCGGGTAAACAGATCCGGGCTACAGAATGGGTTGTTCGGGAAGTCAGCCGCATCAAAGCAAGATTGCATGATCTGCGTCAAAGAGAGACCCACAATCCGGTTAGTGATCTTGATATTGAAATAATCAAGCTGAATGTTCAGGTTTGGTATCCAGCGCGGACGAATAACGCCGCCAATGTTATAGGACTTGGAGCGTTCTGGCGACAGAGCCGGGTTACCCTCATTGGCCCCGATAATCGTGGCGTTGACCACATTGGAGGTAAAGGGCTGGGTAATACCGATCGCCGCACAGTTGGCTGCACGTACCGCCGGATTAGGGCCACCGGTGATGAAGCGTTCATCACAAGGGTCAGAGGCAAACAGGAAGGCCTGAACCCGTGGTGAGAACAGTTCCACCAGTGAAGGTGCCCGGATAGCCGAAGCATAGGAGCCACGAACGATAATATCACTGACCGGAGACCAGCGGCCACCAAATTCATAGGCATTAACCGTTTCAGAATTGGCTTTAACACGATCCACATTGGCCACCCGGTTATTCACCCGGCGAAATGAACCTGTTGCTTCGAGTAGCTCAAAGCCTGGAATGTTCATGTCAGCACTGACCAATGGGATCAGAACTTCGCCGAACACTTCATAGGTCTTGTTTTGGCCACCGGTTTCAATAAACGGTGAAGAACGCGTAATATCAAGGGCGGTACCCAGACCCGGAGTGAATACGGCACGTTCACGGCGTTGCTCAAAACCAACGTTAAACGCCATCCAGCCGGCCGGAAGCTCAATCGCATCGCCACCAAAGCTGGCGGTAAACACGCGCTGGGCAATGTCGGATGAAGTGATCCGAGGTGAACCATTGATAAAGGAGATAGCTTCGGGGCTACCGGCACCTTCACCAAACAGGTTCAGAGGCACACAACCTTCGGCAAAAGAGAAAATGCCAGTTGAGACACCATTACCAGAAGCTTGTGAATTAAAGCCGGTAACCGTACCGGCGGCAATATCAGCATTGATCTGACAAATAATGTCACCACGATCAATGCCGGTAACACCGGAACGACCGCCTCTGTTCAATTGAACAAGCGCATCATCAAGATTTGCTGCTGCGCCTGAAGCAACCAGTTGTTGCAGAAGCGCATCATCAACCAGTACCGCATCAATGGCGTTAAGGAAACGACCATCAACAATACCAAACTGGCGGGTTTCAACGTCGGATTGACCAAAGACAGCATCAATGGCCCAGTTGAAATTGCGATCAGCCATTTCAAAGTCACCTTCAAAACCACCGGCCAGACGCCATGTGAAGTTCTCGGTAGAGTTGGCACCGGAATTAACAATGTCATTGTTAAAACGGTTCAGACCAAATGAGGTCAGGCCATTGCCTTCAAGAATACCACGCGCCTGAGACGTCAGGAACGGGTTGTTGGTGTTAAAGGTCAAGGCACCCGATGTGCCACCAAAAGCAAAGGTTTGGAAACCGCCCTGGTTGACCAGCTCATTGGCCTTGGCATTAGCAAAGGTTGATTGCAGGTTAAAACGAATATCCGGTGTCAGGTCATAATGGGATGTTGACGAGATAACGATCCGCTCCAGTGGTGAGCGAATTTGCGCAACACTGTCAAAGAAGTCGATACCGCAAGTACCGCCCTGGGCAAAGAACAGCGAAGATCTGCCCGGTGATGTACCGGCTGTGCAGGTGCTAAGCGTGCTATCAGGATTAAACTGATAGAAATTGCCATCAGCCAAAGTACCCAGACCAATCGACGGAATGGTTAGTGTACCCGGAGACACCGAACCACCAGGGCCAAATAATTGAACGGTCTGATCGAAGAAAATACGGCGGAAGGTATCGGTATCACCGTCACCATCAACATCATCCAGATTGCCGTCGCCATCAAGATCCAGCGCGCCAAAGTTCACCAAATTGGGGTCATTGGCAAAGAAACGGTCACGCTTGTTCAGGAAACCGCCCTGCTGATCTGCATACTCAACAGACAAGGTGGTATTACCACGGCCATCGGCAGTGTTGGCACCAAAGACAACCTGTGCCTGATAAGTCTGGAAGTCACCTTGTTCGGCAACGCCATACTGACCACTGGCTTCAAAACCTTCATAGTCATCACGAAGGATGACGTTAACCGTACCGGCAATGGCATCTGAGCCATAGGTAGCAGCACCGGCCAGCGGCACAACTTCAACACGGTCAATCAAGGCAACCGGAACCGAGTTCAAGTCAACCTGCAAACCACCGGCGGAACCAAAGGTCACCGGGACGTTTGATGAGACAAAGCGTTTGCCATCAACCAGAACCAAAGTACGCTGGGTACCAAGGTTAAACAGGTTGACGAAGTTTTGGCCAACGGTGAACGTGTTTTGCGCACCATCAGGTGTCAGCCCGCCGCCAAACGCCGGCACTTCGTTAAGAGCATCGGCAATATTGGTAAAGGCGCGTTTGTCGAGCGATTCGGTATCAATCGTGATCGCCGGACGAACCGTATCCAGACCGGCGCGTTTAATCCGCGAGCCGGTAACGGTGATAAGTTCTTCTGCTTCAGCAGCATCATCTGCTGTCTGGTCTGTTGTTTCTTGTGCAAATGCAGGTGCGCCAAGGCCCAAGGCCATGGCGGACACGCCTGTTGCCAGCATTAGGCGAAAACCTGTTGCCCGGCGTTCCAATTCATTATTATCAGTCATCAAAGATGCCCCTTGTTTCAAAATCAAGCAAAGGGCCTGAACCACACCGACCATGGCTTATCTGTGCAAACTTGCTCGCACCCGATAAACAAAGCGCCGGTCAATGGCACCCAAACCCCAGACTAACTCACCACCAACACCCGGCGGTTTGCGTCTTTGCTACACAAATATGCGACAGACGGCTGTGTCAATCGATCTCACCCACTTTTGAGGGACAAACAGTCACTTAAACAGGCCAATGTGACGTTTTTGCATCACTCATCGTGAATTTATGGGCGTTTATCATGATGCGCTTGTTTTGTGGTGTAATTTTAAGCGCCAGAAATTTTGATTCCAGATAATGCCTCACAGGCAACTCGACAGGTAGGCGCGGGTGCGGCACAATGTAAAAAATTCAGTAGGCGTTTTGCGCAATTCAGAGTCATACACAGGAGTGTTTTATGCGTTTTTTGATGGTAACGAGCATTGCGGCATGGGCCATATTGTCTGCACCCGCCCTCTTTGCTCAGGAACTTTCAGTTGAACAGGCACTAGGGCTTTGCATGAAAGTAGGTAATGCCGGAGAGCGTCTTGAATGCTTTGAAGCATTGGCCAGGGCGGCAGCGCCCAAGGAAACCGCCAAAATCGAGCAAAATCGTACCAAAGAAAGCAAAACTACATCTGTGACAGACGCACAGGAACAAAAAACCGCAACAGGCGAAACTGTAGCCGGGCTTGAGATTAAAACAAAGAAAAAACGCGGCGGGATATTCCCGTTTAACCGATTGAAAAAATCAACCCAGAAGTATGTTTTCGTCAAACCGGGTGAAGAACCCCCGGCGCGGCGCGGGCGTGCCCCCAAACCCGTTGAGCGTGTTGCCTATGATGCCAAAGTACTCAGGGCCTGGCGCAATGGCGCTGGCGACCTTTATGTTGCCCTGGACAACGGCGAAGTGTGGAAGCATGCAGACCCCGGCAGACCACGCATGCCCAAACCGGGTGCAGGCATACGTATAAAACCGGGGATAGCGGGCGCATGGTTCATGAAATTTGCCAATAAAAGCCCGCGCATCAGGGTGCGCCTTATCAGGGTAAGTCAGTAAACCCATTGCCGTAATTTACACTCTCTCCAAGGCCCGAATCTGCCTGCCCAAACCCGAGCAGGCCATTATCCTTGATTGCTCAAAACAATCCTGAAGGCTAAATGGTGTACGGCTCGTCTGATTTTCGTAAAACAACACAAATTTTGCGACATTTTTACAACGCATCATCGCAAATGATTACTTTTTTGTCATGTTTTATTGACGTCCCATCCTATTCAGCACTAATCTTTACTCATACGTCTTGATTTTTCGTCTGTTTGTGGGGTGAAATTCAAGACATTTCTTGTAACCCGGCTGCCTCTTGATACCCAGTTCAGGTGGCCGCTGCATCCATCGCATTATCAATGCGATAAATCGCGTCAATACCGGCGCTCATTCAGGGGGTAGTTTCTTGACTCACTCAGATTTCAGACGCGGCTTGTTCCGCTCAACAATGGTTGCTGGCTTTGCAACTGCGTTACTGGCAGCCATGCCCGCCAGTGCACAGCAGGCCGACACAACAACATCAGATGATGGAGAAGTGAAAAAGGAGGATATGGTGACCGTTACCGGTTCGCGTATTCGTCAGGATACATTCTCCAGCCCGACACCCATCCAGGTGATGGATGTGGAAGCTGCCCGTCAGATCGGTGTTTCCTCCATTACTGAATTATTGCAACGCTCCACCGTGGTCAGTGGCGCCCGTATTGATGCCACGATAAACACCAATGCTGGCGGCGCCAACGCAACCGAAAACCCGCCAACCGGCGGGGTGGGTTCATCCAGCGTTGATCTGCGTGGCCTTGGGCCAGAACGCACACTGGTTCTGGTCAATGGCAAACGCCTTGGTTCAGCCGGTGTACGCGGTGCCCCTGCACAACCTGATATCAGCTTGCTGCCTTTCTCTATTGTTGACCGTGTCGAGGTCATTACCGAAGGCGCATCATCGATTTATGGTGCTGATGCGGTGGCCGGTGTGGTCAACGTGATCCTCAAGAAAGATTTTGAGGGTATGGAAATTTCGGCCAATTACGAAATTCCAGAAGCCAGTGGTGGCAGTATTCAACAGGTGTCCGGTATTATGGGTGCTGTTGGTGACAAGGCCAGCGTTATGGTTGCCGGTGAGTATTTCCGCCGCAGCCGTGTTTCAACCGGTGATCGTTCATTCTCCCGCTCACTGGAACGTATTGAAATCACCCAAAATGGCACGATTTTACGCACAGATCGCTCCGGTTTCTTTGATAATGTCCTTATTGACCTTGGTGGTCAGTCACCAGACGGGCGGTTTTTCTACACCCCTGGTTCAACAGACCTGGGTGTCCCCAATTTCAGTTCCGGTGATGGGTTGCCCTTGTCGGCAGACATGATTTCCGGTTTGGTCAATGACCCGACACGTTCTCGAAACCGTTTCCCATTCCTGGATTTCTTTAATGACCAGGATGAACGCCGTGCGGCTGATCTTATTCAACCGATCGAGCGTTTCTCGGTGGTTTCAAATGGTCAGTTTGACACAAACTTCTGGGGTAGTGGCGAGGCCTATTTTGAAACCTATTTCCTCAATCGTGAACTTTTTAACATTGCTGCGGTTGAGCAAATTTTCCCACTCATTCCGGCATTGATTCCCCATGAAAATGCGCAGGGCAATCTGGTATTGAATCCGGATGGCTCCCTTAACCTGGTGGATAATCCGCTTAGCCCGTTTGACGATCCGGTGATTCCAATTTACACGCTGGATGATATCCCCCAGGAACGTGACGTTAATCTGACGCAGTTTCGTGCTGTAACAGGCATGCGTGGCGATATGGGTAATTCGGGCTGGTTTGCCGAAAACAACTGGACCTACGATATTTTCGGGTCTTATGATCGCGGCGTTGGTTTCCAGTCTCAGGTTATCCTGTTTGAACCACATTTCGATCAGGCCATCGGTACTGTTCGGCTAGACAATGGCGGCAATGTCATTTGTGGCGCGGCTAATGAAACCGTGTTTAACACCTCGCCAGGCTGTGTGCCCTTCCAGCCATTTGCCACTAGCATTTTCACTGGTGGGCCAACCGGGGATGGCGCCTTTGCAACAGATGCCGAGCGGGATTATTTCCTGGGCAACCGCACCAACCGCACCGTGGTTGAACAATATGTCCTTGAAGGTAACTTCACCGGCGATCTGTTTGACATTCGCGGCGGCGGCACTGTGGCAGCAGCTTTTGGTGGCTCCTACCGTCTTGACCAAATTCATTCACAAAACTCCATTGTTGGGGTGAAGGGTTTGAATGCGGCGGAAGATCCATCCCAAGAAGGCGAAACCATTGGTGATCGTTATATCTGGGATATTTACGCTGAAACAAATATTCCCCTGATTATTGATGCACCGTGGGCCAAGGCTGTTACGGTTGATGGCGCGGTTCGTTATACCGAAGAAGAAAACTTCGGTAGCGAAATTACCTATCGTGGTCGTGCCACCTATGTTGCCAATGACTGGGCAAGGCTAAGCGGCTCGTTTGGTACATCCTTTCGTGCGCCAAATCTGCGTGAACAATTCCTTGCTGACCAGGGCGGTTCAATCTCAGGGTTTAACGATCCTTGTTTGGCTGTGAACATCGCAGCCCTGACCCCACCTGTAGATCCAATTCTGCTCAACAACTGCGCCCTTTCTGGTGCGGATGTGAACATCCTGGGTAATACCGGTGTTACATCCATTCAGACCGTAGCTGGTGGTAATGTTAATCTGAAGGCAGAAACATCAGAAACCATCACCGCCACACTGGCCCTTAGCCAGCCCTGGTATGATGGCTTTGATTTTGATTTTGCCATCAGTTATTATGACATTGATTTGAAAAACTCGGTCAACGAGTTTGATGCCGGTACCATTGTCAGCCAGTGCTTTAGTGCCGGATTTGATAATCTCTCCAGCCCGTTCTGCTCGCTGATTACCCGCAAGAATACCGGCAACCCGGCCTTGAATGTCATTGACAAGATCAATATTTCTTTCGTCAATGTTGGTCAGGAAAAAGCACGCGGTCTTGATTTCAATTCCCGTCTGCAATTTGATGCCGGTGACTTTATGGGTCATCCTTTGGATGTCACCTGGTCAACAGCAACAACATATCTGATCCGTAATTTTGTTCAGATTCTTGCGGCCGTACCGGGCGATGACAATGTTGGTGAGATCGGTAGCCCGAGATGGCAATCTCGCTCCACCGTTGGTTTTAACTGGCAGGATCTCCAGCTTATCTGGGAAGCCAGTTATATCGATGGTACAACCGTTGGCTCGCAGCAGGCACCGTCAACGCGTGACAGTTCCTCACCAACTGCGTTTGCAACCAGTGTTACCTTTAACACCACCGAACAAACCATCCGCAAGGCCAATGCTGGCAGCCGTCTCTATAATGACGTGTCGCTGACCTGGTTGAAAGATACATACTCGTTCACCTTTGGTGTTAACAATTTGCTGGACAAAGCCCCGCCGGTTATTGATGGCGGCTTTGGCAGCCAGCGTAATAACGCAGTGACCTCTGCCGGGTATGATCTGTTTGGCCGTACTTTCTTCCTCAATGCAACAGCACGGTTCTAAACCGGGCTACGTATAAACCAATACAGATAAAAGGGCGGGTCATTTGATCCGCCCTTTTTTGTCATTGAGACAAGTACGTAACATCTCCATCAGTAAGAGAATTGCATACTCACCATTGCCTTTATGCTCAGGATGGGGTTTTGTGCGCCACAAAATTATATAAAGAAATCTTTATATGTTGATATGAGGAGTCAAGTGTGAGCCGCAAGTCCTATATTTTTACCAGTGAAAGCGTTTCAGAGGGTCACCCCGACAAGGTTTGTGACCGTATTTCCGACACCATTGTTGATTTGTATCTGGCCAATGATGCGCAAGCACGAGTTGCCTGTGAAACCCTGACCACCACCAACCGGATCGTTCTGGCTGGCGAAGTGCGCTGCAATGGCTCTGTCGAAAGTTTGGAAATTGAGACCGCAGTGCGTGCTGCCGTGCGCGATATTGGTTATGAGCAAGATGGTTTTCACTGGAAACATGCTGTGTTTGAAAATTATCTGCACGCGCAATCCAGCGACATTGCCATGGGCGTGGATGCGACGGGTAACAAGGATGAAGGCGCGGGCGATCAGGGCATTATGTTTGGCTATGCCACCAAAGAGACCCCTGAACTTATGCCAGCCCCGATACAGTATTCACATCATATATTGCGCGATCTGGCGGCGGCCCGCAAAGCCAATGCCGATCTGGGACTGGAGCCAGACGCCAAAAGCCAGGTCACACTGGCCTATGAGAACGGTGTACCGGTACGAGCCACGTCTGTGGTGGTATCAACTCAGCACCGTGAGGGGCTAACCCCCGCCGATGTGCGCGAGATTGTTCGCCCTTATGTAGAAGCTGTACTGCCAGAGGGATGGATGTGCCCCGAAAAAGAGTTTTACGTCAATCCAACCGGTAATTTTGTTATTGGCGGGCCGGATGGCGACTGCGGCCTGACGGGGCGTAAAATCATTGTCGATACTTATGGTGGTGCTGCGCCTCATGGCGGCGGCGCATTTTCAGGAAAAGACCCGACCAAGGTTGACCGTTCAGCGGCCTATGTTTGCCGTTACCTGGCCAAAAATGTGGTGGCCGCCGACCTTGCTGATCGCTGTACCATACAGCTTGCTTATGCCATTGGCGTGGCAAAGCCATTGAGCATTTATGTTGACACCCACGGCACCGGTCGTTGTGATGAAGCGCGGCTGGAAAAGGTCTTGAGTGAGGCGGTAGACCTTAGCCCGCGTGGTATTCGCGAACGCCTTGGTCTGAACAAACCCATTTATGCACGCACAGCTGCTTATGGTCATTTTGGCCGTGAGCCGGATGCAGATGGCGGGTTTTCCTGGGAAAAAACGGATATGGTAGATGAGCTTAAATCCCTCGCCGGATGAACAACACAGCCTACGCCTTTATGGCCGGGCCAAAGGGCATAGATTAAGGCCGCGTCAGGCAAACCTTGTCAAAACCTTATTACCAACCCTGGGCTTGCCAGACAAGCTGTCCATGCGAACCGATATTGTTCCCGACGATACGCCGCTATGGCTGGAAGTGGGGTTTGGCAGTGCCGAACATTTGCTGGCCCAGGCGCAAAAGAACCCGCATGTGTGTCATTTGGGTATAGAGCCATACCTGAACGGAATGGCTAAAGCCCTTGGCGGCGTTGAGGAATATAATCTGGACAATGTGCGACTGGAACGCGGTGACGCCCGTGAAATTCTGACTACACTGCCCGATGCTTCGCTGGATCGGGTGTTCATCCTCCATCCGGATCCCTGGCCTAAAAAACGACACTGGAAGCGCCGTCTGGTGCAGAGCGCCTTTGTCAGTGAACTGGCGCGGCTCATTAAGCCAGGTGGGCAGCTTCGCTTTGCCTCTGATATTGCGCATTATCAGGCTTGGGCCTTGGCCCATATTCTGGATGATGGGCACTTTGAATGGACAGCGATGCGCGCGGATGACTGGCGCGTGGCCGCCGATGACCATGCACCAACACGCTATGAAGGCAAGGCCAAAAAAGCCGGACGCCCTTGCGTCTGGCTTGACTTTATCCGCAAACACGATGAGAATAAATAGTGAACATTGACTAAAGATACAAGCTTAATATATTATGGAAACATGTCGCGCAATGCGATAATTTCTTACTGGTGCTCCAAGGAGTCGGAGAATGAGCGATCTACAAACGTTACCATTATTTTCCGATAATTGGCGACCCAGCATGTCGGTAGAAGAGGTTGCGCAATGTCTAAATGTCTCAACAGCATCTGTGCACAACTGGGTAAAAACAGGATATCTTTCAAAGGCAGAGGTGAATCGCATCACGGAAGAGTCGTTTCTAGCTTTTAGGGACAATATTGCTGGTCATGAGAAACTTACAAAAAGAGCCAATAAATCACTTGCTGATTCGCACGATCATGAGGCTTTGCAAGCCACTTTCATAGAGAGACTTTCCACTGCAAGTTCGACAGAATACGAAGCTATTGCAATAGAATATGAAGCAGCTCTTTCTAATTCCTATAAAAACAAAGAAGGCATTTATTATACACCAAACACCATTGCAGGTACATTTTTTGAACACATTACCACAGAAATAGAAAACGTAAAATTTTGCGACCCGTGTTGTGGGTCAGGCAATTTTCTAATCGCAGCCATTAGCTATGGAATAAGGCCAGAAAACCTCTACGGATATGACGTTGATCCAGTTGCTGTAGAAATATCTAGACGGCGGATATTCGAGAAAACAGGGTTCTTGTCTGACAATATCGTTTGCTTAAACTTCCTAGAATCTGCAGCAAAAAATGAAATTCCTATTGGAAAAATTGATGTCATTTTTACTAATCCGCCGTGGGGGAAAAAACTTTCCAAAACCGAAAAGGTGTTTTTCTCCAACACCTTCAAAACAGGAAAAAGCGTTGACACATGTTCTCTATTTTTCTTTGCAGCCTGCGCCGTTGTGAAGAAAGGAGGCTACGTTGGTCTTTTAATGCCAGAATCATTTTTTAATGTTGCAACCCATCAACATGCTAGAAAAAAAGCTTTGGAGTATACACTTATTGCCCTTACCGATTTTGGAAAACCTTTTCCAACACTTCTCACGAAAGCTAAAGCTATAATTGTTAAATTAGCAGAACCTTCCAACGCTACTTCTACTGTATGCAAAACGCTTACAACGTCGCATAACAGGCCTCAATCTTCATTCCAAGATAATCCTAGAGCGATACTAAATTTCAACTGCCCGCCAGAAAGTGCGGATGTTATTGCCCACATGATGGCACTGCCGCATGACACACTTTCTGGCCATGCCAGATGGGGGTTGGGCATTGTCACCGGGAACAATAGTAAATTCATTAAGCACAAAATTTCCGCTGACCACATGCCTGTTTATAAAGGCAAGGACATCTTAAAGGGGTACCTAAAATCTCCAAGCAATTTTATTCCCAACGATATATCGCTGTACCAACAGGTGCCGCCTCTAGAATTATTTTTAGCAAAAGAAAAGCTGATTTATAAATTTATTTCTTCTGATCTTTGTTTTTATTATGACAAAAATCAATCATTTTTTATAAATAGCGCCAATATGATGATATTAAATGATACACTCCCCATTTCTAGCAAATTATTGTGTGATTTACTTAACAGCAAAATTATGAATTGGTTTTTTAAAAATGTATTTGAGACACACAAAATCCTTCGCTCAGATTTAGAATGCCTACCCATACACACCAATTTTCTCAAGAACTGCCATGCGTTTAATGAGGAAAATTATTTAGCATATCTAGGAGTTATTCAGGATAAAAATGGAACTTTCAGACTTAAAAAACAGGATATGTGAATCCTTTAATGGATCAACAGAAGACCTTGCCCGGATTTTGGAAATGGTCGAAGTCGATCAAGGTGTTTTTCCGTTTAACGAATATGAGCACCTGATTTGTAATTTAATTGCATCAGGCGGTATGACCTACGAACAATATATGGAGATACGATTCGAATATATAAGCGCAAATCCAAATCTTTGGATATTTGAAATCTCTGCCCCAAGAGGGTTTGGAGAGAAATTCGCACAAACCTACATCCATGGCATGTGCTCTCAGTTTTATAAACCAACAAAGAAAATAGATACTGGCTTTTCTGGTGAATATGATCTATGGCTAGATGGCATAAAAATAGAAGTTAAAGCGTCTCGTGCTGTGGATAGCGGAAGTTCCGAACCTTTATATGTAAAGGCTCTTTCAAGGAATACAAACAAACCCTTCCTAATGAATTTTCAACAACTCAAACCACAGTGCTGTGATGTTTTCATATGGGTCGCTGTATTTAGAGATCAAATTGCAATCTGGGTGATAAGCTCGAAAGAGGTTGCCGACCATCCGCTTTTTTCTAGAGGGCAACACCGAGGAAATAAAGGAAATGAGGGGCAATTACACATAAAACACGACAACATACACATGCTCAATAAATTTGAACTAAAAAATGGTGATTTAGGCGGAGCGATACGTTCAGCCGCTCAAAGGTAATGTCCTTATCTAAAACATAACCATGTTGCAGAATCGGCCCCTGATTTGGGCGGGGCTATACATTCAAATGAATTAATCATCACTCGCTTACCCGCAAATACTGAGCAAGCTGATTGCGCTGACCCGTAAACGCCATTATATACAGGTCAATAACATCGCTGATGTGCTGGTATGGCATGGCAAGCGGCTCCCTACAGGAGGCCGCTTTTTTCATGGTTGCACCGTTTTTCATCAGAGGACAATTTAGGAAAACGCTTTGCGCGCCAAAACCACAATCGAGCAAAAGGTTCTCACCGCCATTGAGCCATCGGCAACGCAGCTTGGGCTTGTGATTGTGCGCGTGCGGCTGTTTGGCCGTGAAAAACGGAAAATCCTGCAAATTATGGCCGAACGGGCATCTGACCATCAGATGGGTATAAAAGACTGCACAAGTTTGAGCCGGGCAATCTCTGCCGTTATCGACGTTGAAGACCCCATTGATGGCGCGTTTGAACTGGAAGTATCATCGCCAGGTCTTGAGCGACCCTTGACGGTTCGGGCCGACTTTGAACGCTGGCAGGGCCATACGGCCAAGCTGGAACTGGATCGTCTGGTTGAGGGACGCCGTCGGTTCAAAGGCGTTTTGGCAGGGTTGGAGGACGATAACGTTGTGATTGACCTGGAAGACGAGCGTGAAAGTGCCCTGATGCCGTATTCCTGGATTAGCGATGCTCATCTGGTGATGAGCGACGCATTATTAAAATTGAACAAGACTGTGGATACCAAGGAGACGAAGACATGAGTATGACAGGCGTGAGCGCCAATCGGCTTGAATTGTTACAGATTGCCAAAGCGGTGGCGGCAGAAAAGTCGATTGAGGAATCCATTGTTCTTGAAGCCATTGAAGAAGCGATTCAGCGGGCCGCCCGTTCTCGCTATGGCAGCGAACTTGACATTCGTGCCCATATTGACCCGGTAACGGGCAGCATAGCGTTAATGCGATACATCACTGTTGTCGAGGAGGTGGAAAACGATTCTACGGAAATCGGCCTGGAAGAGGCTAAAAAAACTGATCCAGACATAGAGGTTGGCGGCGTTCTTAGCGATGAATTGCCACCGGTTGAATTTGGGCGTGTGGCAAGCCAGGCGGCCAAGCAGGTCATTACCCAAAAGGTTCGCGAAGCCGAACGCGCCCGCCAGTATGAAGAGTTCAAGGATCGTGTGGGCGAAGTGGTCAATGGTATCATCAAGCGCGTTGAATATGGCAATGTGATTATCGACCTTGGCCGCGCCGAAGCCATTATCCGCCGTAATGACGGTATTCCGCGTGAAAACCTGCAACAGGGTGACCGCACACGAGCCTATATTTATGAAGTGCGCGAAGAGGCCCGTGGGCCGCAAATTTTCCTGTCCCGCGCGCATCCCAAACTGATGTCAGCGTTGTTTGCACAAGAAGTGCCTGAGGTTTATGAGGGCATTATTGAAATCCCGTCGGTGGCGCGCGATCCGGGCAGCCGTGCCAAAATCGCCGTGCTTTCCAATGACAGTGCCATTGATCCGGTTGGGGCATGCGTCGGTATGCGGGGTAGCCGCGTACAAGCTGTTGTTAGCGAGCTGCAAGGCGAAAAAATTGATATTATCCAATGGTCGGAGGATCCGGCAACATTTTTGGTGAACGCCCTGGCCCCGGCAGAAGTATCCAAGGTGGTGATGGACGAAGATGATGGCCGCGTTGAAGTGGTTGTCCCCGAGGAGCAATTGTCACTGGCCATTGGCCGACGCGGACAAAATGTGCGTCTGGCATCACAACTAACCGGCTGGACGATTGATATTCTGACCGAAGAAGAAGAATCGGTGCGCCGCCAAAAAGAATTTACTGCCCGTACTGAAACCTTCATGACCGCACTTGATGTGGATGAGGTTATTGCCCAATTGCTAGCCACTGAAGGTTTTGAAACCGTTGAGGAAGTGGCCTTTGTGGCCATGGAGGAAGTTGCCGGCATTGAAGGGTTTGACGAAGATACTGCCGTCGAATTACAGGCCCGCGCCCGCGAACATCTGGAAAAATTGGCTAAAAAACTTGATGCCCGGCGCAAGGAACTGGAGGTTGCCGATGATCTTTTACAGATGGAGGGGATTACACCGGCAATGGCCGTCAAACTTGGTGAAGCTGATGTTAAAACCGTTGAAGATTTTGCCGGGCTGGTCTCTGATGATCTGCGAGGCTGGTTTGAAACCAAAGACGGTGAGCGCGTTCGCGAACCTGGTATTTTTGAAGGTGACAAACTTAGCGTTGAAATTGCCAACGATCTGATAATGCGGGCGCGGGTTATCGCGGGATGGGTCACTGAAGAAGAACTTGCCGCTGCGGCTCTTGAAAACGCAGAGGATGAGCAAGAAGAACCGGAGGCTGAGAGCTGAACGGCGTTGGCTTTTGGTATACAAAGGGATGATTATGCGCACACGAAAATGCATCCAGACGGGCCAGGTGCTGCCCGAAGCCAGGCTGGTTCGTTTCGCCATTGGGCCAGATGATACCGTCGTGCCGGATGTCAAGGCGCGAGCGCCAGGACGAGGTCTTTGGCTCTGCGCAGATCGGGCTGTGCTGGCGTCGGCCATAAAGAAGAACAGTTTTTCGCGTGCAGCGAAAGCAAAATTACTAGTGTCCAAAGACTTGGCGACACAGACGGAAACCGCGTTGCGCCGTGCCGCGCTCGACATATTAGGCCTTGCCAAGCGATCTGGTGAGTTACTATGCGGTTTTGAACAGGTTCACGCCCTGTTACAAAAGCAGCGCCCGGCATGTCTGGTTGAGGCTGCGGATGGTGCCGCGGACGGGCGGGGCAAAGTGCTGGCGCTGGCTCGGGGCAAATGGGGAGAGATACCTGTGATCGGGTGTTTCACCAAAACTGAAATGGGCGCGCCTATAGGCCGTGCGACAAGTACACATATGGCTCTTCTGGGAGGGGGGCTAGCCGAGAGGTTTATCTTCCATGGAGAAAGGTTATGCGCCTTTCGTCTGCTTTTTTCTGACGAATGGGGCGACATGAGGAGTTGAATCGCTCATGAAGAACGTTAGTTTACGGGCAAACTGACGATCTTTACGGCGCTGGAGACATGGTCGAAACAAAACTGACTGTCACAGGCCCGCATAGTGCGGGTGTTATGGCAGACTTTGGGAAATACGAATGAGTGACGCGAACGATAACGACAAGCCGACAAGCAGTGGACGCAAGCCACTGACCCTGAAACGCAATGTTGCGGCGGGAACCGTCAAGCAAAGCTTTTCGCGTGGACGCTCCAAATTTGTGGTGGTCGAGAAAAAACGCAAACGCGTTCTTGGCAAAGCCGCAACCGAAACAACGGAAACTGCGGCCACACCGGACGTTGAAATAAAATCAGATGCCGCGACAAGGGCCAAAGCACTTGGTCTTTCAGAGGCTGAATTTCTGGCACGTGAAGCCGCCGTTGAAAAAGCCAAAGCCGAAGCCGCCAGTCGGGAAGAACGTGCGCGGATAGAGGCTGATGAACGGGCAAGGCGCGAACAGGAAGAAAAAGATCAGCTTGTTGCCGAACGTAAAAAACGTGAAGAAGAAGAACGCCTGACCATTGAAACCGCCGAACGCGCTGCAGCTGAAGCCGCAGCACAGGCCGATGTGCAGGCAGCACGTCCGCGCGTTGATCGTACACCTGTTGCAGAAACCCCGCCCAGCCCTGATGCGGATGTGGGTAAGTTTGGTGGCCGTATCAAGAAAAAACGTGTTGAGCAAAAACCGACATCGCGCAATCGCTCCGAACCTAAACGGCGCCAGGGTAAACTGACCATCGCCAACATTCTTGATGGTGATGAAGGACAACGCCAACGCTCACTCGCCTCCATGCGTAGAGCACGGGAACGTGAAAAAGAACGGCGCCTGACCGGTGATACCGGAGAACGCGACAAGGTCATGCGTGAAGTGATTATCCCGGAATTTATAACGGTGCAGGAACTGGCAAACCGGATGACTGAACGCGCCCGCGATGTGGTTAAGTTTCTTATGCAAGAGGGCGATATGAGACGCCCCGATGATGTACTGGATGCTGATACCGCAGAGCTGATTGTAGAAGAGTTTGGTCACAAGGTGCGCCGCGTTGCCGAATCGGATGTGGAAGAAGGTTTTCTTGGTCAGGATGATGCAGAGGATACCTTAATGCCCCGCTCTCCCGTGGTGACCATTATGGGGCATGTGGATCATGGCAAAACGTCACTTCTGGATGCTCTTCGCTCCACCGATGTTGCTGGCGGCGAAGCCGGTGGTATTACCCAGCATATTGGTGCTTATCAGGTACAACTAAAATCTGGTGACAAAATCACCTTTCTGGATACGCCAGGCCATGCCGCCTTTTCATCCATGCGGCTACGCGGGGCGCAAGCCACCGATATTGTCGTGCTGGTCGTTGCCGCCGATGACAGTGTCATGCCGCAAACCATCGAGGCCATCAACCATGCCAAGGCCGCCGAGGCACCGATTATTGTGGCTGTCAACAAAATGGACAAGGAAGGCGCAAACGCTACCAAAGTGCTCAATGATCTGCTGCAATATGAAATACTGACCGAATCCGTTGGTGGTGATGTACAGGCCATTGAAGTGTCGGCCTTGAAAAAAACCGGGCTGGATGATCTGGTTGAGGCCATAACCTTGCAGGCCGAACTGCTGGAGCTGAAGGCCAACCCGGGTCGCGATGCAGACGGCGTTGTTGTTGAAAGCCAGATTGCCAAGGGGCGCGGCCCTGTAGCAACGCTGTTGGTCAAACGCGGCACCTTGAAGCGCGGCGATATTGTCGTTGCCGGCACCGCATGGGGCAAGGTGCGGGCGTTGAATGATGAGCGTGGCCAGCAATTGAAAACTGCCGGGCCATCACTACCTGTTGAAATTCTTGGCCTTAATGGGGCGCCAGAACCGGGCGAACCGTTTGCCGTGGTCAAAACGGAAGCCCGCGCCCGTGAAATTACCCAATATCGCGAACGGCAAAGCCGACAAAGTGACGCCAGTACCGGCCCATCTGCTGTGGCATCACTTGAACAAATGATGGCCAGCTTGCAGGAAAAAGATATTTCCGAGGTTATTCTGGTGGTCAAAGCGGATGTGCAGGGGTCAGCCGAAGCCATCAAACAGGCGGTTGAAAAACTTGGCAATGAGGAAGTGCGGGCACGGGTGATCCATTCCGCTGCTGGCGGCATTACAGAATCTGATATTTTGCTGGCCCGTTCCTCCAATTCACCGGTTATCGGTTTTAACGTCCGGGCCAGCAAACAAGCCCGTGAGCTGGCCGAAAAAGAAAGCGTTGAGATTCGCTATTACGCGATCATTTATGATCTTCTGGATGACATAAAAGCCGTGCTGGAAGGCATGCTTGCCCCCGAACTACGCGAAACATTCCTGGGTAAGGCCGAGGCGCTGGAGATATTCAATATTTCCAAACTGGGCAAAATTGCTGGTGGCCGGGTGCTTGAAGGCGTGGTGCGTCGTGGCTCTCGTGTGCGCTTGTTGCGTGATGATGTGGTCATCCATGAGGGCGAATTAAGCACCCTGCGCCGCTTCAAGGATGAGGTAAAGGAGGTCAATGCCGGACAGGAATGTGGCATGGGCTTTCTCAATTACCACGATCTGCAAAAAGGCGACCAAATCGAGTGCTTTGACGTGACCGAGATAGAACGCAAGCTTTAGAATCACAATCTGGACATGCCGTTGAAAATCTTCTTTCAAGGACACAAAATGCGCTTCAAGGTTTGCTGCATAGCCTCAATAGCCGAAGCCGAAATGGCCATAACGGCGGGTGCCTGGGCTATTGGCCTGGTGGCGCGCATGCCATCGGGGCCGGGACCAATCCCTGATAATAAAATTACCAACATCGCGGCAGCCACAAAAGGACGTATAAAGCGGGTTTTGCTATCCGCCCAAACCAGGCCGGAGGCGGTCGTGGATCATGTGCGCAGATGCGGCACAGATGTGGTGCAACTGGTCGATGCCGTGCCACACACCACCTATGTTGCCTTGCGCCATTTCTGTCCGGATGTGCAAATCGTTCAGGTGATCCATGTGCAAAACGATCACGATCTGGATCAGGCACAGGAGGCCGCCAGATATTGCGATTATGTCTTGCTGGATAGTGGCCGTCCCGATGGCCCGGTAAAGGAACTGGGCGGCACCGGACGCACCCATGACTGGAGCCTTTCTGCGCAGATTGTCGATAAGCTCGATATTCCGGTGATACTGGCCGGAGGGCTAAACCCGCAAAATGCGGCAAAGGCACGGCGCACCGTATCGCCTTACGCCCTTGATGTCTGCTCTGGTCTGCGTGGTGATGGTTTTGCACTGGACGGTGATAAGCTGCGCGCCTTTGCTAACGCGACCACTGCATCGTAGTGCGTTGCCTGGCTTGTCCAATACGTGACACAGGATTATGCAGACGCCCATGAGTAAAAAGAACAAAGCCCCCAGCCAACGCCAATTGCGTGCCGGCGAACTGGTCCGTCATGCCCTGGTGGATGTGCTGGCCCGTGAGGACTTGCGCGATCCTGACTTAAAGGGCGTGTCACTGACCATAACCGAGGTTCGTTGTTCACCGGATTTGCGCCATGCCAGCATTTATTGCATCCCGCTGGGTGGTAAGGATACGCCAACCGCCATCAAAGCCATCAATCGCTGTGCGACTTTTTTACGTGGACGGCTGGGCCGCGAGATCGAAATGAAATTTACACCCAAACTGGTATTCGAGGCCGATGGCAGCTTTGATGAAGCCAGCCACATCAGTGCCTTGTTACACCAACCGGATGTGGCCCGGGATTTGTCTTCTGATGAGAGCGGTTAAACTGTCGGCCTCTACCCTTGGACAAGTTCAGGATGAGGGCCAAAGAAATTTTATGCCTGTAACCCTTATCCTGAACTTGTCCAAGGGTAGAGAGTAACGCCATGGGCCGTGACCGCAAAAAAGGTAAAGCCATCACCGGCTGGCTGATACTGGACAAACCATTGGGCATGACCTCAACCCAAGCCCTGGGTAAGGCACGCTGGCTGCTGGACGCAAAAAAGGCAGGCCATGCGGGCACCCTGGATCCGTTGGCCAGCGGGGTTTTACCGCTTGCCTTTGGCGAGGCCACCAAAACTATTTCGTTTATGATGGACGCCGGTAAAACCTATGAGTTTACGATTTGCTGGGGTGTGTCCACCACGACGCTGGATACAGAAGGCGAGGTTATTGCACGCTCTGACAAACGCCCGAACAAGGCTAGCATATTGGCCATATTACCATCGTTTACTGGCAATATAGAGCAAATACCACCCGCCTTTTCCGCCATCAAACTTGATGGCAAGCGTGCCTATGATCTTGCCCGTGCAGGTGAGCAGGTGGTGCTAAAAGCGCGCACCGTGCGCATTGATGCGCTAACCTTGCTGGATCAGCCGGACATGGATCATGCCCGTTTTGAGGTTTATTGCGGCAAGGGTACCTATGTACGCAGCCTCGCCCGCGATATTGCCGCGACACTAGGCACAGAAGCTCATGTGGTTCGTTTGCGCCGCACACTCGTGGGGCCGTTTGACCAGAGCCAGGCTATCAGCCTTGAAGCCTTGGATAACATGGATGCGCAAACCCGCGCACATACTGTGCTTGCGCCGCTTGCCAGTGCTCTGGCAGGCATTCCCACGCTAACCATTAGTGCAGAACAGGCTCAAGACGTGCGCCATGGGCGGAAAATTCAACTAACACAACAACAAATAAAGGGTCTTGAAGTTCCCGCTACAATTTATGCTCATCATAATGACGAACCCATTGCCATTGGCATGGTAGAGGACACGCATTTCAAACCGTCGCGCGTATTTAACTAGGTCGAAAATATAAGTTCATGTCCTAGTTATCTGGAACGCTTTTGGTTTGCAGCCGCATCGCGTTCAGACCTTCAAGCTGTCCACTGATCCCTTGTTTGTTGACAAGGTACGGGACATTGTTGGCCTGTATATGTCACCGCCCAACCGGGCTATCGTGTTGTGTGTGGATGAGAAGTCCCAAATTCAGGCGCTGGATCGC
>JAJFFQ010000046.1 GCA_021776565.1 Robiginitomaculum sp. | reverse complement strand
TTTAGATGTCCAGTATTTCATCTAAACGCCCATCGAAGTATATGGCGAGTTGTGAGAGGGTCAAGTTCCAGTTTTGAATTGGCATTGTCCATTTTTTTGTCATGTTTTTTATGCCGACATAGAGGAGTTTCAGGAGGCTGTTTTCATTGGGGAACGCACCTTTGGTTTTGGTCAGTTTTCGGAATTGCCGATGCACGGCCTCGATGGCGTTTGTGGTGTAGATGACCTTGCGAATCGGTGCAGGGTATTTGAAATAGACCGACAGATTGCTCCATTTATTGCGCCAGGAACGGATGACGATTGGGTATTTCTCGCCCCATTTTTCCTCCAGATTATCAAGCGCAGTTTCGGCCACATCCCTGGTTTCGGCTTTGTAAACCAGCTTGAGGTCAGTCATGAATTCCTTGTGGTTTTTAGAGGCCACATAGCGCATGGAATTGCGGATTTGGTGAATGATACACAACTGCACTTCGGTGTCCGGGAAGATGGCGTTGATGGCATCGGGGAAGCCGGACAGACCATCAACACAGGCAATCAGAATGTCCTGCACGCCGCGATTATTGATGTCTGTGAGCACAGAGAGCCAGAAGTTTGCCCCCTCGGTATCAGAGGTATATAAGCCCAGTATCTCTTTTGTACCGTCGATTTTAAGTCCCAGCACGGTGTAAATGGCCTTTGATCTATAGTGTCCGTCCTCGCGCACCTTGTAGTGTATGGCATCAAGCCAAACGAACGGATACAGGCTCTGCAGGGGACGGCTTTGCCACTCTTTAAGCTTTGGGATTATCTTGTCGGTGACGGCACTGATGGTGGCGGTTGAGACATTGATGCCGTAAAGTTCTTCAATGTGGCCAGATATGTCCGCATAGCTGGAACCCAGGGCGTAAAGCGATAATATCTTGCGCTCGATCTCATCAGACATGTGGGTCTGGTGCTTCTTGATCAGTTGCGGCTCAAAGCGACCCGCCCGGTCACGCGGTGTGTCCAGTGAGAAGCTGCCGGAGGTGGATTTTATGGTTTTACGCGTGCTGCCGTTCTTGCGGTTGGCAGATGGCTCGTCCGCAATATGGGCTTCCAGTTCCGCCGCCAAAGCGGCTTCGGTGAGCCGTTTGATCAGCGGCGTTAAAATCCCGTCCTTGCCGGAAAGTGGCTGGCCAGCCTGTAAGGATTGAAGAGCTTCATCAAAGTTAAAATCAGTGGTCTTGCTTGGTAATCTGGTCATAATCATCATTCCTGTTTTTATCAAAGCTACTGGAATGACACAGAATTTTAAACAGTCCCGGGATAACCAGCATCTTGTCCCCGCGAGCACACTCAAGGGTCACCCCATTGTAAGGGGACACATAGAACTAGAATCCGGGATATTGCGGGATTAAAAGGGACATAGTAGGACAGAACCATTGTAAATAAAGGGAAGCAGAAAAGTTTTTGACCTTTTGTTATCATCTTTATTTTGAAAAGAATGTCTAGAAATTTTGGGCGTTTTGACGTTGACAGGGCTGTATGTGGGGAAAATGCGAATTTTGACAACAAGCATTCGAGCAGCCTTCAAAAGCCTTTCAAAGACGCTCTGAAAGGCTTTCGGTTATAAAGGTGCTGGCGTTATATAATAAGGTGTGTGGGGTTAAGAAGGGACTGATTGTTATAGTATATATATAATGTTGAAAAGGCCGTGATTACCGCCCATTGGTGCATAGTCAGGCGTTTTAAGATGAACATTTGCGTTCAACTTACATCACACATGTTCATCTTAAAGAAATATGTTCGTAAAAACATATGGATAGCACGTTTGCGCTACTGGCATTTCTGGCCAAAAGACAGGCTTTAAGATGAACGTAAGTGGGAAGTGTTTTTAGGCTAGATTGAGCGGCCAAACCACATGACGCGTCCGGCGACATGCAGGTCGCTCAAGTCTTTCTTTTTTATCGTTTCAGAATCGTATTGTGGATTGTCGCTGGATAGTTTCAGGTCGCCATTGGTTTTCATCATCAGGCGCTTGACCAGGGTGAGGCCGTTTACCACCAGAACATAAATACCTTCATCCCTGATTCGGTCTATTGAATTATCGACCAGCAAGGTATCGCCGCTTCGGATAGTCGGCTCCATGCTATCACCCCAGGCGGAAATGACGGTGGCGGCATTGGGGTTGATGCCCCGATCCCTCAACCAGTCACGCCGAAACGATACAAGGCCAGTTTGGCTTTCGTGGTTCAGCGCCCCGGCACCGGCAGAAGCCAGCACATCCAGTTCTTTGACCAGGGCAAAATCGTCCTGATTCGCAACGGCGTTTTCTTTGGCCTTTAATTGCGCCCACGCCCCAACAACCCAGTCCATAGAAATTCCCATCTGGTCAGCCAGTTTAGCAATCTCAATCATAGGCGGGCGGCTTTTTCCAGTGCCCCAATTTGAGACCGTCTCCCTTGTTACACCGAGCGTTTTCCCAACTTTTGTTGGACCTCCAGCCTGATCGACGAGCACAGATATCCTTTGTTCCTGCGATAAGGATTGGCCATAGCTCAATGACCAACGACGAATGTTTTCGTTGCTAGCCATGAATTATCCTTGACACAACGAATATATTGCGCGTATGTCTATTGAAACGAGAAATATATTTCTCTTTGAGGTGGTCATGAAAACTCCAGTCTGGGACCGACATTCGATTAAAGCAGAAATCTATAGGCGTAAGCAAACGCTTATTGGATTGGCTGCTTTGTACAATCTTCCTCCATCGTCTCTTCGCGTTGCACTTGGGAGGCCTTACCCAAAAGCAGACCGTGTTATTTCCCGTTTTTTGAACGTGCCTTTGCACGAGCTTTGGCCCGACCGATACACACGCCTTGGCGACCGTATAAAATCTGCGCCGGGACCAAAACCTAGCAAAAGAAAACGGGCTGGTCAGCGTCTAAATGAAGTGGCGGGTTAGACATGGACGCTGCACCCAATACCACACCCCGCGCCGAGCGCGCCTCATCACCCTTTGTAATGATCGAAAGCCTTGGTCCACTGGCCCTTGCTGGTTTTGACGCCCCCGGATTTGAACTTGCTATTTATCGCACTGATGGCGCGACCAGTTATGCCTTGGCGCGAACCGGCGAAGAGCCGCTTGATGAACGTCTTGTCACCAAGCCGATGTCAGAATTTGGTGCCTATGTGCTGGCGTTTGAGATACTGGCTGGCGAATTATCAAAAGAACACCTGGAAGACTTTGCCAAAACCCTGGCGGCTTACGTGTTTGCCAAGGAGCAGGACACGGGCGGCATTGCCCGCCAGCGGCGGCACCTTGAGAAGCTGGCGCGCGATCATGGTTTTGGAGGTGGTGAGTGATGGGCAGTCAGTGCTTATTCGGGCTGGATGAACTGAAATCGCTTGTCGTCAACAAACGATACTGCCGGGCCGTCCCCCAAAACATCAGAACACATGTAGCGGCTTATGTTTTTCATCATGCGGATACCGGGGCGCTTGCCGCCTCCCAGATAATAATGCAGCGTTACGCCGGTCGGGTATGGCCGATAAGCGCGAGCCTGTTCAGGCAGATACCGTGCATTTTTGGCAATCACCGGCGTAAACTGCACCCAGTATTTCCAGCCAAAGTCCGTATATTGGTGTGGGGCGACCTCTGGATAGATTCGATAGTATTCCAAGTTGCTTTCGGTCATACGATATATGTCAATTGGTGCCTTATCAAATTGGGTCCAATACTTTTTGATATTCGGGCAGGTCTGTTTCAGGGCTTCAATCGCCGCCTCCGCCAGCTTTTGGTCTTCTTCACTCATACCAGCATCATAGGTGATGTTTGGGCCAGTTGCGCCGCAGGCCACCAGAGCAAAGATCGGTATAAAACAATAACATCGATTCATGATGCCTATTTAGGGCATTCCGGCTTTTATCGCAAGTTCCCAACAACCAGACAGACTTTGCGCGTGCCCTCTAACAAACCTCAGGCGCGGGCAATGACCAGCGCAAGAGGCTGGCTCCAATCACTGGCCTCTTGCGCACTTTATTCCCCCGGGAGAGCTGATCTGGTACTGCCCGCGAGGCACCCAACGGAAAGGAATCTACCTTTGCCTAGAGGACGTAAGGCGGGAAACCGCTGTGCAGTCGTCAGCATATATAGAGAGGCGATCAGGGTACATTCGGCCCTGGTCGCCGTTCTATCCTTCGTCCTTCGAGACGGCCCTGCAAGCCTCCTCAGGATGAGGAGTGTGGAGAGTGCGGCATGAGCAAGATGAAACTCGCCAAGCCAGAAAACACCCTATCCGAATCCCTGCCGGGTGAGCGGGATTTTAGCAGTGCTAACGCTTCGCTGCTTGAGCACGTTCACCTTGTTCCACTGGATCAGATCGACACGCAGGATCGCCTGCGCGGCGTGGATGAAAGCTGGGCACGGATCGTGGCCGACAGCTTTACCGAAGTGGATCAGTTGCAACCTATTGACCTGATGAAACGACCGGACGGCCAGCTCGTCCTTGTTGATGGCAATCACAGATTTGCCGCCGCCGCATTGCTGGGCTGGGAACATATTCGCGCTCACATCCGCGACCTTGATGAAAGCAATGTACGTTTACGTCAGATTGATGCGAACCTCATCCGCCGTGAACTTAACCCACTGGATCGGGCTGCGTTTCTGGCGGCCAGAAAAGATCATTACGAGGCTATTTATCCTGAAACCAAGGTAGGCGCACAAGGTGGTCGTGGTGGTAAAAAAGAAAAGATCGTAAAATTTACGTTCTCAAAAGATGCCGCCGAAAAAACAGGTCTTTCCCGCAGCACAATTGAGAAAGCAGTCTGGCTGGACGAGCATCTTTTGCCCGCGGTGAAAATTCTAATATCTGGCACCGAGTTCGCGGAAAAGCAATCCTCATTGATGGCGCTGGCCAGGCTAGACCCGGACACGCAGGAAAAGGTGGCCGGTCTGCTCACCCGCAAAGACAAACCCGCCCGGACGGTAAAAGAGGCCCATGACATGGTGTTGGGCGTACGCAAGGGACGCAGCCAGCGGGAGATCAATTGTGACCGGCTGATTGCACTTTACAACAAGTGTGACGCCAAGACGCGCAGCGACTTTTTATATCATGTGCGCGGCTCCAGGTTACCCAAGGGCTGGAGTGTTGATTATGCCTCGTCATAAACCTTGCCCGGCTACCTCTGATCTTTTTGCCGATGGCCTGTTCCCGGTGCGCGCCCCGGCAGAGCCGGTGCCCGCCATGGATTTTAATGCCCGCATTGCCCAGGCCATTAGCCGGACCTTGAAGGAATCCCCACTGTCCCGCCCGCAGATTGCCGCCAGCATGTCTGAAATGCTGGGCGAGGATGTTTCTACCCATATGCTGAACGCCTATGCGTCCCCAGCCCGTGAAGAACACCGGATCAGCCTGGTTCGTTTCAAGGCTTTGGCGCGTGTAACAGCTTGTGTCTGGCTATGGGAAGCCGCCGTCAAAGGCGACGGCCTGACGCTCTTGCAAGGCGAAGAGGCACTGCTGGCACAAATCGGTGCCGTGGAACAGCAAAAGAAGGCACTGGATGCCCGTTTGAAAGAGCTTAAAAGCCGCCCGGCTGTAGCCCTTCGCCCTTCGAGACAATTGCCTTCGGCAATCCCTCAGGGTGAGGGCGTACGGAGGGCTAAAGTATGAGCTGGCTCACTGCATCCGAGATTGCCATGATGGCGCTGCCCGCCATGCCTGCGACAGCACAATCGGTAAAGCGTCGCGCCAAGCAGGACGGCTGGGCTGGACGCCTGGACATGAACGGCAAGCCGCTTTTTCGGCGGCGGAAACAGCGTGGCGGCGGTGTTGAATATCATTATTCCGTGTTGCCCCCGCCCGCCGTTGCGGCATTGGCAAAGCGCGGACTTGTCGCTGACCTCGCCCTTCGACAAGCTCAGGGTGAGGTAAAGTCAACCCATGCGCCGAACTGGAATGCCTTTGATGCGCTGCCCACATCGAAAAAGAAGGTCGCTAAAACACGCCTTGCGGCCTTAAAGAAAGTGGAGGCACTGGTTCGTGCCGGTCAATCCCGTACCGCCGCCGTGTCACAGATGGCAAGCGAAACCAGCGTCTCACCCGCCACAATTTATAACTGGATCAAGCTAACCCGTGGCCTGCGCGCCGATGCGCGGCTTCCTGCTTTGGCACCAAGGCAAGTTGGGCGCACCAAGATTGCTGATTGCCCAGATGATGCCTGGCAGATTGTCAAGGCTGATTACCTGCGGCTTTCAGGGCCGTCTTTTCAGTCCTGTTATGACCGGCTTGTAGAAAAAACCGCGCCAACGAAAAACTGGCCAACATTACCACCCAGCCGAACGTTATGGCGTCGGCTCCAGCGAGACGTACCCGAAGCGGTGCAAAAACTCTGCCGTGGAGGCAAAGAGGAGCTGGAGGAAATGTACCCGCCCATGGTGCGGGATCGCTCGCATTTCCACGCCATGCAGTGCCTGAATGCTGACGGCCACCGCTGGGATGTTTTCGTTACCGATGAGCCGGGCAGCAAGCCCTATCGTCCGCTTTTGCTGGCGGTACAGGATTTGTATTCGGGCAAGTTTGTTGGCTGGCGTTATGCCAAGTCAGAAAGCGCAGATGTGGTGCGCCTGGCCTTTGGTGATGTGTTCAAAAATTACGGCATACCAGACACGGTCTGGCTTGATAATGGTCGCGCCTTTGCCAGCAAATGGATTACCGGCGGCACACCCAATCGGTTCCGCTTTAAGGTCAAGGACGACGACCCTGTGGGCTTCATGACGGCATTGGGTATCGAGGTGCGTTTCACAAAGCCATATCATGGCCAATCAAAACCGATTGAACGTGCCTTCCGTGACTTCTGCGATCATATCGCCAAGCACCCGGCATTCGAGGGCGCTTACACCGGCAATAGCCCGGTTGCTAAACCGGAAAACTATGGCTCTCGTGCTATTCCTATTGACCAGTTCAAGGCCGTTGTGGATGCCGGTATTGCCGCCCACAATGCCCGCACAGGCCGCCGCACTCGTGTGTGCAAGGGTGTCAGCTCATTCGATCAGGTCTTTGAGGCTTCATACGCCGACGCGCCAGTGCGCCAGGCTGGTGAGGCACAACTTCGCTCATTAATGCTTGCCGCCGAAAAGCGTTATGCCAACAAGAAAACCGGCGCGCTGGAACTTTATGGCACGCAATATTGGTCGGCTGAAATTGCGACCCTCCGAGGAAATTATGTTGTAGTGCGGTTCGACCCGGACCACCTGGATCAACCAGTGCATGTTTATAAGCTGGACGGTTCTTATGTGGGCGCAGCCGCCGTGATGCAGGTTGGCAAGTTTGACAGCGTAGAAGATGCCCGCGACCACGCTCGCGAGAAGGGCAACTGGCTCAAAGCACAGAAGCGTATGGCCGAGATTGAGAAAGCGCTCCAGCCTGCCGAGATTGCCGCGCTATTGCCCGAAATCGACGAATTACCAGACCTGCCACGGCCCAAAGTGGCGCGGATGGTGGCGGCTGGTGGGCAAGCCATCACGGCGGCGCAATTACAACAAGATGAAGAATTTGAAGCCTCGTTGGAGGCCGGTTTAGCGGCCTTTGAAAAGGCATCGGAGAGGCGGCTTAGGCTCGTCGAATAAGCGAAGGCCGCGCGGGCTACCAACCAAAGCGCGACCTTCAAAGTCAATTAAGACCAGAAAAGGAATGATACCATGAATGCAGATTTAGGCAAATCAGATTTTACCGAAGAGGAAATGAGCCTCTTGCGCGAAGAGGTAAAACGTATCCGGGCCGAGGAAGAGCTGTCCTGGAACGACATAAAACAGGAGGCCGGCATCCCGACCAGCACCATGTCCAGCTGGGTTTCGGATAAGTATGAAGGCGATAACCCCAAGGTCGCACAAAAAGTCAAGCTGTGGCTGGATGCCCGTGAAGAACAGGCTGCCATGCAAAGCGCGCTGCCTGCCGACCTTGGCTTTCAACATACCCAAACAGCCGGTGAGATTATTACGCGTTTGAATTTTGCACAAACCTGCGGTGATTTTGCGTTGATTGCCGGTGGGCCAGGCATTGGCAAAACGGCGGCCATATATCAATACCAAAAAACCCGGCCACGCGTCACGGTTGCCACCATGGCCCCGTCAACAAAGTCTATTGTTTCCATGTTGTCTTGCGTCGTTGATGCCATGGATGGTGCGTTGCTGTCATCCTCAACAACCAAGCTGGCCATACGCTTGAGAAAATCCATTGGTGACGGTGCCGGAGCGCTTTTGATAATTGATGAGGCACAGCAGCTTTCAGAACTGGCTATTGAGGAACTGAGAGCCATTCATGATGAAACCGGCATTGGCCTTGCTCTGGTTGGTAATGAAGAGATTTATACACGACTTGATGGTGCCGCACGCCAAGCTGTTTTTGCCCAGGTGACAAGCCGCATAGGCGTGAAGTTCAAACGCAACCGGCCAACAAAAAAAGATGTTGACCTGATGATTGATGCCCTGGGCTATGAAAATGCATCTTCGCGTAAATTTTTACACAAAATCGCAACCAAGCCCGGCGCTCTGCGCGGGGTGAAGAAGTGCGTTCAGTTAGCCACAATTATCGCCAATGGTGAAAACAGGAAAGTCGAATTTCCTGATTTGAAAGCGGCATGGGCGCAGCTCGGCCAAGACGCCGTTTCACTGGGGTAGGAGATCATCATGACGCAACATACATTTCATAATCCGGCATTGTCCGAGCTGGCGCGAACGGCGGCGCACATCCGCAAAAATCCACCCGCAACCAAGGCCGCGATGGAGCACGCGCTTACTGTTTTTGGCAGCGCACTGGAACAGTTTGCCAACTGGTCAGAACACGCCAGACCAGTGCTGCGTTTCCACGAGAAACCCAAGGCGCTGGATAATCTGGAGAAGATTTGTGGCGGCCTTGCCATGCATCTTGAAGCTGATGCCCTGACAGCAAGTTTTTTGACGTCCGCCATGGACGCCATTGAAACCATTGCCATAGAACTGGATGCATTGTCCGAGGCGTTACGCATTGATGCCTGTGCCAGGGCCAACAATGTTATCCGGTTTCCACTGGAAAGGGTGTGGCCAGCCTGTGCCCAACCATCCTCCGGCCCGTATGACGGCGGAGACAGGGCATGAATAATTCCAGCCGTACTAACGCTTCGCTACTTGAGCATAGTTCCCGTGGTGCTACCGCTTCGCTGCTTGAGCACCCCACATCTGGCGAAATTAAAGACGTCACCAAATGGGCGGCAGAGCAAGCCCGGCTAGAACCGGGTTATCTGGCGCTGCGCGCTCGTTTAACGGCCCGGTTGTCTGAAATGAAGCCCAAAGAAGTGAGTGTTGATCGCGTTCTCATCACCGTTCTTGGGACGCTCGAAGATTACGGCGTTGAGTTAAACACCGCCAACGCCATGGCCGCGATTGATGTAAGGCCCGGCATAATGGCCGGGCCAGAGCTACCGTTCTGGCAGCAATGGTGGCGCTGGTTACGTACCAGCTTTTTGAACCAACCCCGCCCTCTCCTTCGTCCTTCGAGACGGCCCCCGGAAAATTTGGGGGAGCCTCCTCAGGATGAGGAAGCTCAGGATGAGGGCAAACCTGAAACCCCACGTGCTCATATAGCGAGCGCCGCCCTCAAACAGCGAAGCGGTAGGGCAAAGAATACCGCGATAGCACAAGAAAAAAAGGAGAATAATTATGGCTCGTAAAACAAAACCCAAGGCACCGGCTATAGAGGCTGCGCAAAGCAAGGAAGATTGCGCCCGGCGGATCAGGGCCATTGGCACTTTACGTCGCGAGATTATTGCTATTGAGGGTAATTTATCAGCGCAAATTGCCGTGCTGAAAGAGGCGGCAGAGGCGCTGGCAACGCCTTTTCGTGAAAGACTGGCAGAACAGGAACAGGCGGTTCAGGCGTATTGCGAAACCAACAAGGACAGGCTGACCCAGGGCGGCAAGAAAAAGTCGTTTGACTTTGGCTCCGGCGAGGTCAAATGGCGGCAACGGCCACCCAGCGTGCGCATACGCGGCATCCCCGCTGTCATTGACGCCCTGCGCGAGTTGGGCCTTGGCCGGTTCCTGCGGCAAAAAACCGAAGTTGACAAGGAGGCCATGCTCAAAGAGCCGGAGGTGGCCGCCGCCGTTGCCGGTGTGACCGTGGTTTCGGGCGTCGAAGATTTTGCCATTGAGCCGGTGGACGAAAAACTCTCCGATCAAGCGTCGCCTGAGGTTTCGGGGGCTGCGTGATGAAATCTGACCTGATTGACGCGCATTTACACCTGCGTTTTGAAACCGATGGTGCGGTTCTGGCCGCCGAAGATCAAGTCTCAATGGATACATTCTGGCTGCCAAAATCGCAATGCGATGTTGGTGATGCAGAAATCCCCGGCATGGCCGTGGTTGCAATGCCTGAGTGGCTGGCGCTGGAAAAGGGGCTGATCTGATGCGCACTCGGTTTTGCCCAGCTTCTGAATGCAATACCCAGGCAGATGCCCGGCGCATGCTGTGCTCTGCATGCTGGGCAAAGCTGCCTGTCGATGTTCAGGAAGGTATTAAGCGCCATATGTCCCTGTATAAAACGCCTCTCGGCCCACCCATGGTCGAGGCCATTAACTGGCTGAACGCCAAAGACCGGGGCGCGGCATGAAATCTACTAAGCGCTCATCCGGCTTTAATGCTTTTGCCGCCCGGTCGCGTGACTTTGAGGCGCGCCAGCACTTGTTTCGCACAGAGGACGCCGCCGAGCGTTATTCCCGATTGCGCGAATTTGAACGGGAAATTGATGAACGTGCTCGTGCACTGAACGCAAAAGAAAAGACGCTGTGTGCTATGGAAAAAGCACAAAACGTGCGCGCTACAGACCTTGCAAAACTGGAAAAGAGTGTTGGTGACCTGTCAGCGAGGGCAAAACAGCTAGTCCAGGCAGAGAAAAAACACTTAAAAGTAGTCAATCGGAGTGCCTTCCACTCTGGCATTAAGGGCCAGGTCGTTACGGCCCTGGCTCTTCGCGGCGTAACACTGGATGAAGCGCGTGGTACTTCACGCCGCCGCCATATTGTCCACGCCCGCAGGGCCGTTATGGCCCTTCTGCACGATCATGGTTGGTCGACAACGGGTATTGGCAAGTTTCTTAACCGCGACCACAGCACGGTGGTTCATGCTCTGAAAAAAGCCAGGCTAAATGCAGGTGGCGCGTGATGGCCTGGTCCGATCAAATGCCCTTTGAAGACCCGGCCATGACCGCCGCGCTTGCTCGCCTTGAAAAACGCAAAGCCGAATATAATCACGCCCTGGCGCTGACAAAAAGCAAATCTCGAAAAACCAGATTGAGAGCAAAAAAGAAACTGTGCGCGATCACCAATGCCGTCCTTCGCGCTGGTCTTGAAGCGGATCGCTACAAATGAGCGCCACTACTACATCCTTTGGCAATCGCCGCGCCATGTTGGCCAAAGCTCACATCGCCAAAAAAGAACTTGGCCTTGATGACGATACCTATCGTTCGGTGCTGATGCGGGTCACCGGCAAACCTTCATCGGCCAAAATGACTTTCGCGGAACTGGACGAGGTGCTGGCCGAATTCAAGGCACAGGGCTGGAAGCCTGCGCTCTCCTTCGACAGGCTCAGGATGAGGACGCGAAGCGGTAGCACACGAGAAAACAATTACAGACGCACAGCCGCCAATGCTGGCGCGCGTAAAGTTTATGTGCTGTGGCGCATTTTACGAGAGAACAACCGGGTTGGTGCCAACCGGCCAGATGGTTTTGTTCGCCGCATGACCGGTAAAGACCGGGCAGAACTGTTGGGATCAGACGAAACCGGCATGGTGATCGAGGCGCTTAAGGCCATGATCGTGCGCGAAGGTTTGGCTGAACATATCGATGACTAATGTACCGGCGCATATCTTGGCGCTCCCCGCTCTTTTACAAGAAGTCGCTCTGACGGCAGGTGAACCTGCGGCGCTTAATCTGGCTCGCACCTATGGTGGGACCAGGCTTTACATTCCCACCAGTGTTAATGAGGATCACCGGCTGGCCAAAGCATTAGGGTTAGGCCCGGCCCGCGCCCTGGTCAAAGCCTTGGGCGGCGAGGAGCATCTCATCCCGCTTGGCCCCTATGCCTTCGGGCCGCAGCGTGCTCGTGTGATTGACGAGATGACCAAAAAAGGCGAACCTGCGGCCGTCATAGCTCGTGCGGTCGGATGTACCGAGCGCTCGGTTTATCGGCGGCGAGAAATCTCTGGCGGTGCGCCAAGCGACCAGCCTGACCTTTTTAAGAACGATGAAACTGTCCCGTCACGCTGACACCCGTCAGCGTGTTATCCCCTGTGCCTCACCCGTATCTTGATTGTTGATTTGCGCTACCGCTTCGCTGTCCCGGCGCTCAAATAGCGAGGCTTGCCGTCGCGATAGCGCACTAAAAGAAGGAGCCGCCATGCGCGAACACCGACAGATCAGTGATGACGGACTATACGCCATAAAGCGGCGCGAAGGACTGCGACTCACGGCTTACCAGGACAGCGCTGGCGTGTGGACAGTCGGTTATGGTCATACGGGAAAGGTGTTCCCCGGAGATGTGATTACGCAAACAGATGCCGCTCATTTTTTGCGAGAAGATGTGCGCTGGGCAGAAACCACAATCAGCGCCAATGTCAAGGTGCCGCTGACCCAAAACCAGTTTGATGCGCTGGTCAGCTGGTCGTTCAATGTTGGCGTTCACAATACCATTGAAAGCACCCTGGTGCGCCGTCTGAATGCTGGTGATTATGGCGCAGTGGCGTCCGAGTTGATGCGTTGGGTCAAAATTACAAACCCCAAAACCGGCAAGTTGGTGTTTAACCAGGGCTTGCAAAACCGCCGCATGTCTGAGGTGGAGCAGTTCACCAGGGACGAAAAGCAAGAACAAAACTCTGAGCCTGCTCAGGCGCGTGGTGCAAGCATTGCTGCTGTTCCAGCCGGTCGTGAGGAAATCTCGGGATCGCGCACGTTACAGGGTGCTGCGATTGCTGGTAGTGGCGGTGTTGCAGCCGGGATTGTCGAGGCCAGTTCGCAAGCCAAATGGCAATTGCAGGACATGGTTTATTTCATACCTACCCTCAAATGGGTGCTCATTGCCGTCATTGTCATTGGTGCAGCAGCGGCCATTTACGCCCGTTTTGATGACCACAAACAAGGCCTTAAATAATGCTGGCCGGGATCACAAGTCTCTGGGCCGGGCTGCGTGCCAGGGCATGGTTTGTCTCCGCCCTTAAATGGGGCGGCATTATCGCCAGCATTGCACTCACCATTTTGTTTCAGTTCAAACGTGCCGAACGCGCTGCCCGTGCGGCTGGCCGGGCCGATGTTGAAAGCCGTGTTTTGCTTCAACGCGCCGCACAAATGACAAGGATAGAAAATGCTCAAAGACGGATGGATCAGGCCGGGGCTGACAAGCCTCGTGGCCGTGATGATCTTAGCGCCCGCATGCGCAACAAAACCTTCTGATCTGCCGCAAGCACCGGTGCTGATTTGCCCGCGCGTGGTCGAGTATTCAGACGAGGTTTTGAGCCGTGCTGCCGATGAGGTGGAGGCTTTGCCAGAGAATAGCGTGCTGGTGGTTTTGTTGTCCGATTATGGCGTGACCCGCGCCCGCGCCCGTGTCTGTCATGAGGGTGAAACCCAATGATGATGCTGATTGCCATTTTGTGTTTTTCTCAGGCAGCCACAATTCTGGCGCTGGTATTGTTGGCACGTCATTTGAGAAAAGAAGTTGGTGTTTTTCTATATATATTCAACGTTCTTCAAGATGGGCTTAATAGGAATTCTAACACACTTTGCGACGCCATTTGCGCGGACCGCAACCGCATAAGTGCCATTGAGACCATTTCTGCTTGCCAAGACGGGGCCAAACAGAATGGTTGATTTTGCTGACAGAGCCTCGAAACAGGAAGAGCGGGACAGAGCCGCCGCCATCGAGCAGGCAGGGGCCACCTATCGCATTACCAAATCGGCATGTTTTTGGTGCGCCAATTGTGGTGAACGCATTCCCGAACCCCGGCGCAAGGCCGTGCCTGGCACACCATGGTGTGTAGCTTGTGCAGTAAAACCCACGCCCTCAAAAGCTAAGCGCCAGCATCGCGATAGGGCAAACAAAAATCGCTCAAGCAGCGAAGCGGTAGCGCAAACAAAAAGAGAGAAAAAATAATGATTGAAGGTGTGGACTGGAAGGCGGCCGGGTTTTTCTTTGCCGTTTTCAGCTTTATTTTCGGCGGCATCGCCCGCGTGCTCTGGGACATGATTAAACGCATGATTAAGGGCATTGACGAACGCCTGACCCAGATTGAAGAAGATATTGATGAAGGCCGCAAAAGCCGCGAACTGATCGCCAAACAAATGGGAAAACTATCCGTGGGTCAGGCCCGCATGGAAGAGCGCCTGAATAGCATCCCGTCTCATACACAGTTCGCCAACCTCGCCGGTGAAGTTGGTCAAATCAAATCAGGACAGGAGGCGATGGGCCAGCAGCTGGGGATCGTCATCGAACATCTGATTGGAAAGGATGGGGAGGGAAAAAAGTGAATTTTACCCAAGCCCTTTTGGAGGATCAGCGCCTGTTCATATTGCGCGTGCTTGATGAATTGCCAGGCTTTTCTTCAAACGTTAGCGCCCTGCAGTCGGCACTTGATATGAGCGCCGGACACCGGCTTTCCCGCGACGCTGCTTTGGCTCTGGTGGATTGGCTGGATGAAGTGGGCCTGGTGACCAAGGAAAATTTGGATCCGCGCATCTGTGTGGTTAAATTGACACAACGCGGATCTGATGTGGCCCAGGGCCGCGCTCACGTCACCGGGGTCAAGCGACCCCGGCCGGGTGTCTGATATGGGCCGCAAAAGCAAAATCCTGACCCTGCCCGAAGAGGTCGTAACCGAGATCAACATGATGCTCGGCTCTGGCCGTTACCGGCTGGATGACGTCATGGCTCATTTACGTACATTAGGGCACGATGATATATCCCGCTCCGGTCTGCATCGTCATTCAAAATCGGTAAAGGAAATTGCCGCAGCCATGCGCCGCTCCCGCCACGTGGCCGAGGCGCTGACCAAAGAACTTGGCCCTAGTGTTGAAGAGGGCAATGCCTCGCGGCGGGTGATCGAAATGCTGCAAAGTATAATGCTGGATACGGTCACCGATGTGATGCTGGATGCGGACCAGGGCGTCGACCCCAAAGCGTTTATGCTACTTGCCTCTGCCCTAAAAAACATGGCCGCCGCGCAAAAGCTGGATGTGGATCGTACTGAAAAAATCAAGGAACAGGCCTCCAGAGATGCGGCCAAACGGGCGGGCGGTGTGGCTAAAAAACAAGGTCTGACCAAAGAGACCGTCGCTGCGATAGAGCACGCAATCCTTGGTGTAGATCATGGCTAGTTTAACAGGTCTCCCCAAACCTGCGGAAGCCTCGGCGGTTATTGAAAAACTCCCGCGTGGCAAAATCCTTCTTGGTTATCAGCAAAAGCCCCTATCCCTGCTGGATAGCGTTTCAGTGCTGGCCATTGTTAAATCCCGGCGCATCGGGTTGACCTGGGCATTGGCTGCCAAGGCGGTTTTGACCGCTTCCAAGGCCCGCAATCAGGGCGGCATGGATGCCCTCTATATTTCCTACTCCATGGACATGACCCGCGAATTTATTGACGCTTGCGCCATGTGGGCGCGGGTGTTCAATGTTGCTGCTGAAGCCGAAGACGAAGTGCTGTTTGTTGATGGTGATAAGGACATCAAGGCGTTTCGTATTAACTTTGCCTCGGGCTTTGAGGTTATGGCGCTTTCCAGTGCGCCGCGCAGTCTTCGCGGCAAGCAAGGCCTGGTTATCATTGATGAGGCAGCCTTTGTCGATAATCTCGCCGAACTGATTAAGGCTGCTATGGCGTTTCTCATGTGGGGCGGTCAAGTTGTCCTGGTTTCCACCCATGACGGAGCCGAAAACCCTTTTAACCTGTTCGTTGAAGATATACGGGCCGGAAGGCGCGAAGGTGAGACCTTAGAGATCACCTTCGCTGACGCCCTAGCTGATGGCCTTTATGAGCGTATTTGTCTGGTGACCGGACAAGAAGCTTCACCGACCGGTAAAATTGCCTGGAAAGAAAAAATCCGGGCTTTCTATGGCGAAGATGGCGACGAGGAACTGGATTGCAAACCCCGCGCTGGTTCCGGTTCCTGGATCAGCCCGGCCGACATTGCCGCCGCCTGTCATGGTGAGGCGGGCGAGCCGCGCTTTTACCAGGGCGGGCATTGTTATGTTGGTCGTGATATTGCCCGGCGCAATGATCTTTCTGTTATCTCCTCCTTTGAAGATGTGGATGGCGTGCTGTGGCAGCGTGAGCAAGTTGTCATGAAGAACGCAAGGTTCTCAGAGCAAGCTACCGAGTTTGATCGCATCATGCGCGACTACAACGTGGTGCGTGCGGCTCTGGATCAGACCGGCATGGGTGAGGCGGTGGTCGAGGCTGCCCAGGACAAGCATGGTGAGCATTTAGTCGAGGGCGTTCTGTTCACGCCGGGTATGCGGCTTAACATCGCCACGCTATTAAAAAAGCGTTTTGAAGACTGCACCATCCGCATCCCTAATGACCCCAAGGTCAAGGCTGACTTTCGCTCGATCAAGAAAATATCAGGCGGCACCGGCGCACCGCGCATTGCCGAAGACGGATCATCGGATGGCCATGCCGACCGGTTCTGGGCGGCGGCCTTGGCTGTGGGCGCTGCCGAAAACCCTTATCAGAAATTTGAATATAGACCGGTGCCGCCTGGCGCAGGTCGCGGCGACGAAGACGAAGGTGGCGGCCGCGGCATTCGTGGCCATCGAGGAGCGTTATAATGAAATTCCCTTTTAACCTCGGTCGCAAAACCGAACCCGAACCCGAAACCAAGCCCTCGCCTGCAGAGGCAAAGAAGACCTTGCAAAACGAAGTTGCTGCCCCCTCATTGGCCAGTGTTCGCCAGGCATGGTCAGAGCCCAGCGTGGTTGCAGGTCTCACGCCCGTCAGGCTGGCGCGCATTCTTAAAGCCGCCGCTATGGGTGATACCCATGATTATCTTGTGCTGGCTGAAGAGATGGAGGAACGCGACCCGCATTATGCCTCGGTGCTTTCAACAAGAAAGCTGGCGCTGGGCGGCATGGACGGGCATGTGGAACCAGCCTCGGACAGCGAACGCGACAAGACCATTGCAGATGAAATAGCCCGGCTGGTCAGAAAACCGGCCTTTGAAGAGCTACGCGAGGAACTGCTGGATGGTCTGGGCAAAGGCTATTCTGCTGTTGAAATTATCTGGGACCGGGGCAAACAGTGGAAACCGAGCGGGTACAAGCACCGTGACCCGAAATGGTTTCGCTTTGATCTTGATGATGCCCGCACCCTGTTGCTGGTTACCGAGCAAAATCCTCTTGGAGAAGCGCTGGCACCTTATAAATTTGCCGTCCACAAGCCACGCCTGAAAACTGGCATCCCCATTCGCGGTGGCTTGGCGCGGCTGGTGGCCTGGTCATTCCTCTTCAAGAATTATTCAATCAAGGATTGGGTGGGTTTTATGGAGGCCTATGGCCTTCCCTTGCGGGTTGGCCGCTATGGCCCAAATGCCAGTAAGGAAGACAAGGAAGCGCTTTTTAGGGCCGTGGCCAATATCGGCACCGATGCTGCGGCGATATTGCCCGAAAGCATGCGCATTGAATTTCAGGAGGCTATGAAGGGGGCGTCCAGCTCTGACCTGTTTGAGCGGGCGGGCAGCTTTTTTGACCGGCAGGTTTCAAAAGCGGTACTGGGCCAGACCATGACCACCGATGATGGTTCCTCGCAAAGTCAGGCCAATGTGCATGATACCGTGCGGGGCGATATTGCCGAGGCAGATGCGCGGCAATTGGCAGGCACCATCAATCGCGATGTTATCAAGCCTTATGTTGATTTGAATTACGGCCCGCAGGAAAACTATCCGCTGGTCTCTTTTCTTTCCATAGATGAAGAAGAGCTCACTGCATGGGTTTCTGGCGTCAAGGATATGGCCGACCGGGGCGTGCGCATCAAGCAAGCCCAGGTGCGTGAAAAGCTCGGCCTGGATGAGCCGGACGAGGATGACGAAATATTGCACCCTGCGGGTGCGGGAGCAGCGTCTCCGCCCGCCGATGAGGCAACGGCGCTAAACGCTGCGCGCGCATTAAACCGTGAAATTATCACCCCGGACGCTGACCTTGACGAACTGGAAGCGGGCGACCTTGGCGATTGGCAACCCATCATTGATCCGCTTTTGGCCCCGATCCGCGAGCTGATTGCTCGTTCAAACAGTTCTCAAGAGGTGTTTGAAGGGCTTTCAAATATCGTGCCTGACATGGATAGCGCCGCTTTAGCCAAGGCACTGGCCGAAACCTTGTTCAAAACAAGAGGCCAAGGCGATGCCGGACAGTAAATCCCAGCCCGGCTTTACTTTTTCCAATGAGCCACCCGCCGCGGTGCGTGATTATTTTACCGCCAAAGGTTTGCAGCCCAGCTTTGACTGGAAAGAGGTGTGGGCGCAGGAACATGCCTTTGCCTTCACTGTGGCCAAAGCAACCGAGCTGGATGTGTTGACCTCAATCAGGGACAGCTTGCAACAATCACTGGATAAGGGCGGTACATTTGCAGACTGGAAGAAAGACCTGACACCGGAATTGCAACGCCTGGGCTGGTGGGGCCGGGATGAACGCACCGATCCGGACACCGGCGAAGTGCGCGAAGTGCAACTGGGTTCGCCCCGTCGCCTGCGCACTATCTGGCGCACCAATATGCGCACCGCCCGTGCGGCCGGGCAATGGGAACGCGGCCAGCAATCCAAAACTGGTTTGCCATATTACCTTTATCGCCTTGGCCCGTCCGAGGTTCACCGCCCGCACCATGTGGAAAAAGACGGCCTGATCCTGCCTGTGGATGATCCGTTCTGGAATGAATGGTTCCCGCCCAATGGCTGGGGTTGTAAATGCTGGCTGCGCCAAATTACCGAAAGTGAGGCCCGCAGCCTTGGATATTCCGGTGCGCCCGCACCCGCCGTGCCTGATGTGCCTTTTAAGAATGACCGCACCGGCGAGACCTTAGCCGTGCCCCGCGGCATTGATCCGGGCTGGGCCAGCAATCCCGGCAAGGCACGCGGCGATAATCTGGCAGCACTGTTAAGCCGCAAACTGATCTCCTCCAATCCTGATCTTGCCCGCGCCGCCGCCATTGATCTGGCGCGGTTGCCACAGTTCCAGCGCTTTGTTGAAGAGGCCAGCGCCAAGGGGCAGCGCAGAAAGGGAGCCGACAACCCGGAGCCATGGAGTTCAACGCCGTGGCCGATTGCTATCGTGCCGACATCAATCCAACGCATTGCAGGTACAAAGACCGGCTTGGTGGTGGTCAATGAGGCGGCTATCGGCCATGCAACAGATCAGCGCAATTATACCCCGCGCCAATGGTCGCGCGCACAAATCATGCTGGAACGCGGCGAGATATGGAAAATGCCAGGCGGTGAATTAAGGGTGCTTGCCTTCATTGAAGGGCGCACATTTATGTTACCGATAAAAGCTACGGTCGATAAAAGTGTGCTGCGAATCCGCACCATGTTTGAAACGGGCTTGTCGAGACTTGCCAAAACCAGACGCGAAGGTGAGCTGGTGCAAGGCGCTGACCCAAAATACAGGCCGGGCCAGAAATAAAGAATCAACGTCCTCAAAGCTACGGTTTACCATCGCAATAGGACACTGAAATATGAAAAAAAGCGGACGGAGGGACCTGCTGTCTCCCTCGCACTGCTCGGCCAGGGCCGGTAGGTGACAGGATAATTGACTCGCCCGCATACTGAACATAGCCACTTCATTGAAAAATTCAACCACACGGCCCTAAGACAGCCTTGGCCGCACATTCCCCCGAAAAACCGCCTCTTGGCGCTGCCGACCCTTTCCAAGCCTTTCTAAGGCGCGGGGTTGTGTGCTTGTCAGTGAGCGATTATGCGATGTTCCTGCCGTTGAGGTTTTCAGATTTTCCATTTGCCCTATCGCTTCGCTACTTGAGGGCGCTCACGCTGACAGGTGTCAGCGTGTTATTGCCAATGTGCGGCCTCTAGCTTCTTCCCATGGTAACCACAGAACTTCACTACCGCCAAGCCTGTTCCGCAAATCCCAGCTCTGGCACCCGCCACTTTGGTGATGTGGCAGTGGCCATGAATGCGGATGGCAAGGTGCCAGACTGGATAGAGTTGCTGCCTGCAGGGCCGGTTATCACAGGCCGATCCGGCAAGAGCTGGCCATTGACCAACCCGCAAGCCCTGATCGAGACATTCAAAGCGCGCGGCATGGCATTGCCACTGGATTTTGAGCATGCGTCCGAAATCAAGGCATCCAAAGGTGAGCCAGCACCGGCTGCGGCATGGATAGAAGAGCTGGCTGTGCGCGACGGCGGCTCCATTTGGGGCCGGATAGACTGGAACATGAGCGGTCGTGCTGCCGTAGAGGCCCGCGAGTATCGCTACATTTCCCCTGTTTTTATGCACCGCAAAGATTCCGGCGAGATATTCCGCCTGGTTTCTGCGGCGCTGACTAATCAACCAGAACTGCGCCTGATGGCGCTTAATAGAGAGGAGGATCCCATTGTGGAGCCCGAAGACCTGAAAGATATTGCCAAGGCGCTAGGCCTTGGTGAAGACGCTGGCAAGGATGATGTGGTCAAAGCCATCAATTCCCAAGCCGCTTCACTCACTGATGCACAAAAGGCGGCCAAGGCGGCTCCGGCGCTGGATCAATTTGTTCCGCGCGAAACCTATGACAAGGCGCTAAACCGCGCGGTCACCGCCGAAGGCAAGTTGACTGAACAGGAGACTGTCTCCCGTGATACCGCCATTACTGCCGCTATTGATGCCGCCCTGACGGCGGGCAAAATCACCCCGGCCACTAAAGATTATTACACGCAATCTTGCCGCGCCGCTGGCGGGCTTGAAGCCTTCCAGAAATTCGTTGGTGATGCCCCCGAAATCGCTGGTGATGCACCCAAGGGTGAGGCCAAAGGTGGCAAACCCGGCACACTTGATGCTGAACAAAAGGCCGCGTGCCGCGCTCTTGGCATTGGCGAAGAAGCGTTTCTCAAAACCCTTGAAGCACAAAAAGAGGAGGCTGCCTGATGGCCCAATTATCCCAGGCCCGCGCCACCGATGAGCGCCCGGGCGATTTACGCGCCGTGCCGGTCAAGGCCGGAGTGACAATTTACCAGGGCAGCCTGGTTGCTCTTGAGGCGGGCGTGGCAATCGCTGCGATCACTGCCCTTAACCTCACCGGCCTTGGCCGCGCGCAAGAAACCGTCACCGGCGGCATTGCCGATGGCGATGTGCGTATGGACGTCAAACGCGGCGTCTTCCTGTTTGCCAATGATGCGGGCGACCCGATCACCCTTGCCGACATTGGTGCATCAGCCTTCGCCGTTGATGACCAGACGATCGCCGCAACCGATGGCGTAAACACCCGCTCCGCCGTGGGCACAATTTTTGACGTGGACGCCGCTGGCGTCTGGGTCCAGTTCTAAGGAGAGAACAATGTTACTTAACTCTACCTCACTGGCGGCCCTGCGCACCGGTTTTCAAACACAGTTTCAAACCGGCTTTGACGGTGTCGCCTCTGAATATACGGCCATCGCCACAACGGTTACCTCTACAACCAAGCTGGAAACCTATGGCTGGTTGGGTGATTTTCCGGCCATGCGCGAATGGATTGGCGAGCGGTATAAAAAATCGCTGTCCGAAAAGGCCTACCAAATTCTCAATCGCAAGTTTGAAGACACAGTTTCAGTTCAGCGTGATGACATTGAAGATGACACGCTGGGAATGTATGGCCCGATGCTGCAAGGGTTGGGACAGGCGGCGGCGGAAAATCCGGATCGCCTGATCTTTGATCTGTTGGTCAAGGGGTTTGAGACCGCTTGTTATGATGGCCAGAACTTCTTTGATGCCGATCATCCGGTTGACGGTCAGTCAGTTTCCAACATGCAGGCTGGCGGCGGTGTGCCCTGGTTCCTGATGGATACCACGCGTCCCTTGAAGCCGTTGATTTACCAGCAACGCAAAGCGCCCAACTTTGTCTCCAGGGATCGCGAGACTGACGACAACGTCTTTGACCGTGGTGAATATGTTTATGGCGTTGATACCCGCGAGGCTGCCGGTTTCGGGTTCTGGCAAATGGCCTTTGCCTCAAAAGCACCCTTGGATGCCGCCAATTATGAGGCGGCGGCCAATGCCATGATGGCGCTGACCAATGACGCCGGTGTCAAACTCGGCGTGAAGCCCAATTTGTTGGTTGTTGGTACCGCCAATCGTGCCAAGGCCCGCAAGGTTATCAAGGCGGCGCTCATCAATGCCGGTGAATCCAACATCTGGCTTGATGATGTGGACGTCCACGAATCCCGTTGGCTGGCTTAGGAGCATATCATGGCTAGAAAAAAACCTGCACAAAACCCCGCCCCCGTGGCAAAGGCGGAAACGCCTGCAACCGAGACCATGCCTGACGATGAGAGCACGCGCTCTCCTTCGAGACGGCCCCCGGAAAATTTGGGGGGGCCTCCTCAGGATGAGGGCGAGCGTCAGCATCGCGATAGCGCAACGGAAACTCAACGTGCTCAAAAGCTAAGCGCAAGCACCGCAATAGCACAAGAAAGAGTAGCAATTACTGCTGCCCGTGATCCTTATCGCCGGGCCGGACTGGCTCTGGGTAAAAACCCGCTGGTGATTGCCGTTGATGATCTGGACGACGACCAGCGCGAGGCGCTTGACGCTGATCCTAACGTGTTCATTCGCGCGCACGAGGACAGCAAGTCCTCAAATAGCGAAGCGGTAGGGCGAAAGACAACGTCCTCAAATAGCGGGCGCAAGCACCGCGATAGGACCACTGAGTAATGTATGCGATCCGCGCTGATATTGAAACGCTCCACGGTGAGGACCTCCTGCTGGTCCTCACCGACAGAGACAATACCGGCGCGGTTGACGATGAGGCGGTGAGCATGGCCCTTGGCCGTGCCGCCGCCATTATCGACAGCCATATCGGCAAGGCGCACCGTCTGCCATTACCTGTTATTCCTGAAATTCTGCGCGGCTTTGCCATTGATCTGGCGATTTACTATCTGGCTGGCCGGGCAGATGTGGCCACAGATGGTCAGCAAAAGCGCCATGACAATGCTATTGCACATCTCAAATTGATCGGTGGCGGCAAGGCCGCCTTGCCGCTCGACAAAGATGAAGACGGTAAGGAAGAAACCTCACCGGCTGTTATAAGCACATCTGGCCCTGAACGGATTTTCACCCGGCAAACCATGCGTGATCTGTAATGGCGGGAACACAGCTTACATTTGACATTAAAGGACTTGAAGCGGCCACCGCCGCCATCAATGCCATTGGTGCGAATGTTGACCAGATTTACATTGCCGCTGGGGCTTTGGTTGAAAGCCAGACCCGCCGCCGCATTGCGCAAGAAAAAACCACGCCCGATGGCACGCCCTGGGTGGCCTGGTCAGAAAGCTATAAAAAGAGCCGCAAGCGCGGCCAGTCTTTGCTTATGGCCTCGGGCGATTTGCTGGACAGCATTGCCTGGACTATTTCCGGAGAGGACATTGAGGTCGGCAGCAACCTGATCTATGCCGCCGTGCACCAACATGGCAGCGCTGATGGTACGACCCCCGCCCGCCCGTTCCTTGGTCTCTCGGCTGACAATGAGAATGAACTTCTTGAACTGGTCACCGGCATGGTCGCGGGGAGCCTGCAATGAATTATCAGTCTCCAGTTCTGCCAGCATCACCCGCCCGATCAATCCATAAATACACTGCCGTGGGTTGGTTCGCCAAGGGGAGGAAACTGGGTGCGGGCTGGCACCGCATCACAAAAAAACATGGGGGCACCCCATGAGCCTTGTCCAGTTCCGCGATGCCGTGATTGCCGCCATTGGTACGACCTTGCCTGGTTTGCATGAGGTCGCGGCCCACGAAGGCCGCTTTAGCGCCGAAAGCCTCAAGCGTTTTGCCACACGCGCACCCGGTGTTCGTGTGGCTGTTCTGGCCATGGAAGACCCCAAAGAGGCTGCCTCTGGCGAGATTGACTGGCGGGTGCGTATCGCCGCGTTCGTGGTCACCAAGGATGAGCCCGGGCTTTCTCGTGATGACGGTGCCTTAAATATTGCTGGCGCACTGGCCACACTGATTGCCGGCAATCGTTTTGGTCTGGACTTTGCCGGGGCAGCCAAACCACCCCGCGCCCAGACCATGATGAGTACCGAACTGGCCAAAACCGGCGCGACCATCTGGGCGGTGGAATGGACGCAGGTTTTGCGCCTTGGCGTGGACGCCTATCTAATTGATGGCGTCCTGCCCGCCGACCTCTATATCGGCTTTGCCCCCAATATCGGTGCCGCCCATGTGGACGACTATCTGCACGTGAACGGGGGCACATGATGGACGACCAGCGCTATGCCCTGGCAGAGCTGACCCGGCGCATGAATAATATCGTGCGCACCGGCACCATCACTGAACTTGATCTGGCAAAGGGCCGCGCCCGCGTGCAGCTTGCACCCGAACTTGTCACAGCCTTTCTGCCCTGGCTAACCCACCGTGCGGGTACGGACGTCACCTGGTGGGCACCGGAAATTGGTGAGCAGGTCACTGTGCTGTCACCATCGGGCGATCTGGCCGCAGGCGTTATAACCGGCGCGCTTTATTCAGACGCCATGCCCGCCTGGTCAACAAATCCGGATGTCAGTGGCACTCGCTGGGCCGATGGCGCGGCGGATGAATATGACCGCGCTACGCACAAGCGCACCATCACTTTACCCGATGACGGCGAGATCCAGATCACTGTCGGTCAAACTCAAATTACGGCCAACAATGGTGTGGTGAACATTGTAATTGGCGGCAGCACCATCGCGGCCAACGCCAACACGGTTGTGGTCGACTCGCCTGAAATTAAACTCGGCCCATCGGGCGGCGCATTCAAGGATGTGGCCCGCAAGGGCGATGCGGTTGATCCCAACACAAACAAAATCATCAGTGGTTCGGCCGCCGTGTCGGCCAGCTAGGAGGAAGATATGGCTAAAAAGGAATACAAGGTTTTGCATTCGCAGAATATCACCGGAGCATGGCGGACAGAGAATAGTTCGGTTTTTCTGACCAAAGCCGAAGCACAATACCTGATCGGCAACGCTATCAAGCTGGCAGCATCGGTGCCGGAACCAAAGAAAACCACCACCACAAAAAGCAAAAGCAAGGGCTAATCCAGCATGGTTACAGGCCTTAACAACCAAACCGGCGGCACGGTGAAGGACTGGGAGCATTTGCTCCAGTCTGTTCGGGACATTCTCTCGACGCCCATTGGCAGCCGCGTGATGCGCCGCGATTATGGCTCAAACCTGCCTGATCTTGTTGATGCCCCGATCAATTCGGTGACCATTGCCAAAGCCATTGCTGCCATTGCCGGGGCGCTGGATCAATGGGAGCCACGCATCACCTTGATACGTGTGCGTGCTCATGAGCTGCAACCGGGCAAACTCACCGCTGACCTGGACATTCTTTATGATGGCGCGTCTGGCGTCCTTGAGGCGGTGATTTAATGAACGTCTCGACCGTAATAATGTTTCAGGACGTCACGCCCGCCCGACCAGCCTTTAGGTACGCTGCCATGGGTTGGTCGGGTGGGGGTGTGGGCCGTTGCCGCATTGCTAATGAACATGGGGGAACCCCATGACCGCTTTTTCCGCCCTTGACCTGTCCGCCTTGCCGCCGCCTGACTTTGTCGAGGTGCTGGACTATGAGGTTATTCTCGCGGCCATGAAGGCCGACCTCCTTGTGCGCGCACCGGAACTGGCCAACGTTTTGGCGCTGGAATCCGAACCCATTGTCAAACTTCTTGAGGTTGTTGCCTATCGCGAACTTACCCTGCGTTCGCGCATCAATCATGCGGCCCGGGCCTCCATGCTGGCCACCGCCATTGCCGCTGACCTTGATAATCTGGTGGCCAATCTGGGCGTTATCCGCGCCGCAGGCGAGGATGATGCTCGCCTTCGCGCCCGTGCGGCACTGGCGGTAGAGGGCTTTACCAGCGCCGGGCCGGTGGGTGCCTATCTGTTTCATGCATTAAGCGCTGATGCTGATGTGGCTGATGTGCTGGTGCAAAGCCTGAACCCCGGTGTTGTCACCGTTACGGTGCTGGCCGGTTCAAACGATGGCACGCCAACACCCGCGCTTTTAACGGCTGTCGATACCGCGCTGAACGATGAAAATGTGCGGCCGCTGACCGATCAGGTACTGGTGCAGGCTGCCACGATCATACCCTATACCATCACCGCCGATTTACTCATCACACCCGGCCCGGACACCGAGATTGTTCGCGCCGCTGCAGAAATTGCCGTGACCGCTTATGCGGCAACACGCCGCCGCCTTGGCCGTGATGTCACCTTGTCCGGGCTTTATGCGGCCTTGCACCAGAGCGGCGTCGAGCAGGTAACGCTGACCGCTCCGGCCGCCGATGTGGTGATCGCGGACACAGAAGCCAGCTTTGCCCAGACCATCACAGTGACGGGGGCGCAGGGCAATGCCTGATACATTTTTTCCTGATGCTGTGCCGGCCCACACCCCCACCCGACCAACCCATAAGTATGCTGCCGTGGGTTGGTCGGGTGGGGGTGTGGGCCGGTGCCGTTCTGTAAAGGGGTGCGCCAATGCCTGATGTGCAAACCCTGCTGCCACCCAATGCCACGGCTACCGAGACAACGCTGGAGCAAACGTGTGCGCGCAGCCTTGATGATAGTGTTCACACCCTGTGGAACCCGGAGACAATCCCGCTGGAGCTGTTGCCCTGGCTGGCCTGGGCGCTTTCGGTTGATGTGTGGGACGTGAGCTGGACAGAGGCCCGCAAGCGTGCCGTTGTTGCGGCCAGCGTTTCTACGCACCGGGTCAAGGGAACTGTGGGAGCGTTAAAGAGCGCGCTTAATGCCCTGGACCAATCCATTAGTGTGACCGAATGGTTTGACTTTGGCGGTGCGCCCTTCAGCTTTCAAATCGCCATGGATGTCAGTGCTTCGGCGGTTGATGCTGCCACGCTCTCTTCGGTCTTTGCCACCATAGAGGCCGCCAAAAATGCCCGCTCGAAACTCAACGCCCTTAGCCTTGATCTGACCAGTTCCCACGGGGTTTTTAACGCCGTGGCTCCGGCGTTTTCGCAAATTGTACAATTCGGGGCGAAACGCGCTGCGATGCGTCTGGGGTTTAATGGCGGGGCTAGCTGGATTGATAACAACCCGGCACGCTTGACGAGCCTTCTTTCCACCACCAGAGCCACCACCTGCTACGCCCCCCGCTCGGATGACACCCTGGAGCTTTTCCCGGCAAACAAACCGCGCATCACAGACCTTGGCCTGCTGGTCGAAGAAAGCCGCACCAATCTTGTTCTGCACAGTCAGGATTTCACCAACGCAGTTTGGACAGAAGCGCCCGGCGGGACAGGTATAGCAGCTGTCGTGACAGCCAATGCCGGGATTGCACCAGATGGCACCATGACAGCAGACCGGCTGCAATGCGATCTTAACGGAGGAACAACAACTGGCGATATATCTACAATCGCACAGAGTTTTTCAGGGCTGACCAACCCTCATGATAGTTCCGCCGGAGTATATATCAAATCGAATACAGAGGCTAATCAGGAAATCTGGTTCTCCTCGGCGTTGGGGATTGCCTCTCAAACCGTCACGGTCACAAGCAGTTGGCAGCGCATCACAGATACGGCGTTGGCGATTGCCTTCGCAACAGACAAATTACAACTGGGTCTACGTGGTGGTTTATCCCCGGCAACCGATGACACGTGCGATATTTTAATCTGGGGCGCACAACTGGAAGAAACGCCAACCCTATCATCCTACATCCCGACCACCACCACCAGTGCCACCCGCGATGCTGATAACATCTCGCTGGTGCCATCCGGCATCCTTCCCTTTGCCGGGTTTAACACAACCGAAGGGACAATTGTTATTGAGTTCATAGTCCCTGCTGGCGCGCAAGCAGTGAACAAAACTCTCTTTTCCATCAATGACGGAACAACGAACAAGAACATATCTGTGTTTGAGAACGCCGGTGGTGTGCTTGGCGGGTTTGTCAAAGACACAACAACACAAGCGGTGCCTTTGCCCACCGAGACATTCACC
>JAJFFQ010000045.1 GCA_021776565.1 Robiginitomaculum sp. | reverse complement strand
CTAGAGCACTTCCGGCCAGTTTAGAGTCAAAAACAGGTTTACGAAGCGATCTTCTTCTGATTCAAGGAATCAGGAGGAATTTTCATGGCTTTATCTCGAGATTTACGACTTCGTATTGTTGACCTGGTTGCGACGGGGGTTTCGCGCCGTGAAGCTGGTCGGCGGTTCAAGGTGGCGGCCAGTACGGCGGTTCGTTTGGTCAGGCAGGCGACGGAACTGGGCCATGTTGAGGTCAAGAAACCTGCGAGGCGCAAGAGCAAGCTCGATCCGTTTGGCGATGGCATCATCGGCTGGATCACCGGGCAACCGGATATGACGCTGGCTGAAATATGCGCGCGTCTGAAAGAAGAACATAATCTGCGGGTTGGCTCTTCGACACTGGATGACTGGCTGCGTGGCAAGCAGGTCACCTATAAAAAAAACGGCTCACGCCAGTGAGCAGGAGCGTGGTGATGTGCGTGCGGCCCGCGCCCGTTGGCGCAAGCGCCAGGATTGGCTGAAACGTAATCTGCACCGGCTGGGCAGTATTGTGTTCATTGATGAAACTGGCTTGAACACCAAGATGGCCCGGCTTCGCGGGCGATCTGCCAAAGGCCAGAGACTGGTGGCTTCCATCCCCCATGGTCACTGGAAAACCATGACATTCATTGCCGGGCTGCGCCATAATGGCATGACCGCACCGTGGGTGCTGGACGGCCCCATGGATGGCCCGGCCTTCGTCACCTATATCAAAACCCAACTGGCACCGACCCTGCAAAAGGGTGATGTTGTGGTGATGGATAATCTGCCAGCCCACAAGGTCGCCGCCGCTAAAGAGGCCATCAGGGAACGGGGCGCATGGTTGCTGTTCTTGCCACCTTACTCGCCCGACCTGAACCCCATCGAGTTGGCTTTCTCAAAACTCAAGGCGCACATGAAACGACTGGCCCCCAGAACTGTGGATGCCGTTTGGAAGAGTGCCGGAAAAGTCCTTGAACTGTTCTCAAAACAGGAATGTGCAAACTTCTTTGCCGCAAGCGGATATGGATCAAACTAAACCGGAAATGCTCTAACAGAAGAAGCCAAAGCTGATTTAAGGCGCATCTACCTGTATGGTTTCCGTACCTTTGGTGAAGCTAGGGCTGATGCGTATTATAATGAGCTCTTTGATAGATTTGATCAAATCGCTGAAACGCCTTATTCGTACCCTGAGGTTGATGATATTCTCGAGAATTACAGACGCAGTGTGTGTGGCGTTGATAGCATCTATTTTCGCATTGTCGATGGACTGGTAGAAATAAGCACAATTCTTGGAAGGCAGGACCCGACACAACATTCATGAGGTTTTCAGGTGTTCTTCCCAAAATTGGTTCGAGGTTTCCGTGTCTAAGTGCACCATTACTTTTTCAAGACGATAATGTCAAACCTGGGTGAAATGGTCTCGCAGCTTCAAGAATATACCAGGAAGCCATAATTTATGCCAAGCTCAGACCATTTTACTAACCCTGAGTGCAACAGCTTTACGTGCGTTTTGCTCAACGGTTTTCCAGTCATAGGCCTTAATCATTGCTCTGCTGGCTACCCAGGAACCGCCAACACAGACCACGCTGGGTAGACGAAGGTATTCAATGGCCTGATCTGCTCCAATGCCACCTGTAGGGCAATAAACGACACCAGAAAATGGCCCACTAAGCGCGTTGAGATAAGGCACGCCGCCTGCCGCTTCTGCCGGGAAAAATTTGAGAAAACTATACCCATGATCCCGGGCGCGTATGATGTCACCGGGCGTGGCGATGCCAGGCAAAAAAGGTAAAGCCAGCTCTTTTGCCGTTTCAGCGAGGCAATGCGTAAACCCGGGAGATACCAGAAAATCTGCCCCATGATCGGCAGCACGGCGCGCATTATCCGCGTTCACTATAGTGCCCATGCCAACCACAAGATTTGGATATAGAGCTTTCATAACCTGCATTGCCGGGAGCGCCGCCCTGGTTCGTAATGTCAGCTCAATAACACCAATCCCGCCCCTGATTAGCGCACCGGCCAAATCCTCAGCCGTACCTACGTCGTCAATCTCAATGACCGGGATCACTCGGGCATTATTACAAAGATTTTGAAAGGCTGTATCCATCATGGGGTTTCATCATTCCAGCCAAAGGACAGCGCACCGTTTTCGGCACTGTTTACGCGCGCGCGCATGCCGCTAAACAACTCTCGCCCCACGCCGTGCCGATTGCTGCTTAAATCTGTTTTTGCAAGGGGACGTGCCTCAAATTCCTTTTGTTCAACCCGAACGTCCAGCACACCAGCCTTTGCGTTCAGCCGGATCATGTCACCATCAAGGATTTTGCCAATCATACCTCCATCAAGACCTTCGGGACTGAGATGTATGGCGGCGGGAACTTTCCCCGATGCGCCTGACATGCGTCCGTCAGTCACCAGCGCCACCTTGAACCCCCGGTCTTGCAAAATGCTCAGAGGTGGCGTTAACCGGTGCAGTTCGGGCATGCCATTGGCACGTGGGCCTTGAAAGCGCACTACGGCGATAAAGTCACGCTCCAGTTCGCCTTTGCCAAAGCGTTCCATCAACTCGTCTTGAGAGGAAAAAGTGATGGCAGGAGCCTCAACGATCTGATGCTTTGGTGCTACAGCAGAAACCTTGATAACCGCACGCCCAAGATTACCTTTGAGCAATTTCAGCCCCCCATCAGGGTTTATCGGTTTATCCATACTGCCAACAATTTGCTTATTGCCGGAGCATGTGACACCAGATCGCCATTTTAGACTGTCACCATCCAGATATGGGTCTTGCGTGTACGCCTCAAGCCCTTGCCCGGCGATGGTGGTGACGTTTTCATGTATGAGGCCTGCGCACAAAAGTTCATTAATTACGAATCCCAGCCCACCGGCCGCATGGAACTGGTTAACATCTGCCGGGCCGTTGGGATAAATGCGGCATAAAAGCGGTGTAATCGCCGACAGGCTAGCAAAATCATCCCAGTCGACAATCAGGCCCGCTGCCCGGGCAATGGCGATAATATGGATAGTATGGTTGGTGGATCCACCTGTGGCATTCAAGCCCACAATAGCGTTAACAATGGCTCGCTCGTCCACAATATCGCAAATTGGGGTATAGGTGTCGCCAAGAGGGGTTATCTGGGCTATGCGTTGTGCAACTGCTGTTGTCATGGCATCGCGAAGCGGTGTGCCAGGATTAACAAACGCAGCGCCTGGTAGATGCAAACCCATAATTTCCATCAACATCTGGTTGGAATTGGCGGTGCCATAAAATGTACAGGTGCCCGGTGCGTGATAGCTCTGACTTTCAGCTTTTAACAGCTCATCCCTGCCCACCTTGTTTTCGGCAAAAAGTTTACGGATGCGGGTTTTTTCTTCGTTGGGCAAACCCGAAGTCATTGGCCCTGCAGGTGCAAAGGCAAATGGTAAATGTCCAAAGCGCAAGGCACCAATCAATAGACCGGGCACGATCTTGTCGCAAACCCCCAGCATAACCCCGCCATCAAACATATCGTGAGAAAGCGCAATGGCCGTTGCCATGGCAATCACATCGCGTGAGAACAAAGATAGTTCCATACCGGCTCGGCCTTGCGTTATTCCATCACACATGGCCGGCACGCCGCCCGCCATTTGCCCTACAGCACCAACGTCATGCAATGCTTGTTTGATTTGCCCTGGATACGCACCAAAGGGTTGGTGGGCTGAAAGCATGTCGTTATAGGCGCTGATAATGGCAATGTTGGGTGCCTTATTATTAGCCAGTGCGGCTTTGTCAGCGTTACTACAAGCGGCAAATCCATGGGCAAGATTACCACAAGACAAATGTGTGCGGTGTGGCCCGCTCTCTGCGGTGCGGTGCATCTGATCCAGATATTGTGTACGCAATTTTGCGCTTCGCCGGGCAATGCGCTCTGTTACCTTTTTTAGGACTGAGTGCACGACAATCTCCCTTTATGGTGCCCAACAGGGCCAGAAGGCGCCCATAGGCGCACGTAAGATGGCTCGAACAGGCATGTCTTGGATAGGCCCAGCATGGAGTGCTTGCTCATAGGCATCACTTTTACTCTGACCTTTCAAGGCCAATACGCAAAGGCGGGCATTTTTCAATGCTGACAAAGTCAGGGTAAGGCGTTCGGTGTGCTCACCGGTTATCGGGTTTTGGGGCGCTCGTATGGGTGCACACCGTGCTGTATTTTGAGAATCCAGTGCTGCCCCAAGACCTTCAGCCCCGGCAAACCAGGACGCGGTGTGACCATCATTGCCCATGCCCAGAACCACCGCATCAAAGGGCAGCGTCAACCCGGCAAGTCTTTTATTGGCGACCAGTGCGGCTTCTTTTGGTGTTGCGTCGGCGCCGCGAAGGCCAAGAAATGTTGCGGCGGCAGCATTGTTTTGCAAAAGCGTTTCACTTACCAGTCGTTCATTTGAGGCACTATGGTTTGGTGCCACAAACCGTTCATCCACCAGAGTTATCCGAACACTGGCCCAGTCAAGTTTTGCAGTTGAGAGGAGCGCATAAAGTCCTCGCGGTGTATTGCCGCCGCTAAGTGCCAGGCTGGCACTACCGCGTTGTTTGAGAGATAGTGCAAGGCGATCCGCAATCAGACCCGCAAGCCGAACTTCCATCTGTGCGGCATTTTCAAAGCAGATGAGAGCCTGATTTGCCCGTTCATAAGCCATCGAACCACTCTCGTCCGCCTCGATCAATTAACATGGCCCCCTGGGTGGGGCCATCGGTTCCAGCGGCGTAAGAATGGCAACGGGCTTCATCCGATTTCCACGCCGCCAATATGCTGTCTATCCATTGCCATGCTGCCTCAACTTCATCGCGGCGCATAAACAGGCCCAAATCGTTACGCACTACCGCCATCAGCACACGTTCATAAGCGTCCGGGTATCTGGCGCAGAATGTATCTGCATAGCTCAGATTTAAAGGTACATACCGAAGTCTCATGCCGCCTGGGCCAGGATCCTTAGTCATCAGCAGCAGTTTCACCCCTTCATCAGGCTGTAGGCGGATAACCAGGCGCGTGGGATGTAAATGCCCGGCCTCAGGCGGGGTCAGGGCATGGGCAACCCGTTTGAACTGGATAACAATTTCAGAACGCCGACCAGCCATACGCTTGCCGGTACGCAAATAAAACGGCACCCCCGACCAGCGCCAATTGTCGATGCCAACTTTTAACGCGGCATAGGTTTCAATATCGGTAGGTTGTCCCAGTTCCTGCGCATATCCGGATACCGCTTTGCCATTTATGGCGCCATCACGATATTGCCCGCGCACTGTGTTTGTGGTGGCCGTTGCCGACGTTATTGTCCTTAAGGCCCGCAAAACTTTGATTTTTTCATCGCGGATTGTATCAGAACCAAAATCAGAAGGTGGCTCCATGGCCACCAGACACAGTAATTGCAACATATGATTTTGCACCATATCACGTAAAGCGCCCGAAGTGTTGTAATAACTGGCCCGCTGTCCAGCTCCCACAGTTTCGGCCACAGTGATTTGCACATGATCGACCACATTGGCATTCCAGATCGGCTCAAAAAGCGAATTGGAAAATCTCAGGATAAGGAGGTTTTGAACAGTCTCTTTGCCAAGGTAATGGTCAATGCGAAAAATTGCGTGTTCAGGAAATATCTTGCCAACCGCATTGTTAATATCGCGCGCAGAAGCCAGGTCATGTCCGATGGGTTTTTCCAGCACGATACGTGCAAGAAGCGTATTCAGTTTTCTGGCACCGATATTGACACTGACCGGGCCAAAAAGTTCTGGCGGCAAAGCCAGATAAAAAAGCCGGATTTTATCTTCACCGCCGACAAGCAAAGTTTCCAGTTCGTGCCAGTCTGCGTCTTTGCTGGACACATCCAGTGTGCAGTAATGCAAGTGTTTTGCAAAAGCGTTCCAATCATCCGCGCCGTTTTTTTCTTCCGGATAATAGGTGTGATAATGCTTTTCAACGTTTGCGATAAACGCATCGCGGCCCATCATTGTGCGTGAGGCCCCAATGATTTTGCACTCAGCGGGTATCTGCCCATCACGCCAACGATGAAAAAGCGCCGGCAAAAGCTTGCGCAAAGCCAAATCCCCTGTGGCACCAAAAACTACAATATCAAACGGATCTACTGGAACTAGCTTAGACCCGGTATTTTTTTCATTGGTATTCATCGTGGTTACCAAAACGTATAAAGGATGATTAGGCTAAAATCGTCAAGTCAAATCAGGATGACGTTCTTCTGGTCATGCCCAATTGCGAAGTATGCTTGGCAGGGTATTCACTTGGTGATTCTTTGTTGAAAACTTTGCCATCGACCCAACTTTCAATAACCTCAAAATCTGCATCAAGGGCGACCAAATTTGCCCGATAACCAGGCGCTATACGTCCGATCTCAGCATCAAGGCCAAGGAATGCCGCAGGGTTGCACGTTGCCATATTGATGGCAGATTTTTGGTCAACATCAAGTATGGATACGGTATTACGTATGGCTTGTGACATATTAAGGTCTGATCCAGCCAAAGTGCCGTTTTCAGAAATGCAAACACCATTTTGCACCGAAATTTCCCGCCCCTGTAATGTGAAAGTTTTTGTCGTCATTCCTACTGTTGGCATGGCATCAGTAACCAGCATGAATTTTTCGGCTGGTTTGCATCGAAGTGCAATTTTAAGAGAGGTGGGGGCGACATGATGACCATCAACAATAATACCGCACCAGCTCTGCTGATCCTCAAGTGCCGCACCAACCACGCCAGGTTCCCGGCCGGTTATTGACGACATGGCATTGAACAGGTGTGTGAAACCGGTGACACCAGCATCAATTGCCTTGCTTGTCATTTCATAGGTGGCGTTCGTATGCCCGGCAGCGACAATTATCCCTTTGGAAGTCAACAGGGAGATAAGCTCAGGTGTTGTTTGTTCCGGAGCAAGCGTGATGAGCGTCTTGCCGCGCTTGAGTGAGGTGAGAAGAGCAATATGATCTTTCTCAAGGCGTTGAAATTTTTGTGGGTCATGGACGCCCTTTCTATCAGTGCTGAGAAACGGCCCTTCTATGTGAATGCCCAATACACCAGGGACACCTTCATCTATTGCGGCATCCACCGCCCTTATGCCTTGTTCAATTATTTTCAGTTCATCACTGATGAGTGTTGGTAAAAATCCAGTAGTTCCATAGGCTTGGTGCGCTAGACCAATCTCACGAATGGTTTGAACTGTGGGGGCATTATTGAAGAGATGTCCACCGCCACCATTGACCTGTGTATCAATAAATCCAGGTACGAGGAGTGCATTTCGCAAGTCATATATCTCATAATCATTCGGTAGTTGTTCTGTCGTGGTAATTGTAACGATCCTGGAGTCATCAATTAAAACACAACGATCAGCGATAATTTCGCTGCCCGTAAATATGCGGCCATTTGTGAGTGCTGTTATCATTATAGTGTAAGTGTCACTTTGGAGAGGTTTGGCGGACTATCCGGATCAAGACCGCGGGCAATAGATAAAGAATTTACCATCCGATAAAAACTTTGAACCATTAAAATTGGCTGTAATGCCGGATGCACATTGAGGCTGGGTAATTTTACAATAGCAGGGTGATCTACTCCGGTAGCAAAAACCCGGGCACCGCGACTGGCAAGGGTAGAGAGTGTTTCAATAAGACTATTTTTCGTTTTGTCGTTTTGGGTAAAAGCAAGTATTGGAAATCCCTTTTCCACCAGGGCGGCTGGCCCGTGTAAAACTTCTGCGGCACTATAGGCTTCGGCATGCAGTGAGCAAGTTTCCTTGAGTTTCAAGGCAGCTTCGCGCGCGACCCCGTACCCAACGCCTCGCCCCAGAACAAAGAGGTTGCGTGCGTCAACAAGGGCTTCGCCTACTGGACTCCAGTCGAGCGCCCAGGCTTCATCAAGGTGGTCAGGCAATTGCTCAATGGCGGCAAGTAACTCATGGTCATTGCCCCAATGGGCAACAATCTGGGCAATTGCAGTCAGTGCGGTGATAAATGACTTGGTCGCAGCTACGCTTAATTCCGGCCCGGCGCAAAGAGGGATTGTTTCATCTGCTGCGGCACAAAGAGGTGAATTTTCTGCGTTTATCAAGGCAAAAATATGCGCACCTGCATTCCTAATGCCTTTCACCGCAGAGACCAGATCAGGGCTTTGCCCAGATTGTGATATGGCCAGACACATGGTGTTTCGCGCACCTAATGTCATGCCATAGATCGAATTAACAGAAGGCCCGGCATGGCTGGTGATGACGCCTTGTCGGGTTTCGATCAGGTACTTTGCATAGACAGCGGCATGATCCGAGCTGCCCCGCCCGATGGTAATAACTGTTTTTGGTGGATTGCTGCGCAAATATATGCCGATACGGGCAAACTGATCTGCATTGCTCAAGAGCTGCCGGCGCACTGCGGCACCTGACTCTGCTGCTTCTGCGAACATTAAAGTATCGTGATTATATGCCGGGGTGGTTTCAATCTTACCCATGCTGTTTGACTTTCCTGTCCGTATTCGTACTAAATTAGTGGTTGGCAACACTATTTCTCATATCGGCTTGTTTGTATGTTTATTAAAAGTGCGAGTGCACCCAAACTCATCACCACCTTTTTCATTAAAATTAACGTCACTATATAGAACCAATTTATGAAAATAAACCCCAAACGTCCTATATTGGTATTTGTAATTTGTCTATGTTTGTTATAAATACACCATTTGTAAGAAAAGTTTATGTTCAAAAACCGTAAAGGTATTCTACTGGTAGTATCTATTGCGATGGGAGGTGAGTAAGGATACGACTAACCCCGATGGCAGGCTTTATTACGCTACGGTCTGGGGACAGAAGAATAGGGAAAGGGAGCCACACTTGACGTTGTGCAGCATCAAAGCACCTGGAAAAGGGTGGATTGGATCATTGGCAGAGGCACCTGACGCCGTTTTTGCGAACCGGGTCATGGGCGATGGTCTTTTGCTCGATCCAACAGAGGGAAAATTATGGGCACCATGCGCCGGTGAAATTCTTTCTGTCGCCCGGACAAAACACGCAATAACCCTTTGGGCTCAAGGGGGTGCAGAAATCCTGATGCATGTAGGGATTGATACTGTGGCGCTGGATGGTGACGGGTTTGTTGTTCATGCAAAAGAAGGTCAAAAAGTTGAGGCAGGCGATTTATTGCTATCGTTCGATCTTGAGATATTGGCGGCACGAGCAAAAAGCCTCCTGACCCCTATCATTGTCATGAATGGTGATGAGTATGAAATTATTAATCGTTGCAATGAGGGGGTTGTGACTACGGGTGATTTACTCATGGAATTGCGCACCTTGCCCAAACCGGGTGACAATTCCCCAGCATCCGAGGAAAGGGCGCAAACAGTTGCCCGGGCAACGACGATTCCTTTGGCTCACGGCATCCATGCGCGCCCTGCGGCACGACTTGTTGAAATCACTAAAAAATTCAAGGCAAAAATAACGGTTAGTACTGGCACACGCTGCGTAAATGCCCGTAGCATTGTATCGCTGATGGGGCTTGGTTTGAGTCTTGGCGATGAGGTTGTTGTGACCGCTACTGGTTTGGATGCGGAGCCGGCAGTTGAAGAAATCATGGCGCAAATTTCAGATGGGCTTGGTGAGAAGCCTGTGCCAATACCCGCACCCAGAGTAACCAGCAGCGATACCTTGATCGAGAGTGCAGCAAAGATTGAACCGGTTGCATTGGATGGCTCGGCAAGTATACAGGGAACCCCCGGCGCACCGGGTTTGATCGTTGGAAAGATTGTCCAGTTGAAAAGCCGACAATATGATTTTCCTGAAACGGGCGCTGGCAGTGCTGAAGAACGAAGCAAGCTTTTAAACGGCATTGCGGTGGTTCGCAGACGTTTGAAGGACGCAGCCATTGCCGCAGAGGCATCGCAACAAGACGTATTGATGGCTCATCTGGAAATTCTTGAAGACCCGGAGCTTATTGAGGGCGCAAACACGCTTATCAAAAACGGCAAAAGTGCCGAGTTTGCGTGGCATGCAGTTTCGTGTGACCAGGCCACTTTGCTGTCGTCACTTAATGATCCGAGAATGCAGGAACGTGCAGATGATCTGCTTGATTTGCAAATGCAGGTGCTGGCTGTGCTGTCTGGAAAGAGTGATGAGGCTGACCAGCAGATTGCCAAAGGCACAATTGTCATTGCTGAACAGCTGCTTCCATCCCAGTTTGTTCGTTTGGCCGACGCTAATGTTGGTGGTGTATGTATAGTGGGCGGGGGGCCGACATCACACGTTTGTATTCTGGCTGCAGACAAGGGAATTCCGGTGCTGGTGGCTTGTGAGCCGGGTGTGCGGACAATTGCTGACGGGACGTCGGTAATTCTTGAGGCAGACCGGGGCCAGTTGCATGTGGCTCCGCCTCTTGAGAAATGCCGGGCGATAGAACAGGCCATTGCCAAAAGACAACAAAACCAGAGCGCCGCACGTGAATGTGCACATGAAATTTGCCAAACGGCGGATGGTGTGCGGATAGAGGTTTTTGCCAATCTTGGTGCGCGTGATGAAGCCGCCGGTGCTGTGCAATATGGTGCCGAAGGATGCGGGTTGCTACGCAGTGAGTTTTTATTCCTTGGCCGGGCAACGCCCCCTGATGAAGAGGAACAGTGCAAAGCATATCAGGCCATTGCTGATGAATTGGATGGTCGCCCGCTGATTGTCCGTACGCTCGACATAGGTGGCGACAAACCCGTGCCATATATAGATATTCCCATGGAGGAAAATCCAGCCCTTGGTCAGCGTGGCATTAGAATTTCACTACGTAATCCTGAGTTACTGAAAACCCAGTTTCGGGCTATACTACAAGTGCAGTCCAGCGACATGATTCAGATAATGTTGCCCATGGTTGTTACGTCTGGCGAAGTGCTGGCAGCAAGAAAAATTCTGGATGAAGCTCGTGCAGAGCTTGGCATAACCAAGGCCGTATCCATGGGCGTTATGATTGAGACACCGGCCTCAGCTGTTCTTGCAGACGGCCTTGCCAAAGATGCTGATTTTTTCTCTATTGGTACCAATGATCTTACTCAATATGTCCTGGCAATGGATCGGGGAAATGCTGCTCTTGCCGAGCATGCAGACGGTCTGCATCCGGCTGTATTGCGTATGATAAAGACTACAGCGCAGGCAGGGGCTGCCCAGGGCAAAAAGGTCAGTCTTTGCGGTGCGCTTGCTTCTGATCTTGTTGCGCTGCCTGTTTTAATCGGTCTGGGGATAGCCAGGGTCTCAACAACGGGTGCGCGCGTGCCGGATGTGAAGGCAATTATCCGCACGCTGACCTATGGTGATTGTCAGAAAATGGCACACAAAGCAATCAACCTGAGCGCAGCGTCTGAAGTACGCGACCATGTATGTAAAAAATGGCCTCACCTGAATGAGTGGGCATAAGGAGGTCGGCAATGGCAAAAATAATGACGGGCATTCAGCATTTGGGACGAACCCTTATGTTGCCTATTGCCGTATTGCCTGTGGCAGGTTTGCTCTTGCGTTTCGGGCAGCCAGATCTTCTTGACATTCCATTTGTTGCGGCCGCAGGCGCGGCAATATTTTCCAATCTTGGTTTGTTGTTTGCCATTGGCGTGGCGGTGGGGTTTGCAAAAGAGAACCATGGCGCAGCAGGGCTTGCAGGTCTGGTCGGTTATCTGGTGGCCTCGCATGGCGCGCAAACGCTGATTGGCGTACCCGCAGAGGTTCTGGATGGTTTGAGTGAAGATGCCCTGGGGTTGGCTGAAGCTGCATTCAGGGAAAAGGAAATAGGCAAACTCAGTGTGCCGATTGGCATTGTTTCAGGGATAATTGCTGGCTCTCTTTACAACCGTTATGGAAATATCAAATTGCCGGAATTCCTGGCTTTTTTCGGCGGTCGGCGTTTTGTACCCATTGCTGCCGGTGCCAGCGGTGTCATTGTTGCCGCTATTTTCGGTTTTGGATGGCCCTATATTGAAGGCGCGATGGATGTGTTCAGTCGCGCTGTGGTTGGTGCGGGTGAGGCAGGGCTATTCGTTTATGGTGTTTTGAACAGGTTGCTGATTGTTACAGGACTTCATCATATCCTGAACAATGTCGCCTGGTTCATTTTGGGTGATTATAATGGAACAACAGGGGATTTAAACCGTTTCTTTGTCGGCGATAAAACGGCGGGTGCGTTTATGGCCGGGTTTTTCCCGGTGATGATGTTTGGTCTGCCAGCGGCCTGTTTTGCAATGTATCGCTCGGCATTACCAGAACGGCGCCGTGAAGTCAGTGGTATGTATATTTCACTTGGCCTGACGTCTTTTTTGACTGGCGTGACTGAGCCGATTGAATTTACATTTATTTTCCTGGCACCAGTGCTTTACGCGGTTCACGCTCTTCTCACTGGTGCATCAATGGCATTACTGGATTTTCTTGATGTGAAGATGGGATTTGGCTTTTCTGCCGGGCTTATTGATTACGTTCTGAATTTCAATAAATCGACGCGGCCCCTATTGTTGATCCCTGTCGGTATCGTCTACGCACTGATCTATTATACTTTATTCAGGATTGTCATTGTCAAACTCAATCTGAAAACACCGGGTCGGGATACTGTAGTCGAAACAATGGCTGGTGAAAGAGCCGTTGCAGAGCACAATGACAAGGCACAGGCATTTATTGAGGCTTTGGGGGGGGTACAAAATCTAAAGTCTGTAGACGCGTGCACAACACGCTTGCGACTGGTGGTCAGCAGTGCTGAAGATATTAATGAGGCTGCATTAAAAGTCCTTGGTTCTCGAGGGGTTATCAAGCTCTCTGACACTGCGTTACAGGTTGTGCTCGGCCCGATAGCAGATCAGGTGGCGAGCGAAATTAAAGAGGGTCTTAGGGTTCCCAATACTAAAATACCATCTCCCGAATTATTGAATAATGGAGCAAATGAAAAGGCCGCGCATAAAACAGAAACGCTATCTGCGAGGCGTTTTGATGATAAAGAAATTCGTTCATTCCAGGATGCACTGGGCGGTGCGGGCAATATTTTGTCGGTTAATGTGGTTTCGAGCAGGTTGGTCTTCAAACTTAAAGATGCTGCCAGTGTTGATGAGCAAAAGCTTCATAATATCGGCGCGCGCGGTATTGCTCGACCAAAACCCAACAGCCTTCATTTATTATTGGGGCCGGCTGCTGCACACGTGGGGGCCTCTCTGGAAGTACTCATTCAAGACTGAACGCAATTAAGGTCTGGCTCTAGGGTCTGACCCTAGCCATTTAATTCAGCAACAAAGTCATAGGTGTCGCCGCGATAGTATGAGCAGGCGATTTCAACAATCCTTCCATCTTTCAAAAAACCACGCCGCTCTACCAACAGTCCTGCATCATTCTCATTGGCTTCAAGAAGCTTTGCCTGTTCTGCATTAAATAAAATGGCGCGTAACCGTTGTAGTGCACGAACCGGGCGGTAGCCGGTTTTTGCCAGCGCCTCATATAAGGATGATTCAACTGCATCAATTGATGGCAAACAAAATGCGGGTACAATCGTATATTCCAGAGACATGGGGGAATTATCGGCAAATCGAAGTCGATGAAAGCGAAAAACCTTCATGCCCGGGCTTAAACCATAACTCATCACTTCATCTGATGTGACTTCACTCACCGTTTTTTCAATCCACTGACTGTGTGGCTGTAAGCCGCGCGCTGCCATCTCTTCTGAGAATGATGTCAGTTGTGAAAAATTCTTTTCGACGCGTGTAGCAACAAACGTACCGGCTCCTTGTCTGCGTCGCAACAATCCTTCAGTAACAAGCCCTTCCAGGGCTTTACGGACGGTGATGCGTGATACGGTGAGATCTGCTGCCATATCACGTTCTGCAGGTAACAACTCGTCAGGTGCCAGCGCGTTTTCATCAATCGCTGTGCGTAATTTTCGCTGCAATTGTTTATATAATGGCTCGCGATCAGTATCATCGAGTGGTCCTATGATTTTTAGGAAAGGTGCCATCTTGATCCTTATTGATGAATTTTAAAAGCAGATACAAGGCGCGCAGCCTAAATGCGTACCAACTTATTACCACTTTATTACGGCGCTGACGTCAAGAGTCTATATGGGTTTTGGTAAAAATACTGACTTTTTATTCAAAATATTCCTTATTTATCAAGAAAACAGAATTGACGAATCACAATGGTATGGTAAAAGGTATCCATAAACGGTTAAAAGGTATGCAATTGGACTGGTCAAATCTGAGTAAAAACCTGATTTGAAATCTGCCGCAATACTAAAAGGGCGGATTGAGGGGTTTGATTCTGGACGCTGCAAATCGTGTATATAAAGGGGATTACCATGTTTATGATGAAAAAATCTGCGGAAGTTTCGGTGCGCTCTGTTGCACGTGGCGGTGTTTCGTTACTGCCTCTTGCTCTTGTTTTCTCAAGCATCACCATTCCTGCCACTGCGCAGGAGGCGACAGAGGCGGACGGTGGGCAGCTGGATGTCATTACGGTCACGGCGCAAAAACGCAAAGAAAACCTTCAGGACGTGCCGCTAACCATCAACTTTATTGATGGGGTGCGCCTCCAGGAACAAGCCATAGATTCGCTAAAAGATATTAATCAGTTGGTCGCAGGTATTTCAATTCGTGAAAATAACGATCAGCGTAATGTCGGTTTTCTCATTCGGGGTATCGGTTCAAATCAATCTTTTATCGGCATTGAGCCAAGTTCTGCGGTGAATGTTGATGGAGAGGTTCTGGCTAGAAATTCCTCACTTTTTGGCGACATTGGTGATATAGAGTCCATTGCCATTTTGAAAGGCCCACAAGGTACACTTTTTGGCAAGAACACGGTTGCCGGCGCTATGTTGGTAAGGACGAACCGGCCATCCTTTGACGGCGATGTGGGTGAATTCAAAGTGTCAGTTGCTGGGTCGGGCCATAGTGCTGTAGGGGATTATCGCGCTTCTGGCATGTATAATACAGTTCTGGATGACACTGCGGCACTGCGCGTCAATGTTTATGTGAAAAATCAACGCGGGTGGGTGGAAAATGTATTGCCTGGCCCTAATGGCGGCAAAAGTGATGGGATAGGTGGCCGTGTTCAATACCTGAAAAAACTGAAAAACAATACCGATGTGTTGTTACGGGCAGAGTACCAGGATGTCAGTTTTGGGCCGGGTATTCGAGTGTTTCTCAAGCGTGATGACTTTACCATCGGCAATAATTTTGGTCAGATACCGCAATCGGTTATTGATGGCCTGAACCTTGATGACGCTGCATTGCAGAGTTTGCTAAGGACAACGCTGCACGATGTGTCACTAACGCCGGCCGGGGAATTCAATGACCGCACGTCGGCGGCGGCCAATCGTGATTATGGTGGCCGCACGACTTTTGGCACATCGCTTGAAGTTAATCATACCATGCCTTCAGATCATGTTCTGACGTACACCCTGCATTATAGGAACACAGATTTGCAGACAAATGATTCGCTGATTGGCACGGCAATTGATGCCTTTCCCCTTAACTTTGCCGGGCCGGTGCGAAGCAATACCATTCAAAACGAGTTTCGTATTGCTTCACCGCTTGGCAAGGCAATTGATTACGTAGCCGGGGCCTTTTATATGCACTCAAAGGTAACCCGTAATCAGAAGGTGCTTGCCTGTCAGGATCCAGGGTTTGGCAACAGCACCATAGACAGTAATTTCGAGGTCACCAATTGTGGTAGTTTTGCCTTTACCTTTGATAATGTCGCCGGGGCCACCGCATTAAACGGGCGGCAGTTTGCGTTTGCTGATACGATATTCAACCGTGAATTGAGAAACAATCATTTGATTACCGATAATGTAGCGCTGTTTGGTCAATTGAATCTGCATATGACAGACAAGTTGACGGCTGTTGTCGGCGGGCGTCTTTTGCACGAACGTCAGGATTTCAGCCTGGACATTCGGGATGATGGTATTGCCAATATCGATACCCGTCCCAATCTGTTGTGGGTATTTGACGCAAATGGAAACCGAATTCCGCTCGGTGGCCCCAATTCCGTTGCCGGTGGCCGGATATTCGTCACTAATCCTTTCTTTGGGCAAGTGTCGAACAATCCAGGAGCAGACAGGGATCAACGGGATCCGTCCACGCCATTTGCCACCCAACAAAAAAAGAACAGCGATACGGCATTTATCTATAAGGCTGCATTACAGTTTGAGCCGACAGATGATTTCATGCTTTATGGTAATTATTCAACCGGTTATAAGGGCGTTGGCTGGTTTACTGACAGCAACATTCGTCAAATTGACCTTGATACACGCTATCCTGTTCCGCCTGAAACAGCAGAAAATTATGAACTGGGTCTGCGTTCAGAATGGTTTGACAGAAAGTTCCGCCTTAATGCCACCTTTTTTGATACCAAATTCAAACATTATCAGGACAGGCTAAGAAATCTTGATTTCACCCTTTTCCCCATTGTCAATGGCGGACTGCAAAACATTGGTAATGACCCTACAGCCAGTGGACAGCCCATTCGCAAGTTTGACATCATTGATGCGGGTACCTTGAAAACCCGCGGGTATGAACTCGAAACAATCCTTAACCCTGTTGAACATTTGACGCTCAGCGCAAACTGGAGCCATGTCAAGGCACGGTTTGGCAATACCGATGTATTGATTACGTGCGGTGCGGCGGTTGCCAACGGTGCGCCCTCAAGTGCTTGTACGCCTGTGATTAACTATGGTGAATTCTTTGATTTCACGTTTCCGCGCAGAGGGCAGTTCTTTGAGCTTGATGGTGCCAGACTGGCCAATGCGCCCAAAGACACCATAACGGCTGATGCAACAGTTGATTTCAACATTTCCAATTGGGACAGTTATATTCGCTGGAACTATCGCTATAAATCGGCTGAATTTACCAACCACGGTGGCAAAGCAAATAATGACGCCAGCACAACGATGCCATCGGTAGGGATACACAACCTGTTTTTGGGTGTAACGTCACCAGACAAAAAATACAGATTTTCCGCTTTTGCAAAGAACCTGTTTAACAAGCATTATTTTGCACGCAAAACAAACTTTGGTGATGGTATTGCGGAGCGTCTGGTTGGTGCTTACCCGACGGCGGTGCCTGAGCTTGTTGGTATTGCACAGGCCTATCCTACCTATGGGGCTGTGCCTGACGGGCGGTTCTTCCGCCAACGTCCCGAGCATGGCAATGTGCCGCGTGATTTTGATCGTTATGTTGGTGTAACATTTGAAATGAGCTTCTAGGGCGATTGTTTCAGGTCGTTTATTCAACGCCAACATATCGGAAGACAGTGTATTGCTGCGCAAAAGAATTTTGGGGGTGCCTTAATTCAGGGGATTGTCGAATATGAATGAGCTGGTTAGGCAAGTGACAACTAAGGGTGCACGTTTTTAAGAGGGCGCATCAATTTGTTCTGCCTGTCTTTTTCATCCCCTCATCTCGACAATCTCCTGAAACCGGAGAATTATGAGGGCCACACGTCCTTCCCTTTGTTGACTAGGGTCCAGACTTATTCAGATGATTGATTTCACGAGGAGGTATTTTTTGGGTTAAACAGGAGAAAGGGCGCAGGAAATATGGTGTATTTTCAAGACCTTTTGACGCCTTTAAGCGAAAAAGAGACCTCGCCTTACAGGTGCTTTTATGAGAAGCTGTCTGTCGAAACCCAGCCTTGCAAAGGCAGTTAGC
>JAJFFQ010000044.1 GCA_021776565.1 Robiginitomaculum sp. | reverse complement strand
AAAGAGACCTCGCCTTACAGGTGCTTTTATGAGAAGCTGTCTGTCGAAACTCAGCCTTGCAAAGGCAGTTAGCCTTTGCTGCATTGACTTTCTTCCATTCAGCACCCCTTAAAAGCATGAAATTAAACCATTTGAATAAGTCTGGACCCTAGAGCACTTCGGTCATGCGTCCAGTTCCACGATCACCGGCACATGATCCGATGGTTTGTCCATGGCCCGGGTCTCTTTGGCTATTGCCACGCCTTGCAGGACGTCGGTGGCTTGTGATGATAACAAAATATGGTCGATATGGATGCCATGGCCGCGTTGCCATGCGCCGCGCTGATAATCCCAGAAAGTATATTGATGGGCGCGGGCATCCCTGGCCATCCAGGCATCGGTTAAGCCACACCATTGCAGGGCAGCAAACTCATCGCGTACTTCCCTCGCATAAAGTGCATCATCGGCCCATGCCTCAACGTCCCAACAATCCTCGTCGCGATAAATCACGTTGTAATCCCCGGCTAGCACCAGTTTTTCCTCATAGGCAAGCAGGGTTTTGGCGTGGGTGCGCAAACGGCGCATCCAGTTCAGCTTGTAATCAAACTTCTCGCTCTCTTTGGGATTGCCATTGGGCAGATAGATGCTGGCCACCCGTAATGGGCCTTTATCGGCGCTGACCACGGCCTCGATATAGCGGGCATGGTCGTCGGCTTCATCGCCGGGAAGGCCAGTCATGCTTTCCTCTATGGCATAACGGGACAGGATAGCCACACCATTATAGCTTTTTTGCCCATGTATCGCGCAATTATAGCCTAGGTCTTCAAAGGCCTGGGTGGGAAATTGCTCATCCTGGCACTTGATCTCCTGCAAACAGACCACGTCCGGGCGGGCATCTTTCAGCCAGTCTATAATAGTGGGTAGGCGCGTGCGCACAGAGTTGACATTCCAGCTGGCTATTTTCATGGCTTCCCTCAATGCTTTAGATCATACATTTATTAAAAGGATTGATATGGTATGAGGTACTTTGCCGAACAGGTGAAGCAAAAATGTGGGGGAATAAAATGAAGCGGTTTTTACCAACAGGTGTGGTTTGGTTTATCTTGCTCTTGTTTACTCATGCCGCCAGTGCCTGTGATTTTGATGATAAAGACGGGCTGGATGTGGGTTTGGTGCTAAGCGGGGGAGGGGCCAAGGCCAGCACCCAGGTTGGCGTGATGCAAATACTGGATGAACTGGAAATACCTGTTCATTGTATAACCGGAACCAGCATGGGGTCTGTGGTTGGCTCGTTTTATGCCACAGGATATTCGGCGGACGAGATCGGAGACATTCTTAATTCTAATGACTGGGGCACAATTTTCAGAGGCGGAACCCCACGGCGCGATAAGTCATTTGTAGAAAAAGAACGCGAAGAATCCTATTTTTCCGGCAATGTTGCCGGCATTGGCAAAGACGGGGTGAAACTTCCGGGTGGGTTGTCGTCCATGCGGGGGCTAAAGCAGTTTTATCGCGAAATTCTCTCCAACGTGCCGACAGACGCCAATTTCGATCATCTTGAAATTCCGTTTCGTGCCATTGCCACAGATTTACATACCGGTGAAGCAAAAGCCTTTGATCGCGGCGATTTGGTTGAAAGCATACTGGCCAGCATGGCGGTTCCGGCGGCCTTTGCCCCCAGAAACATTGATGGTCGGCTTTATGTGGATGGCGGCATTGCATCGAATTTACCTATTGAAGCGGCCAAGAAAATGGGCGCTGATATTATCATCGCCGTTGATGTTTCTAATCCGCCAGACGCACCGCAATCAGATATTTCCGTTGCTGGCACCACCTTGCAAATCACCACCATTGTTGTGTGGAGAGGCGTAGAGCGTGAATTAGCCCTTATGGGCGAGGGTGATATTCTCATTCGCCCCAACACCATCAATATCGGCACAGCGGCCTATGAACGGGCGGCTGAGGGCATAAAAGCCGGGCGAGAGGTTGGGCTTGGCCTAAAAGATGCCCTGTTGGCAATCAAGGCCAGGGCGGCCCCGGCGCGAAGGCGGATGATGGCGGTTCAATCACCCGTTATTTCGTCTGATCTTAAAATTGTAAACCATACCAGGGTGAAAGACAGCCTGATCCAGAACCGCTTTTTACAAGGTCAAAAGGATGACGAAAACCCGAAAAAACAAAACCGTCGCTTGCGCAATCTGACGTCTTTTGGCGGTTTTGGAGAGGTTGATCTGGGTCATTCAAACGGGGCCACTGTTTTAACCGTTAATGAAAACAGCCTGGGGCGAAATCTCGTGCAAATCGGGCTAAATGCCACCAATGATTTCGAGGGCAGCTCGAGCTATGCTGTTTTGGCCAGATTAACCCACAAGCCCTTGAGTGCTTATGGAGGGGATTTTAGCCTGTCTGGTGAATTTGGTACAGATATTGGCCTTAGTGCCGAGCTGTATCAGCCCTTGGGCCGGGCCGGGCGGTTTTTTATACAGCCTGAGGTTTTTGTGCGCTGGGAACAGCGCAAAATTGACGTTTTGAGCATCAGGGTCGGCGATTTTCGCGCCAGAAAAATCGGGCTGCGGGGTCGCACCGGGCGGGAGATTGGCGCATGGGGTGTTGTCGCCCTTGAAGGCGGTATCGACACCACGCGCCTGTCTGAAATCGTCAGCATTTTTGATGACTTCAAAACCAGTGGTGCTGATCGCGCAAATCTGGGGGTATATTTTGCTGCCGATACGCTTGATCGCAATGACTGGCCCACCTCAGGGCAACGGGTACGCATACGGGCCAAGCGCACTTATGATATGGGTGGTCGCCCTATCGCTTCTGTTGATACGCTAGACGCATCCCTTTTGGCGGCGTTCGATGTCTCAAACTTTGGGGTCTTGCTTAATGGTCGTTATGGCGAAACATCGAAAAAAAATCAGGTAAACAGTTCGTTGGAGATTTTCTCACTGGGCGGATTTCGCCAACTTGGGTCATTTTCCAACAACTCACTGCCTGCCAGTTCATTTACCTATGGCTCCATAGAGGTTTTTCGCAGACTGACCCAGACTGGCAAGCTGATTGATATTCCGATTTATATCGGGGTCATTGGTGAATACAGTCGGCTGCCTCTTAGCTTTTTTGATGTGAATGAGCAGGCCAATGTCTATTCAGGCTCACTCTATGTGGGCGCTGACACGCCGCTCGGGCCTTTGTTCCTTGGTGGTGCATATGGCAGTGGCAGCACAACGCAGTTTTTCTTCAAATTTGGCCGCACATTTTAGGGCATACACCCACAAACAGGATCAAAAGTGTATAACCAATTTACCTGACTAATGCGTTAGGTATAGGGTTTTTTGTACCTTTTTTCTGGTCAATCAACAAACTTGTTCTTATGAAATCAATGACCTGAATAAAACTGAACACTAGATATTTCAAAGCCTCACGGCCACCTTCGCGTCCATTCATGCACCGTCAGACTATGAAACCTTTATTGACTGGACTTTACCGTGCCACTTCTTCCATAATGCGGTACAGTACGCAGGATTTGACATTCTGGGATTTCTCTTTAGGGGAAAGAAATTCGGCAGGCGGGGCTACAAGCTGTTACCCATAATTTGCTGCCCAAAACAAGTGAGGATGGTTCTGCACGTTCAGCGCAGAGTAATTTGATATGGCATCATCAAATACACCCGTGAAAACCGACCCTGAAACCATTATGCTGGAAATCAAAACCCATTTGCGTGAACGGGCGGGAGACAATGCTATAATCGGGCCAGATACAAACATCACCCGCGATTTGGGATTGGACTCACTGGCGATCATGGATTTCATCTTCGACCTGGAAGACAGTTTTGATATTTCAATCCCGATGGAGCGCATTGCCGAAGTTCAAACCCTGTCTGATCTGACAAAAACCATTGCCGTTCTTCAAAAGGAAGCTGCCTGACATGAGTAGTATTTTCGATAAATTTGCACCCTTGCAGGAACAGCATACCGCCCTGACAGCCCTGGGCAGAAGCCCCGATCAATTGCAGTTTGAAGATATTATCTCGCCTACAGAAGCCATGCTGAATGGCAAACGCACCATTTTGATGGGAACCAATAATTATCTGGGCATGACTTTTGATGAAGGCGCTGTTAATGCCGCCATTGAGGCGTTAAAGACGCAAGGTACCGGTACCACCGGCTCTCGCATTGCCAATGGCAGTTATAATGGTCACAAAGCCCTGGAAGAGGAACTTGCGGTCTTTTACGGCATGCGCTCTGCGATTCTTTTTTCAACCGGTTATCAGGCAAACCTTGGTGCCATTGCCGCCCTTGCCGGGCGCGATGATTATCTTCTTATTGATGCCGATAGCCATGCCAGTATTTATGACGCCTGCCGTCTTAGTGATGCCCAGGTTATCCGTTTTCGACATAACGACCCGGTCAATCTGGAACGCAAGCTAAAACGTCTTGAAGGCACGTCGGGCAGTAAGTTGATCGTTGTTGAAAGCATATATTCCATGCTTGGCGACATGGTTCCGCTCAAGGAATTTGTTGAAATCAAGAAAAAATATGGCGCGTATTTGTTGATCGATGAAGCCCATTCCCTTGGCGTTCTTGGCCAAAAGGGCCGGGGTCTGTGTGAACGCGAAGGCGTTGAAGGCGATATTGATTTCATCACCGGTACATTTTCAAAAAGCATAGGCACCGTTGGCGGGTTTCTGGTTTCCAATCTGCCAGGGCTGGGTATTGTTCGTTTTGTCAGCCGCCCTTATATGTTTACTGCCAGTCCGCCGCCATCTGTTGTTGCCTCGGCTCGCAAGACACTGGCTAAAATTGCCGGTGCCACAGATTTGCGCAAAAAATTATGGGATAATGCCACGCAGCTTTACACTGGCCTGCAACAGGCCGGGTTTGAACTTGGGCCAACCATAAGCCCGATTGTCGCCATTCGCTTGTCTGACCCGGAAAAGGCCATTGGGTTATGGAACGGACTTCTTGATGCCGGTGTCTATACCAATCTTGCGCTGCCGCCAGCGACACCTTTTGGCTGGTATTTGCTACGCTCGTCCATTAGTGCAGCCCACACGACCGAGCAGATTGCCCTGGCGATCGAGGTTTGCACCAGAATTGGCCGGGAATTGGGGTTAATCACCCTCTCCAATAGCAAAAGGGCCGATAAGACTGCGCAGCAAGGCAATGGTGCGGCGCAGCTTAATGGCGATTTGCAAACGCGCCCTTGCGCCACATCTGAAACAGAATCTGCGGTGACGCCAACAACGGATGATCCCGCTGCCAGGGTGTAAGCTCAAGCGTCACGCCGGTTTGTCGTTCCAGCTTCCACGCCACATAATCTGCCCGCCCTTCAAACGTCACGGCTCCCTTGAATATACGGAGCAAATTAACTGTTTTGCTGGTGATTTGACAGCCTAACCATTTTAGTTTCAAGGCCAGGCGGCGCTTGTTTCTATCGGACAGGCGAAACGTATTTTGTCCGGTAGACTTTGGTGAATACCCCGCCGCCGCCAAGGCGGGCAAAAACAACTCATCATAACGTTGCGGCGCAAGGGCGATGATTTGATCTGCCCGACTTTGGTTTTCTATACGCAATTCAGCCGCATAAGTTGCGCGAAAAAGCGCACACCAGAACGCTCCTGCCGTCCCTTCATCAGGGCCAAAGTAAACGGCCCAGTTTATCCCCGTTATAATGGCCTTGCGAATGGCGTTATGTACCCTGGCCTGCACAGTCTTATCGCGAGCAAATACAAGGGCGGTGGGCTGGGCAAACCGTGCCCAGATAGAAATATCAAATGCCTTGTGCTGTGCCAGTTCCGCAAAACGCTCAAGAGTGATGACGGCGACTTTGGCATGGATCGGCTTGCCGTCAAATTCATTTTTGGCATAACGCACAAGGGGCGGCACCAGTGTGTGGGCGAAGCGCGAAACGGCCCCCGAACCATAGCCCTCGGCTCCGTCGGTCAGGACGTAGAAATCCATAAGCCCCGCACCGTCGCCAGTGCGCAGGCATGAACCATAAAACAATACTGCAAGAGCGTGCTCGCCCATTTCCTCTGCAATTTGTTTTGCCAGAAACTTGGCCTCGGCCATAACCGGCTGGCCAAGTTCGACATTGATAAATTGATCTAAAGCATCCTGTGTATTGCTCATGGTGCAATAAAATCAACTTGTAAATCGCTTGTGATTCGCAGTCGTCCGCCAGGGCCAGGTTCAAACGTTTCACCATCTATAATAAACGGCTTGTGTGTCTTTATGAGCAGATTGTTGGCGCTACCACTTCGGTAACCTGCCGCTTCCATCCATGGTTTGGGGCGTTTTCTAAATACAGCCAGGGCAGCAGCCAAAAGACGCGGCGGCGGGGCATCAACATCCAGCCATGTGATCGCGCGCGAGGCATCGCCCCAAAACGGCCACACGCCGATCAGGAAGGATTGTAGTGTCGTGAGTATGGCACCAAAGCGCGGGTGGTTTATTTCTCTTTTGCCATCAAAACCAATGCTCATGTTTTCCCCGGCACGTAGACCCTGGTCATCGCGCCCGAAAATAGCATTATAGAAGAAGCTGACAATGGTCATTGCCACAGCAGCATTATGGTTCAAACCTTTGGAATGAACGTGGCTTTGCGCCAGATTTGTGGCCTCGCGAAATCCGCCAAACCCGATGAGCATGCCATGAACCGGCGGGTGAAAATCATCTTCCCATTCTACCCTGAGCACAAAACGGCGGCGTAAATGCTCCTGCCCAATGCCCGTTTTGCGCAATGCCAGAAGGCGGTTGAACGCATCGCGTTTGTATCTGGCTGTACCCGTGTCATGGGCGCATACATTGGTCTTTCCAGATGGCAAGATGCAAAATAACGGCATGGTGCTGCCAAACACGTTCGGGCATTGACTAAGCACTTCACGCACTGTGCCATCGCCGCCATCGATAACGATTATGTTGACCTTCAAATCGTGAAACTGTTGTAGTATCCGGCCAATATCACTGGTTTTCTCTGCCTGTTCCACATAAATGCCCTGATCGCTTTTCGCGGCATGTTGAACGCCGTAACGCTTGCGATTCAATGTGCTGAACGGGTTTTGCACAACGCCAATGCGGGCAAGTGGTGATGACAGGTTCGGATTCACAATTTATGCTCTTTTTACCTAAGATTATGAAGACTTAATTTCATCCATTCTATTTGTCACCAGTGCGCCGGGAACATAGTCGATAATATGTCACAATCATTTCGCTTTGCTCATGTCTCTGACATTCACTTGCCAACTTTCATTGGCGATTGTTCGCGCCCGGGTGCATTTCTCAACAAGAGATTTTTTTCGGCTCTCTCATGGTTTGGTAACCGTCGCAACATTCACCACAAGACAGTTACCGATCACATGGTCAAGGATTTACTGGCCCGTGCGCCTGCGCATATCCTTGTCACCGGTGATCTGACCAATCTTTCCCTCCCCGGCGAATATGATCGTGCCGCAGGCTGGCTGCAAAGCCTGGGAACGCCGATAGATGTCACGGCAATTCCTGGTAATCATGATTTACTTCTGGATGAGGGCGGTGCCCGGGACGGGCTTTTGCAACTTGCGCCCTATATGCGCGGGGATGGGCAACAAAATGCCCGTACTTTTCCTTTCACAAAACGTAAAAATGATATTATTTTTATTGGCCTTTCAACAGCCATAGAAACCCCTGCAGGCTGGTGCAGCGGGCGGCTGGGTGAGACCCAACGCGATCATTTACGAGAAGTTTTAAGTAAAGCCAGGCGGGAAAACCTGTGCAGAATTATCGCCTTGCATCATCCACCAGCAGGCCCACAAAAACCACGCGGCGGACTTGAAGATATTGAAACTTTCGCTCAAATCATTGCAAAAACCGGCGCTGAACTGATCTTGCACGGCCACACCCATTGCTCCAGCATGCATACATTGTCCGGGCCGGATGGCCCGGTTCCGGTAATGGGCGTTGCCTCTCTTTCTGTGCGTGCGGGCAAACATTATCCGGTCAGTTGCTGGCATGAATATGAGGTGCAGCGCGTGCAGGGGGTTTGGAAAATTTCACTCAATGTTCACCGTTATGCCGGTAGAAATTTGCCCACAACACTGGCCGCACAAGTTATCTTGAACAGTGCGTGAGGTCAGCAAACCTTGCCAAACAGGGTAAATTTTTCTAATGTGTAAACGTGTTTATTTTACTAAAACCTCCCCCTCCTGCCATTATACAGAGCCGTATTTGTGACTAGTCCATCTGATCTTATTTCTGCCCGCAGGACAGCAATGAAACCCCGCCAGATCCGCGTGCTTATGGTTGATTTTTATATGCTGCGCCTTTTGTTCAAGCCGTTAATGGTGTCGATGGCCGTTGTTATGACGGCCCTGTTACTGGAGCGCATTGTGCGTTTGTTTGAGCTGTTGGCTGAACGCGGCGGCGGGGCCGGAATGGTCTTTGCCATGGCGGCCAATCTGGTGCCGCACTATCTGGGACTGGCATTACCGGCGGCCTTTTGTTTTTCCATGTTGTCGGTCATTTTGCGGATGTGCGAAGAAAACGAGATGGATGCCCTGGAAGGCAGCGGCCTTTCTATACAACGCATTGCCGTGCCTTTTATTGTTGTCGGAATGGCATTGGCGCTGATTAGTGTAGCCCTGTTTGGTTATATTCAGCCCTATAGCCGCTACGCTTTTAGCGCGATCAAACATGCGCTTATCAACTCCCCATGGGATGCCCAGATCATTCCAGGCACATTCATAGACACGGGCAATGGCCTGCGCCTTAGTGCGCTGGAGGTTGGCCCGGAAGGGCGTAAGTTAACCAGTGTGTTTGTGTTTCAAATTACCGCCGATGAAAGCGGCCAGGGTACTGTGGAAACAGCGATAACCGCCAAAACTGGCGAATTGGTCGCCCACAAGGACGCTGGTAGGCTGGTTCTTGGCCTTAATGATGGTACCACCATGCCAACCAATGAGGACGGCGATACAACGGCGCTGGATTTTGGCTCACTGGACATCAGTCGTGAGTATTCTGCCAACGCGCCGATTTTTCGCCCCAGAGGTCTCAGCGAACGTGAAATGACCTTAAATGAATTATGGGATGAAGCGGCAATGCCTGGGCCGGATGAACGGCGCGCCCGTTTGTTATCCGAATTTCATGCGCGTCTGGTGCGTGGCCTGTCCCTGATTTTTCTTCCCCTTCTGGCTGTGCCAATGGGGTTATCGGCAAAACGCACGCCGCGATGGGAAAGCATAGCCCTGACCGGGGTCATTATTATTGCCTATCACCAGTCCATACAATTACTGGAGGGGTTTGGTGATTTGCAGATCATCAATCCCGGGCCAGCCATTTGGGGACTTGGGGCTGGCTTTGGGGTTTTCTGTGCCTGGTTGTTTTTTGTCACAAAAGGCCAGGGGCAAGGCATGCCGTTGCGTCATATTTTCAAACTGGTTGACTTTGTTGCGCGGCGGATCAAGCGACTTCTGCCAGAACGGTTTCGCCCATCCAGTCAGGCGCAAAACTCATGATTCTTTCCCGTTATCTTTCACGTCAAATGGCAATCAAAATGTTCTGGGTGTTACTATCCTTTACAGCCTTGATGCAGCTCATAGACCTGTTGGGTGCCTCAACTGATATTATCGAGCGCGGTGAAGGCTTTTTCGGTTTTTTGAAATATATTGCCTTGCGTATGCCTGTGACCATGCAAGGTCTGGTGCCGATTTCTACTTTGCTGGGCGCAGCACTAACGTTCTTTTCACTGGCACAAAATAGCGAGATGATTGCCCTGCGCGGCTCTGGCCAAACGCCCTATCGCGCGGTTTTCATGCTGGTTCCGCTAACACTTTTTATCGGCATTGCCTATTTTTTCCTCTCGGATCAGATCGTGCCCCGTGCTGACAAGGTTTTTGTATCATGGTGGGAGCGAACCGACCCGGATGCGGCAACCCGATCAGCCGCAAACACCGAGCCAGGTGATGAGGTTTGGGCGCGCACAACCTATAGCGTGATCCGCATTAAATCCCACACCAATGGCGGGCGAAACCTTGAAGGCGTCACCATTTATTCACTGAATCGCGATCAGCAAATCTCGGAACGCATTCAGGCCAATGATGCACAATGGCAAGGCAATGGTGCCTGGATACTCAACAGCGTGGATCGATTTATTGGCTCTGACGATGGCGGATCTAGCACGTTCTCCATGTCGGCCATGACCTGGCACACGGCCCTTAGCCCGTCCACAATTTTAGAGCTGGCCAATCCAGAGGTTAGCATTTCCACCTCAGGTTCACGCAAGGTTATCAAGGGCAATGCCGCCGGATCGCGTTCGGGTGATTATTATCAACTGCAATTGCAAAAGGCATACCTGACACTGTTTTCACCGCTCATCATGCTGTTGCTGGCAGCGCCGGTGGCCGCCGGTCAACGTCGTGCAGGAACCACATCACGCAATCTGGGCTTTGCTATCATTGCCGGGTTCAGTTTTTTACTTGCAGACGGCATTTTGCTTTCTCTTGGTCAGGCCCATATTATCCCCATGTTTGCCGCCGCCTGGTCAACGGCTATTCTGTTTGCCGCTGGTGGCAGCTGGTTTCTTCTGAGGCTTGAGAATTAATGTGGCCGGGGATATTTGTATTGAACCCGTAAAGGGCAAGGCGGGATTGAGGGAGTTTATTCGTCTGTCCACCATACTTTACGGTGATGATCCAAACTGGATATCGCCTTTGGAGATTGAACGTCTGGGTATTCTTGATCCTGGACAAAGTCCCTATTTTGAACATGCAGAGGCGCAATACTGGATAGCCCGAAAAAACGATAAGGCAGTTGGACGCATAAGCGCCCAGGTCGATCAACTGGCCCTGAAAGCCAATAACAACAAAACCGGCCATTTTGGCATGATTGTCGCCATTGATGATCCGTCTGTTACGGAGGCATTGCTGGCAACGGCCTCAGCCTGGCTTCGTGACCGGGGTATGGATACCATTCAAGGGCCGTTTAACCTTTCCATCAATCAGGAAGTCGGCCTTCTGGTTGATGGATTTGATACGCCACCGATGATGCTCATGTCCCATGATCCGGCCTATATGGGCGGGCATATCGAGGCGGCAGGGTTTGCCAAGGCCAAGGATCTCATCGCCTATATTCGTGGCACTGATTTTCTGTTCCCTGAAAAATGGCGACGAATGGCTGAGCGGCGCAGTGGTCATGTGAGTATGCGCATGTTCGACATGAAACACTATGACCGGGAAATCAAAACTATCGTCAGCATTTTTAACGAGGCCTGGCACACCAATTGGGGGTTTGTCCCGATGACGGAAAAGGAAGCCGCGCATATGGCCAAGGAATTGCGCCCGTTGATTCGCAAGGAACTGGCCTGGTTTGCTGATATTGACGGTGAGCCAGCGGCCTTCATTGTCTGCCTACCTGATATAAATGGGGCCATTGATGGTTTGAACGGTCGCCTGGTGCCGTTTGGTTGGCTTAAGCTTTTATGGCGTCTGAAAGTTATCCGTCCGGCAACGGCGCGAGTGTTGCTAATGGGGGTTCGGGAAAAATTCAGTGAAGGTCTGTTGGGGCAAATATTACCTTTTCGGCTGATATATGCGGTTGAATCGGATTTGTTTAACTCTCCGATTAAACGGGTGGAAATGTCCTGGATACTGGAAGGCAATGCCCCGGTTCGCCGGATGATTGAAACCCTTGGCGGCGAAGCCTACAAAACCTACCGGGTTTACGAAAAACCGCTATAGCCAGCCCGCTTTTTGATACCATGATGCGGTTTCTGCAAAGCCTTTGCCAAGCGTTATTTTTGGCCCCCAAACCTCAGCCGGCACGCGATGTTGCAACTGCGCTGTCCAGTCCGGGTGCAGGATTTCGCGGGCCTTTCCCTCATCGAAAATACTGACCTTGCCCCGCATCCGGGCAAATCTGCCATTAAGTGTGGCTGCCAGCCTGACCAGAGCCGGGGGAAGGCGAACTGGCCGAGGCGTGCTGGATGCGGCCCGACACGCCGCCATGACGATTTCAGGCCAGTTATATCCCGCTGGTGCTGCATCAGAAAGCTCAACAATTTGCTGCTTTGGCCCTGCCTGGCCCAGCGCGCACAGCGCATCGGCTGCATCACGCACATGGATGAGGCTAAGGCGGGCATTTTCACCGTTCAGCATGGGATGCAAGGGCCAACGGGACGCCTTGAAAATGCTCAGGGTTTCCCGATCCCAGGGGCCATAAACCGCTGGCGGGCGAACTATGAGCCAATTGCCATTCAGAGCCAGCATAGCATTTTCGGCGAAATGCTTGCTGGCTCCATAGGCGGATAGTTGCGGCTCTCTTGCAGTAAAAGAAGATACACAAATCAACCGGGCGTTCTGGGCATTATTTTGCCAGGCGGCGGCGAGGCGGCTAGTGCCTTCGCCATTGATCCGCATCAATGCCTCATCATTTCCCTTTATGGCTCCCGCCAAATGTATAATTGTATCTGCACCCCTGGTCAGGCGCTCAAGGGCGGCCTGATCGCCCAAATCGCCCGCAATCAACTCTAATTTGTGTGCTGCCAACTGCTCATGCACAGGCAGTGATCGAACCAGTGCCCGCAGACGATAGTTTTTTGCAGACAAGGCCTGAACAAGATAACGGCCTAAAAACCCGGTGGCACCGGTAAGCGCAACAAGAGGACGCTCAGGGCTTGAAATCACGCGGTACCCGCAGCATGAGGACTGGATTTACGCGCACGTTCAAAAGCCCCCTCCAGATACATTTTCCGCGCCTTGATCCGGCTCAGTTTGCCAGAGGAGGTTTGTGGTAGGCTATGGGGTGGCACACTGACCACCTTGGCCAAAAGGCCATATTCAGAACTGACCAGACCCTCGATACCGCTCAATAAAGAGCTGCGTCGTTCTGGGTCAGAAATGCGGGTTTGAACCAGCAAGATCACCTGCTCACCCTCACCATCGTCTATAGAAAAAGCCGCCACATCACCGGCACGTAAAACGTCATTGCCATTTTCAGCAGCCCACTCAAGATCCTGTGGCCAGACATTACGCCCATTGACCAGGATCAAATCCTTGACCCGACCAGTTATGACGATCTGGCCATTGCGAAAATAACCAAGATCACCTGTATCAAGCCAGCCATCGGGGGTCAAAACACAGGCTGTTTCTCCTGCATTACCGTAGTATTCTTTCATCAGGCTGGGGCCAGTGACAAAAATACGTCCTACTTCGCCCTCACCCAGAGCCGTTCCTTTTGCATTGCGTACTTCTATCTTGTGGCCAGGAAGCGCGGCACCACACAGGGCAAATGCGCGTTGTGGCACGCCACTACCCGGTTTTGTCGGCATCGCAAGACTATCCCGGTCAAGGGCGTTTAAATCCAGCGTATCGTAGACAAGACCCTGACCATGCGGCGCAAAACTGATCGCCAGCGTTGCTTCGGCCATACCGTAACTGGCAACAAAAGCACTACCCTTGAACCCTACTTTGGCAAAACATTCGGTAAAGCGATCCAGCACAGGAAGGCGGATCATATCGCCACCAATACCGGCAGCACGCCAGCAAGAAAGGTCAAGATGGTCGAGTTTGGCCGTGCGGGCACGACGGGCGCAAAGCTCATAGCCAAAGGAAGGGCTATAGGCGAGCGTGGCCCGGTTATCTGAAATCATTTTCAACCAGCCCAAAGAACGTCTGGCAAAGTCCCGGGTTGGTAATAGGTCAACAGTAAGCTGGGCGGCTATTGGAGCTAGCAAAAATCCCACCAGACCCATATCATGGTAAAACGGCAACCAGGAACACGCCCGGTCATCTTCACGCAATTGTAAGCCGTCACGGCATATCGCCTGAGCGTTAGCCATAAATGCTTCATGCGTAATTTCAACACCCAGAGGAAAGCGTGTAGTCCCCGAAGAAAACTGTAAATAACTCATGTCTTGCGGTTTGGCGCGGGGCAGGGGTGTATCCGGTTTTTTTGCTGGTTGAAGTTCGGCAAGAGAGCCAGCATAAACCAAATCCAGGGTTTGTGCTGCATCTTTGATCCACTCAACCAAAGATGCCGGGCTAAACACGGCACTGGCGCCACACACCTGCATGATCCGCTTTAAATGTGCGATGTATCCTTCCTTACCGCCAAAGGCGACGGGAAGGGGCAAGGGTGCGGGGATCAAGCCGGCATATTCACAACCAAAAAATGTTACAACAAATTCTGCATCCGTTTCGGCGATAATGGCCACCCGATCCCCCGAGGTCAGACCGGCGGCCAACATACGCCGGGCAGCATCAAGGGCGCGTGTGCGCAATTGCGCGTAGGATAGCACGTCTTCAAGCCCGTTGCGGGCCGTGTAAAAATTAAGCCCGGCCTGACCCTTTGCGGCATAATCCAGCGCATCTGTCAGCAAATCAAAATTTGCAAATCTGCGCGGAATCCCACTTTTCGTCGGTGTCGGTTGAAGATCATTCATGACAGCATCATGCCTTTGATATTTATACAATAATGACATTCGCTTGCCAGAAGCGAAACGCCGACGGGCGTTTAGCACAAATGGACAGAAATATGCACCAGTTCATGTGTTATTTGCCCCGTCCAGTGTAACCCAATGTAATATGCGGCATTTTTGCACACTAAAGCAAGGGGTACGCACGGCTGTGGCCAAAACCCTGGGGACGGGGAGGAACCATAGTATTCAATACAAGACCTACATTGACGAGGCCTGACCCTAGGTCGTGAACTCGTAAACAGGGTCAAAATGGCGTGCTAAACCGTTAAAATATGCCAGAAGAAGGGTGAAAAGCGTATCCAGGATACGGTTGAGACCTTCGACGCCGCAGATTAACGCGGGTTGCACGTCCTTTCGGATATGACCAATGTGTCCGGTTAATGCGTTGCAAAGTCTTGAAAGCCATGGGGCTTCCTTCGGCTTTGCGCCTGTTATCCGAACAAATTGTCACATACCATGTTGATCCTGTTTATGGTTCACGACCTAAGCAGCCGGGGCTGATCCACTCATGGCTTTGGCCAGTTCCAAAAGACGGCGCCGTGTGCTTTCGTCCAGTGTATAATACGCCCGGACAAGTTCCATTGTTTCGCCCTGGGTAAGAATATCGGCAGGCAAAACATTGGAATCATTGGCCGCTTCTTCGTTGCTAAGACCATCATAGAAGTATTGCACCGGAACATGCAAAGCCTCGGAAAGGTCAAACAGGCGACTGGCACTAATGCGGTTGGCAGCACATTCGTATTTTTGAATTTGCTGGAAACGGATGCCCACCTGTTCGCCAAGCCCCTGCTGGGTCATGCCCAAAAGGCGACGACGGCGGCGCAATCGGCGCCCGACATGAATATCAATTGTACTGACCATAATAACATACCTCAAACTCTGGTGTCGTAGATAACACCTGCCCTCAAGGAAGCAAAAGGCGTGCCGAATGTTCAGTTTTTTATAAGTTTTTGTTTTTGCTTTCTTTTTATTGGATCGAGTTCTATTTTTCGTACACGGGTGACGCTAGGTGTAACTTCAACCTGCTCGTCATCGGCGATCCAGGCGATGGCCTGTTCCAAAGTGAGACGCTTTGGCGTTATCAGCGTGATCGCATCATCCTTGCCTGAGGCGCGCATATTGGTCAGCTTTTTACCTTTGATCGGATTGACCATCAAATCATCGCCGCGCGTACATTCACCAATAATCATGCCGCCATAAACCTGTTCGCCAGAGCCAATGAATAGCGTACCGCGCGGCTCTATATTCATTAGCGCAAAAGCTGAGGCTTTGCCATCCACCATAGAGATCAGCGCACCGCGTTGACGATCCTCGATAACGCCGCGCCACGGCCCCCAGTGTGAAAACACCCGGTTTAGCACGCCCTTGCCACGGGTTTCGGTTAAAAACCGCCCACCATAACCGATTAACGCCCGGGATGGTGCATCAAAGACCAGCCGAATATGGCCAGCCCCGGCCGGGGACATGTTTTTTAACTCTGCCTTGCGCTGTGTCAGGCTCTCTATCACCGTGCCCGAATGGGCTTCATCCACATCGCAGATAACTTCCTCATATGGCTCCAGCCGTTCGCCGGTTTGCTCATCGGTTCGTATCAATACGCGAGGTCGGGATACAGAAAGCTCGAAGCCTTCCCGGCGCAGGGTTTCAATCAATACGCCAAGTTGCAACTCACCTCGTCCGGCCAATTCCAGGGCATCGGCACCGGTGCTGGCGTCGCGTACCTCGATAGCTACATTGGATCGTGCTTCACGAAGCAGACGTTCACGGATAACCCGCGATTGTACTTTGTCGCCATCACGCCCACCCAATGGCGAATCATTGATTGAAATGGTCACCGCCATGGTTGGCGGATCGATGGCCGTTGCCGTTATTGGGTCTTTGACTTCAGGCGCGGCCAGGGTATCGGCCACATTGGCTGTGCCAAACCCGGCAATCGCGGCAATATCGCCTGCATGAACTTCTTCGGCAGGGATACGTTCCATACCTTGCATGACAAATAGTTTGGACAGCCGGGCGCGCTCTATTGGTTCTCCGGTTCGGGCTAAAGCTTGCACCAGATCCCCCACGCGTATTGAGCCAGTTTCTATACGCCCGGTCAGCACCCGCCCCACATAAGGATCAGCATCCAGCATGGACACCAGCATTGAAAATGGCTGCTCTCTACGTTTGGCCGCCTCTGGTGGCGGGGCGTGTTCAACAATGGTTTCAAACAATGGGGTCAGGTCTTTGCCGACCACCCCCTCTTGCCGGCTGGCCCAACCATCCCGCCCGGCAGCATAAACAAAAGGAAAGTCCAGTTGCTTGTCATTGGCACCAAGATCAGAAAACAGATCAAAAACGGCATTTAATGCTTTTTCGGGGTCTGCGCCGGTACGATCCACCTTGTTCAGCACCACCATCGGGCATAATCCCAGTTCCAGCGCCTTGGACAATACAAAGCGGGTTTGCGGCATTGGCCCTTCGGCAGCATCAATAAGCAGAACTGCCCCATCGACCATAGACAGGATGCGCTCTACCTCGCCGCCAAAATCTGCGTGACCCGGGGTGTCGATTATATTGATGCGCGTTTCCTGCCAGGTCACACTGGCGCATTTGGCCATAATAGTGATGCCACGCTCCTGCTCCTGATCGATATTATCCATTGCCCGCTCAGGGCGTTTTTCATGAGCGGCGAACACACCGGTCTGGATAAGCATCTGATCGACCAGCGTGGTTTTGCCGTGGTCAACGTGGGCAATGATGGCAATGTTGCGCATTGAATTTTACTCTCAGGTATTTTGCCTGAAACAGACAAACGCGTCAGCTAAAGCAATCATGATCCAAAAGATAGCCAAAGTTTCAGTTTTGTGCACTGCACTCTTGATTTTTGTGCGGCGCAATATATTATCTGGTACGCGGTGTTACACACCGCCACCCTTTTGGGTGTTTCCTCCCTACATAACTTTCCGCGCCCAAACGGGCGCGGTTTTTTTATGCAGAGCGTATAAAAGTGCAAATTGCCTTGCAGAGCTTTCCCATATTGTTACGCAGCCTTGCAAATTCATTCGTTTTTTCAAACCGTTTCTCATCCATATAAAGCGCGCGATTGATCTCGATTTGCAAGGCCTCAAACCCTAGCTTCGGTTTGCCATACATCAGCGTTGAATATCCGCCAGAATAGGGTGTATTGCGCACAACCCGGTATCCAAAAGCGGTCAATGTGCGCTCGACATGGGTGGCTAGTGCCGGGTTGCAGGTGCGGCCATGCCCATCGCCAAGAACAATATCTGCCGTCCCTCCCGGGCAATGTTCTGCACATGATGAGGGCATGGAATGACAGTCTATCAGCAAGGCACAACCCCAGTGCTGTTTTTGGGAAACCATAAAGTTCGAGAGCGCATCATGGTAGGGCGCATGCAGATGATGTAGGCGTTGCACAGCTTCTGCATATGGTATTTTATTGCTATAAATCGGTATGCCTGAGGCGACGATACGCGGTATAACCCCCAGCCCGGCAAGGGCACGCGCACTTTTTCCCTGCGACAGAGGTGGGCAATGATCGCCATACATATCGGGATCCAGCTCTGTGGGCGCACGGTTTACATCCACCATGGCCCGGGGAAACCGCGCGCTCAGCAATGTGGCACTAAAACGCGGCGCATCATTAAATAACTCATCAACCCAGGCATCCTCGGATAAACGTAGTGAGCGTGCATCCAAACGACTGGATTGTTGAAACTCTCTGGGGTAACAGCGCCCTGAATGAGGTGAGGCAAAAACCACCGGCAAAGCGCGCTTTGGCGTACAAATTTCAAACGGAGGATAAAGCCCGGGCCAGGGCATGTGCCGTGAAGGCCTTACCGCCGCGTCAAGAGTGCTCCAGACATTCATATGCAGACCCTTGCGTGCCTGTCAGGATTCGTCAAGAGCAACAAAGAATGCTGCGCCTTCACAACCCCTTTACTCTCTTGGGTTATTGTTAAGGCGAACAACCATAAAAAAGCCCCAAAAGAGGGTTAAACGGGTATCAGGAGTGGACATGGCACGAATTTTATTAGCCGAAGATGATGATTCGATGAGAGGTTTTCTGGCAGGCGCACTGGAACGCGCCGGTCATGAGGTTATCTCGTGCGCTGATGGTGATGAAGGGCTGGATGCTTTACGCTCGACACCAACTGACTTTGATTTATTGCTGACTGATATTGTTATGCCCGGCGTTGATGGCATAGAACTGGCACGCAAGGCCGCCGAAAAAGACAAATCACTGAAAATCATGTTCATTACCGGCTTTGCTGCCGTGGCGCTAAACCCGGGGCATCAGGCACCCAAAGATGCCAAGGTATTGTCCAAGCCGTTTCACCTGCGCGAACTTGTTGCCGAAGTTGAACGGGTTATGGCGGCTTGAGTATCACGTGACTGACCCGCGCCCTTGCACGGGGCCGGGCGCTTGGCTATAGACGCTGCTCTTGTTTCAAGGTTTCCTTGTCATAGGGCGATTAGCTCAGCGGGAGAGCACTACATTGACATTGTAGGGGTCACTGGTTCAATCCCAGTATCGCCCACCATTTCTTTTGTCTCGCGGCGCGAAGAAGCGCCTTAGGGCGGAGCGGAAAGGATTGCCGGGGTGCAGTCGCACCCTTGATTTCGGTTCGACAATAATTCTCTCACCTTCACCATTTCTTAGTGCGTTATCGCGGTGCTTGCGCCCGCTATTTGAGCGCAGATTCCGGTTCGGTATAAATTTTCGATACCCTTGTTATTATTCTACGCCATGTACATTTCTGGTTTTTCCCTGCCAATAAGGTTCGCGTAATTTGCGCCGCAATATTTTGCCAACCGGTGTTTTGGGAAGCTCATCCACAATGCGTATAATCTTTGGTGCCTTAAAACGCGCCAGTCTGCTTTTGGCAAAGACCTGTAAATCCTCGGGTGAGATTTCATACCCTGATCGCAAGACCACCGAAGCGTTAATTGCTTCACCCCATTTGCTGTCAGGTACAGAGTAAACCCCACATTCTGCAACCGCTTCATGGGCCATAAGCGCGTTCTCAACCTCGGTTGGATAGACGTTAAAACCGCCGGTGATAATCATATCTTCCTTGCGATCGGCCAGATAAAAATAGCCATCCGCTTCAACCCGTCCCAAATCACCTGTGCGCAGCCAACCATTTGAGAGGCGTTGCTCGTCCAGATCCGGACGCTGCCAAAACCCCGGTGTTATCCACGGAGCGCACACCCATATCTCGCCAACTTCACCGGTTTTGATATCCTCGCCTGTCTCTGAGCGAATTCTTACTTGCGCGGTCGGGCATTCGCGCCCGATAGAGGTTAAGCGTTCGCCGCCTGCGGCCAGTGCTTCCTCGTGTTCTTCTGGCCCCATAATTGTGTTGAGGCCATAGGCCTCTGTTTGACCAAAGCCTGTGTGCAGAACGGCTCCCAATTGTTTATTGGCACGCTTGACCAGGGATGGTGCTGCCGGAGAGGCGGCATAAACCACAGCCCGCAAGCTGGTAAGGTCAGCGGCCACAGCGCCCGGGTGATCGAGCAACATCCGAAGAAGCGTTGGCACCATCAACATCATGGTGATTTTGTGTGTCTCTATTGCGTGTAGAACCGCCGACGGATCCGCCTCAGGCAAGATAACCAATTGCGCACCGGCCACCCAACAACTGTCCATGGCGCGGCCACAAAAATGACTAAGGGCAAGCTGTCCGAGAAGGCGGTCTTGCGGGTTAAGATCAAACGTATTCGCCCAGAAATTCATCGCCGCCGATACACTGGCATAAGAGTGGGTGACACCTTTGGGTTTGCCCGTCGTACCCGATGTGTAAAGTATCTGTGCCAATTGCATTGGCGGACAATCCACAACAATTGGAGCGTCGGATATTGTGGATATTTTGTTTAGATTGATGCTGTCCTTGGTGTCCTCAAAGGTTAGCACAACTACATCATTTGTGGCGGCAGCGCGTAAATGTGTGACCCGGTCAGGTGATAATGCAATGGCAAACTGTGCGCCGGAATTGCTCAATATAAAAGCATGTTCGGCTTCGGTTAGTACCCCTAAAAGTGGCACCAACGCGCCCCCTGCACGGGCAATGCCCACAACCGCCTCAACATATTCAATGCAGTTTTGCTGCAATATCGCTACGCGCTCACCTGGTTTTAAGCCAAGCTCGATCAAGCCATTGGCTATGATAGTGCCCTGCCGATCCAGTTCAGCATAGGTACGCGTGCGTGTTCCTTCCATCAGCGCCACATGATCTGGCCAGTGCCGCGCCGCACGAGCAGGATAATGAGAGTAAGGGTGGATCATGATTAGCCCTCTTCATCCTTGCCTTTGGGTAAATGACGCTCTTTCGGCCCGGCATAATGTGCGCCCAATTGATCGGGTATAATGCGCAAGGGGACGCCCTCGCGCACTTCCTCGGTGATATGCGCCAATAGAGCCATGCCATAACTCATGGCCCCCAAACCACCAATGATAAGCGGGTCTAGCCCCAAATCAGCCGTAATTGCCCCCAGCGCACCGGCAAGGTTTATGGGGATACGTTTGGCTTTGCGGCGTTCAACTTCGGCTTCAATGGCATCAAGAAATTGACCATGTTGGCACCACCCACCCAGTTCTTGCGCCAATCGGCGCACAACAACCACACGTGGCTCGGCTTTTTTATGCAAGGGATGGCCCAGGCCGGGAACGGCACCTCTACGCTCCATCCAGATATCGATGGTCTTTTTACTGGCCTCTTGTGCGTCAATTTTCCAGGATACAGCCTCCATAAGCATTTCTGCCGGTTCCTGGGGTGATCCGGTGACCGAACCACTGGCCAATATGCCACTGGCCAGTGCCGGTATGGCACTTTCGGGTGAGGCCGATGCGGTAAAGCGGGCGGCACCAACGGCGGCGCTGATGAATTGCTGATCCATGCCGCTTCGCAAAACCAGATCAAAAATTGCCGCCTGGCGTTCATCAGGTACTTCACCGGTCAAGAGCAAAAAAGCGGATTGTGTATAGCTCAATTTTTCAATGAGTTCTTCCACCGGGTAGCCACGAACGTGAATACGGCCACTTTGTGCCTGGCTAATCCGCGTTGTCCAATACTCGCCCCAATTGCCTGATGCGACATACTTGCCGATATGGTCTTTGGTGCGTTTGGATTTTGGTTTATCACCGGGCATGGCTCATCCCTCGCTCTTATTGTCAGGGTTTAATGGGGTAAATCGTGGTAGTAAAAATCCGTCTTTTGTTTCAAAGTGAACGCGAACCGACATACCAATCTCTACATCCTTTGGGGCGCAGCCAATGATATTGGAAATGAGTTTGGGGCCTTCTTCCAACTCTATCAATGCCACCACATAGGGTGCAGGAATGGCCGGGTGGTATGTGCGTTGATAGACAACAAAGCTAAAGACAGTGCCCAGACCTGAAACCGGTTGCGAAACAAGGTCAGGTGACCAACATTGTGGGCAAGCTGGGCCACCGGGTAAAAAAGTGTGGTCGCAGTTTTTACAGGCATACACCGTTAAAACCTTATCCTGACAGGCATCCCAGAATTTTTTAGTGAAACCCGTTGGTTGGGGCAGGGGGTAAGAATTTTGACTATTTGTGCTCATCTGCCAATCCGTTATTTCCCCAAAACCAATGTTGCATGGGTGTTCATGCCAAGCCCGTGTCCACTGACCAGTGCTGTTTGCACGGTTTTGATCTGGCGTTGTTCCGCGACACCACGTAGCTGTCTTACGGCCTCAATCACATGCAGCATACCGCCGCCATACCCTTCGGCAAGCAAACCGCCAGAGGTGTTGACCGGCAAGCTTCCCGAAGGCCCGATGCGTCCCCCCTCAACAAAAGCACCGGCCTCACCCTTTTTGCAAAACCCGTAATCTTCCAACTGCATCAAAACCACAATGGTGAAACAGTCATAGAGCATCACCAGATCAATATCATTCGGCGTTAGTCCTGCACGGGCCAGGGTTTGCGGGCCACACCGTGCTGCGGGCAGCGTGTCAAAATGATCTGTCGAGGCCCATGTTGAAAGGCTGCTGGCCTGACCGTGCCCTAAAATTCTGACCGGTGACTGGCGCAAATCTGCCGCCCGGTCTGGGCACGTTACTATAACAGCAGCGGCCCCATCAGACATCAGGCAACAATCGGCCCGCCGGAGCGGCTGGGCGATATATTTGTCTGCCAGATACTGTTCCAGCGTCAACGGGCGTTGATTTTGGGCATGAGGTGTTTGTGCTGCGTGTTTACGCGCGGCAATGGCCACTTCTGCAAGTTGCTCGGGCCGGGTGCCCCATTTGTGCATATGTCGTTGCGCCGCAAGGGCATGAATACCAACCGCACCAAACAAACCGAAGGCAGCATCATCACCGCGTCCATAGCTATATGAGCCAGGCGTAGACAATGCGGAATCGCCATAGACACAAAGGCAAACCGAACACAGGCCAGCCTCTATCGCCAGCACAGCACGCTGGATGATGGCAATACTGCTGGCCCCACCCAGAATGTCCGAGCCAGTATAGGCAGGATCTAGCCCTAGGTATTGCCCAAGGGCCAGGTAATGCGGGGTAATGCCGTCTAAAATACCCTGGGCTGGCCCCGGGTCGGTGATGAGGCCATCTACATCATCCGGGGTTAGTCCAGCATCTTCAATGGCCCGTTTTGATGCCTCCACCTCCAGATCAAAGGCCGTGCGTTCAGGTAAACGCCCAAACTCTGTATGGCCGATGCCGGCAATTATGGCACTTTGCATGGTTGCTTTTCAATCACTGGTTTGTATATTTGTTGAGTGTTACTTGATAAATATGTTATGGTCAATTTGAAAATACGTGCTTGTAAAACTCGCAAACCTATGTCGATTTGTTTATCTAAACTCTTTCTGGAGAAATCACATGCCCATACCGAAATTTGATATTGTTATTTATGGTGCAAGTGGGTTCACGGGTCGTCTCGTTGCTGAATATCTTATTCAATGCAATCTACGTGGTGAAGAACTCTCATGGGCGATGGCCGGGCGCAGTGAGCAAAAACTTGCCCAAGTGCGCGACATAATTGGTGCACCATCAGACACCCCCCTGATTGTTGCTGATGCCAGCGGCCCGGAATCTCTGAAAATCATGGCAGAGCGCGCAAAGGTCATTATCTCGACGGTCGGCCCCTATCAGTTTTATGGCAGCGCCCTTGTTGAAGCCTGTGCGCAAAGCGGAACAGACTATGTTGATCTGTGCGGCGAACCCGCGTGGATGCGTCAAATGATTGACGCACATAGCGCCAATGCGAAGCAAACCGGCGCACGGATCGTTTTGTCTTGCGGGTTTGACTCAATCCCGTTTGATTTGGGTGTGCTGGTTTTGCAAGATGAGGCTCAAAGGAGGTTCGGCCAGCCCTGCCGTGAAGTGAAGGCCCGTGTGCGCGCCATGAAAGGCACATTTTCAGGCGGAACGGCGGCGAGCCTGAAAGCCACTATGATTGCGGCAAGCAAAGATCGCTCCCTGATTGAACTTCTAAAAAGCCCCTTTGCCCTGACCCCCGGCTTTGATGGCCCAAAGCAGCCCAGTGGTACAAAATCGCATTTTGACCCGGAACTGCAAAGCTGGCTTGCGCCCTTCATCATGGCCCCGATCAATACCAAAAATGTGCATCGCTCCAACGCTCTGATGGGTCACGCCTATGGCCAGGATTTTTTGTATTCTGAAATGCTCATGACCGGCCCCGGTGAGAAAGGCGAACAAATCGCTTTTGCCGTAGCTTCTGATCGGTCATTGATGAGTGATGATGCGCCCAAACCCGGCGAAGGCCCAAGCGAGGAAGAGCGGCGAACAGGCTATTATGACATTTTATTTATTGGTCAATCCGATGGAGAAAAGCCAATTAAAGTTGGTGTGAAGGGCGATAGGGATCCGGGCTATGGGTCAACATCAAAAATGATCGCCGAAGCAGCCATATGCCTGTTGCGCGACTGCCCCGATACGCCCGGCGGCATCTGGACACCGGCAGCCGCCATGGGCAATGCGCTGGTGGAGCGCCTTGTCAAGAACGCCGGATTGACGTTTACGGTTGAGGATTAAAAATATTCTTGACTATAAACTCTACTTATATAGAATATAAATATGGCTCGACGACGAATCATATCAAAACAGACAAAACAGGTGCTTGGAACGCTTTTTGCCACTCCGGATATTTGGTGGCACGGATATGAGCTGTGCAAACAAACGGGTCTCAAATCAGGCACACTTTATCCCATTCTCATGCGCCTTGACGATCAGGAATATCTCAACTCTGAATGGAGAGTGGCAGACCCGCCCGGCAGGCCGCCAAGACATGTCTATCGTCTTTCGAAAACAGGGATAGCTTTAGCTAATTCGCTTAAAACCACTGACCGGATCATTCCCAAATCGTTGAAACCGGTCGGAGGTGTTTCATGAAAATATTTTCTATACGAAATATAGCCAACAATCTTATCAAACATACCAAAATAATTGCCGCTTATGATCGGCGGTCATGGACGCTGGCGATGGCTGTCGAGATCAAATACATCAAATCAGATTGGGAAGCTCTCAATTTTGCAATCGGGTGTTTTGCAACCATGTTTATGGAGAACTTGAAGATGAAAAAATTTGAACCATTGGTAAGATGGATATTGGCGTCTTGTGCTCTCGCGTGGGCGACAGCAAAAATCTATCTGTTGGCCGCACTTTTCGAGAACAGTGGTGATGTAACGGATAATGTGGTGCCATTATGGCTGTATGTGATACTGATTGCAGCCGCGTTTTCTTATGCGGGGTTGGCATTTTCACTGTTCAAAAAGAAACATTTGCTGGTTGGCGTCTTTTTCGTTGCTGCTTTGGCAACCAATTCTGTACTTTTTGCCCTCACACAAGTTCAGTTCCTGCTTCTGAACTTTCAACCAACGGAAAAGCTGACATGGTTCTTCGCGATTATCAGTGAGGAGTATTTCATGTGGACTGCTATCTTGTTTGGTGCGGCAATTATGTTGGTGTTGAAAAATCTTGATCGCGCAAAATCCGTGTTGTGGCCGGCGTGAATTGGCAGCGAAAAATGCCAGCGTGGACGGGTGAATGACCGCAACTAACCTGTTATACCGCAACTCATACACACCGGGGTCTATCAGGAATTTGAGATGTACTATGGGTCCCGGATAAAACTGATGTTTTTCTCGGGACGACACGATTGCATCTGTTTTTTTCTACATGTTTATGATCCACGTCATTACCCGTCATTACGGGTGACAGTTACCTGAACGCACTTGTTTACTGTTGTCGCTTTACAAGCTTCTGACGCCAACTTTCTCTCGTTGGTCAGGGACAACCTCCTATTGTCATTACCGGGCTTGTCCCGGTAATCCAGCCTTGCCTGGCAACGTTGTTCTGGATTACCCGAATAAATCGGGCAATGACAGGCTACGACAAACAAGAGAACCCATCCGAGTCATCAACTCACTTGATTTTCCCTGATGACACGATTGCATTTTATGACCAGTCTTATCTGCCTTCGCTCCGCCCGCTTCATCTGGTGGCTTGGTGTTTTTCATATTTAACTTGAGTATCACTTGACAAATAAGTTATCCTTAATTTATTTTGATGTTGCGAATGAACGTCTTTTGGAGGCTTTGACGATGCAGGGTTTTACCGATGACCATGAACAGTTTCGCGGGTCATTAAGGACTTTTGTCGAACGGGAAATAACGCCAAACGCCGTTGCCTGGGAGCATGAGGGGCAGGTGCCACGGGCGCTGTTTCAAAAATTGGGTGAATTGGGTTTTTTGGGTGTGCGGCTATCACCGGATTATGGCGGTGCTGGTCTGGATTTTTGGTACACCAGCGTTCTTGTGCAAGAGCTTATGCAATGTGGATCGGTTGGCGTGACGGTGGCGATCATGACCCATGCGGAGTTTGCCACCAAAATTATTGAACTTGCCGGTTCAAAAGAGCTGATGGACATTTTTCTTAAACCAGCAATCGTCGGCGAGATGATTGGTGCCCTGGGTGTCACCGAACCGGGTGCCGGGTCTGATGTGGCCTCACTTCGCACCAGGGCGGTTCGTGACGGTGATGACTATGTCATCAACGGTGCCAAAACCTTTATCACCAATGGCACCATCTCTGATTTTATAACCACGGCAGTTCGCACCGGTGGGCCGGGTCATAGCGGAATTTCGCTGATCGTTGTCCCGGCAGACACACCGGGTCTGACGCGCCGGCGTCTTAAGAAAATTGGCACCCATTCCTCCGATACAGCAGAGCTGTTCTTTGATGACTGCCGTGTATCGGCACGTAATTTATTAGGCCAGGAAAATGGCGGTTTCAAGCCAATCATGCAGGGTTTTGGCGGCGAGAGGCTGGTGCTGTCCTTGATCGCCTGTGCGCAAATGCGGCTGATGTGGAATGCCGCACGCCAGCACGGTCATGACCGCAAGGCGTTCGGGCAATCATTGCTTGATTTTCAGGTTTGGCGTCACCGGCTTGCCGATGCCCTGACCTCTATCCACGCCGCCGAAGCCCTGATGTATCAGGGCATTGACCTTTATGTGCGGGGCGAGCCGTGCAATGCCGAAATTTCCATGTCGAAACTGTTTTGCACCGAAACGGCCATTTCGGTCGCGCGGGAATGTGCGCAAATCCACGGCGGTATGAGCCATATGGAAGAATGTCAGATGGCGCGTCTTTATCGCGACTCTCTGGCCTTCACCATAGGGGCGGGAACCAGTGAAGTCTTGCGAGAAATTATCGCCGGCGCGTCCGGTCTCACCCCGGAACGGCAACGCCGATGACCATCAGGACGCATGAGCAAGACACCATTCTGGTTGTCACCATTGACCGGCCAGAAGCCCGCAATGCGCTTAACGCCGCAATGCGTGAGCAACTGATCGGGGTTTGGAAAAACTTTCGTGATGATGCACGTTTGCGCGTTGCGGTGCTTATTGGCGCGGGGGACAAATCCTTTTGCGCCGGTGCTGATTTGAAGGAAATTGGTGCCTTTTACGCCTCAATGACCCCGTTGGAGCGACGCGAACATGGTGAACATGCACCCGGACTAGGTGGCCTGACGCGCAATTTTGACCCGCGAAAGCCGGTTATCGCCGCCATTAACGGGCACTGCCTTGCAGGGGGGCTTGAACTGGCGCTTGCCTGCGATATTCGCATTGCCGCCGAGCATGCAAGCTTTGGTCTGCCAGAGGTTAAGCGCGGCATTTTGCCGGGCGCTGGTGGCACCCAGAGATTGCCGCGCGCACTACCATTGGGGATTGCATTAGAGATGATTGTGACCGGTGCGCCCATCGACGCCGAGGCGGCTTTGCGCTGGGGGTTAATCAACCATTGCGTTGCCAGCGACCAGTTGATGGAAAAAGCCATGCAGATTGCCGCCCTGATTGCTGATAACGGGCCATTGGCCGTGCGTGCTGCCCGCGATGCCGTCTATCAGGGGGCGCATTTACCACTGGATGAGGCTCTGCGGCTGGAGCAATTTCAGGCAGAACCAATTCGCCAAAGCGAAGATGCAAAAGAAGGCATTCAGGCCTTTATTGAAAAACGTATCCCAGTATTCAAAGGAAGATAAATCATGACCAGAGAAAAAATCGCAATCGACGCATGGGCAACTTATGTCAGCCCGGAAGGGGCAAAACGCTGGCCCGAAGAATTTTTACATATTTTCAGCAAATATAATTCGCCCAAGCACATGACCGAAGGGCAGTCTGTTGAAGACCTGCTGGCAGAAATGGATAGTTCCGGCGTGGACAAGCTGATCCTGTCGTCTTTTTACTATAAAGGCGACCCGGTGATGACCAATGAGGAAGTATCCAAAATCGCCAAGGCGCACCCGGATCGCTTCATTCCGGCGGGCAGCGTGAATGTTATGGACAAGCCCATGAAAGTGGCCGCCGATGTCGAATATCTGGTCAAGGATCTGGGCATGTGCTGTGTCCGTCTTGAGCCTTATATGTATGGCGATGGCATGACTGGCCTGGCACCTAATGACAAACATTACTGGCCGGTTTACATGAAATGCTCTGAACTGAACGTGCCGGTTGCGCTACAGGTCGGGCATACTGGCCCGCTTCTGCCGTCCGAATGTGGTCGGCCAATTTATCTTGATGAGGTGGCGCTTGCGTTTCCCGATCTTGTCATTATCGGCTGCCATCTGGGTCAACCCTGGCATGATGAAATGATGACGCTGGCATGGAAACATCCCAATGTTTATGTTGAAACCTCTGCCCGCTCAGCCCGGCAATGGCCGGAAAGCTTTGTTCATTTTACCAAAACATGGGGCAAGGACAAAGTAATCTGGGCCACGGACTACCCGCTTTTATCCTTTGATCGCACGTTAAGTGAAATTGAAGACCTTGGATTATCAGATGAAATTTACCGCAAAGTCGTGCGGGATAATCTGATCCGTGCTTTCAAGCTGGATTTGTAGCAATGCCATTGGCGAAATTACTGGCAAGCATCCCTTATGTTGTCTGGCACAACGTTAGAATTGACGAAGATACCGGGCAAAGTGTGGTCTTGCGAATACCCTTTCGCGATGACCTTGCAAACTATGTTGGCTCCTTTCATGCCGGGGCGTTATATACACTGGCAGAAACCGCTGCCGGGGTTATTGCCGACCGTGCCTTGCCCGCCGGACAGGCCTTTGTGCTACTGAGGGATGCCCAAATTCGCTATACTCGTCGTCCCGAAGGTGACGTAAGTGCTCATGCTGCGTTAAACCAGGCGGGCGCATCAACCACGCGTCAGGAATTTTCAGACACCGGGCGTGCAGATATTGCCGTAACAGTTAGCATGACCGACGAAGCGGGTGCATCCGTTTTTGAAGGTGAGTTTACTTACGCGTTAAGACCGAGGAAGCAATGACAGATACACTACTGATTGATACTACAGATGCAGTGCGGACGCTAACGCTAAACCGTCCAGAAAAATTGAATGCCATCGATGCACCATTGTTAGAGACACTGATCGATGCGCTTGAAGATGCAAAAAATAATCCTGATGTCCGTACAATTGTTATTGCCGGGGTGGGGAAATCCTTTTGCGCCGGGGCTGATATTGGCCAGATGATCGACCGTACACCGGCAGACTGGGAATGGATTGTTGATCGCTATCTTGATCCAATTCGTCTCATTTCTTCATGTGGCAAAGCCGTCATTGCCCGATGCCATGGTAATGTATTTGGTGGCGGTTTAGGTCTGGCACTGGCCTGTGACTTTCGTATTGCCGCTGACACAGCAAAATTTTGCACACCTTTTGTCAAACTGGCACTTGCCGGGTGCGATATGTCGGCTGGTTATTTTCTGCCGCGCCTTGTTGGCCTTGGCCGCGCCACAGATATGATGATGACTGGCCGTATTGTTCACGCAGAGGAAGCGCAGGCAATTGGTCTGGTGACGCAAATTGTTCCCGAAAATCAGCTTGACGCCAGCCTTGGCAAGCTGGCCAATCGTCTTGCTGCTGGCGCGCCGCGAACCTCAGCATTTACTAAAAATGCCATACGCAAGTCGCTTGATCTGACTATGGAAGCTGAGTTTGATTATGAAATATTTGCGCAAGTTCAATGTCTGCAAAGCGCCGATCATCGTGAGGGTGTTGCTGCCTTTCGAGAAAAACGAAAACCCGTTTTTCGCGGTGAATAAAAAGTGGATATGCAATGACTGATCCGACCTTAAACCCGGAAGAAATCCAGTTTCGCGATGCCGTAAGGGCGTTTGTGAAAAAAGAAATTACGCCAAATGCAACGCGCTGGGACATGGAAGAACGATACCCGCAGGCGCTGTTTCAAAAACTGGGCGAACTGGGCTGGCTTGGGGCTGCCTTTCCCGAAGACGTAGGCGGTTCTGGCGGTGGCTCTGTGCTTTATGCGCTTTTGTGTGCAGAACTGGCACGCGGCTCTGCGGCCATTGCCCTTGGACTTTATGTGCACACTGCATTGGCCAGCGCGGCTGTGTTTCACCTTGGCAATGATGAGCAAAAAGCCCGCATCCTGCCAGACGCCCTGGCGGGAAAAACCATTGGCTGCTGGGGCTATGCCGAGGCCGGTGCGGGCGCTGATATTTCGTGCGTTGCGACCCGCGCCATTAAAGACGGTGATGATTACGTCCTCAACGGTGCCAAGCTATACATCACCAATTCTCCCTTCGCAGATTTCATGGTTATCGTCGCCTCTACTGAACCAGAACAAGGTCTGAAGGGCATGTCGTTGTTTCTGATCGAGCCGGGGATGAAAGGTGTCAGCGTCAGTAAGCCGTTCAAAAAACTGGGCATGGGCGCATCAGAAATGGCCGAGATCGTATTCGATGATTGTCGCGTACCTGTAGCTAATTTACTTGGGCCAGAGAATTACGGATTTTTGCAAGCCTTAAAGGTTCTCACTTTGGGGCGCATTGCCAGCGCCGCCTTTGGCGTCGGTCTGGGACGATCAGCAATGGAAGAATCTATTGACTACACAGCCGGGCGGATGCAAGCGGGCAAACCCGTCTCTCGTCATCAGTTTGTTCGCTTCACACTGGCCGATATGGCAACCCGGCTGGAGGCTGGCTGGCAGTTAACCCTCCATGCTGCACGGGTTGCTGATGCAGGTCATCCTCATGACAAGGAAGCCTCAATGGCCAAACTTTTTGCTACCGAAACAGCGACCTGGGTGTGTGAGCGGGCGCTGCATTTATGCGGTGCGCAAGGCTATATGCGTGAAAGTAATGCCCAGCGATTTTATCGGGATTGCAAAGTGCTGGAACTTGGCGAGGGAACCAGTGAAATTCAACGCGAAACAATTGCACGCATGTTGGGAGTATAAATATGGGCGTCAAGGAACGCAGGGAGCGCGAACGCACCGCGCGTAAGGATACAATTCTGGACGCCGCACGCGCCTTGCTGCTGGAGCGCGGTTTTACCGGCACCACGACCAAACAAATTGCCAACCATTGCGAACTTTCCGAAGCCACCATTTTTTTCTATTTCAAAAGCAAGGATGAAATTTTCACCTCGCTTTTGTTTGAGGGTATCGAATTTTGGCACCATGGCTTGACCAAAATTGCGGCAACAACTCTTACACCCAAAGATACCCTCATCAGGCTGTGGGGGTTTTTTGCACGCGTGCAAAAAGAACATCCTGAGTATTATCAATTGTCGGCATTTTTGGCCCGGCCACGATCAACAACTGATGTATCAGATGACGTGCGCAAAGAAATCATTCGCCGTTCCGGTGATAATTTTCAACGCCTCACCACAATACTGGAAGGTGCATTGGGGCAGGAGGGTGGCCGCTTTGCCAGCGATTTATTATGGGCCTCTTTTTTGGGCCTGACCCTGTTGCGAGCATCGCGGGCAAACCTTGGTTCACCACGCCACCCTACAAATCGGGATATGAAGCACATCCTTGATTTGCTTATGGGCGGGTTGCTGCCCGATCCCGGCAATGGAGAATCCCATGACTGAAATGCAGGCCGCACAACTGATTTGTCCGGGTGAACCTCTACGCATAGAAACCCTTGCTGTGCCAGAGCCTGCAGAGGGTGAAGTTCTGGTCAAAGTTGCCGCCTGTGGTTTATGTGGCACCGATCTTCATCTTGCCGTTGATGGCGATCTGCCGGTAGAGCACACGCCCATCACCCTTGGCCATGAAGCCGCAGGTATGATCGCTAGCCTTGGCCCGCGCGTGACAAATTTTGCCGTTGGCGACCGGGTTGCCATGTTCCCTGCCGCCTTTTGCGGAACCTGCCGATTTTGCGCCATCGGGCGCGAATCACTCTGTGAGCGGTCAAAGGTCTATGGCATGGCCCGCAACGGTGCCCTGGCCGATTATGTCACCGCACCGGCCTGTTCCGTCATCGCCATTCCTGATGAAGTTGCCTTTGATATTGCTGCGATCATTACAGATGGCGTTTCAACGCCGTTTCATGCCTTGCGCAGTCGTGGTCAATTACGCGCTGCCGAAGCGGTGGCCGTAATTGGCTGTGGTGGCCTTGGCACCCACGCTGTCATTTTGGCCAGGATGATGGGTGCCGGCAAAATCATTGCTGTTGATGTGCAAAACGAAGCGAGGAAACGGGCTTGTGCGCTTGGTGCCGATTTTGCCCTTGATCCAGCTGATAAAGATTTTGTCAGAACTTTACGCGCCAAACTTGGTCGTTCTGGTGTTGATCTGGCGCTTGAGTTCGTTGGCCGTGCCAAAACCGCAGAACTGGCCATACGCATGCTGGACAAGACCGGGCGTGCGGTTCTGGTTGGGGTTGGTATGGATAAACCATCATTGCCCCCTCTGGCCGCCTTTGTTGGCCGTGAACAATCTGTGCTTGGCTCTTTTGGAATGAATAAAGCAGACATTGTTGACCTGTTTGCCCTGGTCGCCGCCGGACGCCTTGATCTTTCTGCTTCTGTTTCCGCGCGCTACCCACTCTCGCAAGCCAATGACGCCCTACAACATTTGGCCAGAAAGGAAGTCGGTGTCGTTCGCGTTATTGTAGAGCCTGGGTCATGAAGACAACGGTGCCCACACAGCCTGAAAATTGGCGAGAAAGCACAATCCCTCAGCAATTCATGCGGGCAACAGCACGATACGGTGAACATCCCGCATTATGGCTGCAACGCGATGGCAAAGGGGGTTTTTGCACCTGGTCTGATTATGCAGAGCGCGTGAAACATGCCGCTTTGGGCCTTGCTGAACTGGGATTGCAACGGGGCGATCGTGTTTGTATTTTGGGTGAAAATTCTCCGCATTGGCTCTATGCGGATATGGCCATTCTTTGTGCAGGTGGTGTCTCTGTTGGCATTTATCCCACCAGCACTTCTGAGCAGGTTGAGTATTGTCTTGATGACAGTGGCGCAACTTTCATTTTTGTCAGCAATCAGGCCCAACTCGACAAGGTGTTGAAGGTTCGCCATCGACTGTCTGGCCTGAAAAAAATCATAACTTTTGATGAAAGCACAATTAACAAACCCGGTGATGACACCATTCTGCCTTTCAGCGTTCTGAGCAAAACCGGGCAACAGGTGAAACAACAGGATGATGGTCGGTTTGCACGACTTGCCAGCACCGTTATGCCAGACGACATTGCAATCCTGATCTATACCTCTGGCACAACCGGCCCCCCCAAAGGGGTTATGTTGACACACAAAAACATTATGTATGAGATTGCCGTGCACGATAAATATCTGCATATCGCCGAAGGCGATGATATGATTTCTTTCCTGCCGCTAAGCCATATTGCCGAACGCATGCTGACTTGTCTGCGCCCAATGATGCACGGTGCACAGATTACCTTTTCACAGGGTCGGGACACACTTGCACAGGAAATTCGCGAAGTGTCGCCGCATGTATTCTTTGCAGTTCCGCGTATCTGGGAAAAGTTTTATGATGCCATCATGGCGGCCATTGCAAAAGGCTCTTTGCTACAACGATGGGCATACCAAATTGCCCTGACTATTGGTCGCCGGGCCGCGAGCTATAAATATAATGCACGCAAGGTACCCGTTCTTTTTGCCGGTCTGCAAAAACTCGCTGACAGGCTGGTGATGAGTAAGATACGTGAGAAAATTGGCATGGAACGCGCCCGTTTCGTCATTTGCGGTGCCGCGCCCGTTTCGCCAGATTTACTATTGTGGATGGCAGCCATTGGTCTTGATGTGCGCGAAACCTACGGCCTGACAGAAAATGGCAGTGTGGCAGCCATTGCCCCACTGGATAAACGAAAACTGGGATCAGTCGGCAAGGCAGTGCTTGATAGTAAAATCCGGATAGCCAGTGATGATGAAATTCTCATCAAAGGCGATCATATCTTTGTTGGTTATATCAACAAGAAAAAAGAGACCGGCGAAGCCCTTAAGGATGGCTGGTTGCACACTGGCGATCTTGGTCGGTTTGATGAGGATGGGTTTTTGTATATCACCGGGCGCAAAAAAGACATTATCATAACTTCTGGCGGGAAAAATATCTCACCGGCCCAGATTGAAAATGAGATGAAATTCCATCCCCTGATTGCTGACTGTATGGTGGTTGGTGATGGGCGAAAATATCTGGCCTGCCTGATTGTTCTGGATCCGGAAAATGCCACCATATACGGGCTACAACACAATATCAGGCATACGGGGTATGCCGACCTTAGCCAAAATACCCAAATCAACACAAAAATTGAAACTGAAATCATGCGTGTCAACCGGATGTTTTCACGTGTGGAACAGGTAAAAAAATTCAGGATTCTTGACGCCCCGCTTGCACCGGGTAGCGAGGCATTAACACCGACCATGAAACTCAAACGCGATATACTTGCGGCACAATACAAAGACCTGATCGAGAGTATTTATGCCGAAGATGGAACAACCGGTTCATAGGGCAGGAGACAATTATAATGCAGGAAAGAGTTTGCAAAGCCCGGCACAAATTTCGTAAAGAAAATAATGTTGAACGATATTCGGGGTGGTTACACCTGATACTAACGCTCATCGTGACTCTGAGCATTATGGGCGTTTGTGCCGTAATGTTAGGCAATGTATCTGCCCTGGAATGGCTGACCATCCCGGTTGTTTTCCTTTATGCCAATCTCTCTGAATACCTTGGTCACAAAGGCCCGATGCATCACAAAACCCGCTTTCTTGGCCTGATCTTCAAACGCCACACGCTGGAACATCATACGTTTTTCACTCAGGACGAAACTACGATAGACAGCGCCAAAGATTTCAAGGCAATCATGTTTCCCCCCATTATGCTGGTATTCTTTTTTGGGTGTTTTGCGCTGCCTGTTGCCATCCTGATTTATTATTTTATATCGCAGAATGTGGCCTTGCTCTTCGTTTTTATGGCAACATTTTATTTCCTGAATTACGAACTGTTGCATCTTGCCTATCATCTTGAGCCAGACAGTCTGATCGGACGATTACCTTTTATGAAAGTTCTTCGCCGTCATCACACACTGCATCATGACCAGCGGTTGATGGGCCGTTATAATTTTAATATCTCATACCCGGTTTTCGATTTTGTATTTGGTACCATTTACCAGGAACCAAAAAACTGATGGCAGTATGAGGGTGTCAGGGGCCGCGAAAACTCTAAAGTTGTTGGTATTGACGGGTATAATCGCCGCTCTGGTCATAACCATCGCTCTTGGCTGGCTCACCCGAACCTTGACCAACCGCACACCGGGGGAAAGTTTTCAGTCGGCTGGCGTAACCATTCATTATACGGACACCGGGTCAGGCACACCTGTCATTCTGGTTCATGGTTTTGCGATTAACAGTGACCTCAATTGGCGCAATCCAGGCATCGCGCAGAAACTGGAGACGGAGTACCGGGTGATTACTATGGATTTGCGTGGTCATGGCCTAAGCGGCAAACCGCACATGAGCGACGCCTATGGCCTTGAAATGGCCGAAGATGTCGTGCGGCTGATGGATCACCTTGGCATTTCCAAAGCGCATTTGGCCGGATATTCGCTTGGTGGTATTCTCACGCTAAAGCTGGCAGTCACTCACCCGCAACGTTTTTTGAGCATTGCGTTACTTGGCTCCGGGTGGGAAGCGCCACATACGGGGCCGTTTCACAAGACACGCGAACAATACGCCCTGCGCCTTGAAGCGGGAAAAGGGGTGTCACCGCTGTCGCAATCCTTTGAAGGCCAGCGTAAAAAGCCGGGATTGCGTCATGTCGTGCTGGTGTGGTTTTTCACCCGGTATTTTAATGATGGCAAAGCTTTAGCAGCAGTAATACGTCATCTGGATGAACTGGCTATTAGTCGTAAAGATATAAGCGCGATCACCCTTTCTGTTTGTGTTGTCATAGGTGAAAATGATCCTCTGCTGGTCGGTGCAAAATCCCTAAAAGAACAAGTATCCCTTGTGAATTTGACCATAATTCCTGATGCCGATCACATCACCATACTACGAAAACCGGAATTTATTACCGCTCTGAAAAATTGCTTATAACTGTGCGTCTCTTCATATAAAGCGGGACAGTCACGAGGCCTGACCCTAATGGACAAACGCCTTATGAAGATATACGAGGGGGAAATTGCAGTGATATATTAAGTGCCCCCGCAAGTCCGCCCGGGTTTCACCAAGACACATCAGTTTGTTGCAAAATATGCAATCAAGAAATGGTAGAATATGCGCCTTCAACAGATCGAAATTTTTTATGCCGTGTATACCAATGGCTCAATTAGTGCCGCAGCACGTAAATTGAATGTTTCACAACCCGCAGTCAGCAAGGCATTGCGCCACACTGAAGACCAGTTAGGTTTTTTATTGTTTGAGCGTACCGGACAAGGCCTTGTACCCACAGAGGAAGCGCATCGACTTTATGATGAGGTCAGCAAAGTTCATCAAAACATTAGCAACATCCGCCGTACCGTACAAAATTTGCGTAGTGCTCTTTCCGGGCATATCAGAATATCGACCATTACCGGGTTGAGCTATGAGTTATTACCCAGAGCTATTGCCAAATTTCGCAAGACACACCCTAATACCACATTTGAACTTCAAACCCAGCACTATGGCGACCTTGTCTCGTCTTTGCGCTCTCATGAGAATGACCTTGGGTTGGTATTTTCGGCGCCTGAACATTCCGGACTTCAACGCATTAAGCTTGGAGAAGCTGAGTTCACGTGTGTGTATGTCGGGGATCTATTGGTCAATCGACCTACACGAGTACCGCTTTGCGAAGTGGCGGGAAGAGACTATATCGCCATGAATGCGAATGGCCCGTTAGGCGGGGTGTTGTGGCAGGAAATTCAGAAAATAGATGGTTGGGTCGACCCCGTTGCTATTGCTGAATCATGTTTTGTTGCCAAAAGCCTGGCCGCCAGCGGCGTCGGCATTGCCATCGTTGATGAGTTTACCGGCTCTGCCGGTGGACACGAAAACTTAAAATATAAAAAGCTGGATCCACCTTTAACATTTGAAGTCAATGCACTTTATGCGCAAGCACGCCCACTACAGGCCCTTGGCCAATTGTTTTTGGACTGCTTTCGCAGCGTTTATGATGACTATAGCGCAGAGCAACAGGATATTGGATAATGAGTTTAAATCCTATTTGTCCTTACGCTCCTCAATGGTTTGCGTGAAATATATGATATTCTCGTAAATACGTTCTGTGCCACGCCATAGTTCACGAAAAACAAGGCTATCCGCCATCGTTACAATATATCCCTTGCCCAACCGGTGAGTGGCGATCGCGGGTGTGCCAGCCAGTTCATCCAGTTTATCCTGACTAATAAACCCGGACAATAAGGGATCATCTGTGTACCGTAGCGGTGTATCATAACTGATTTTCGCACGGTTCATTTTTTCATTCCACGTGCGAAATAAAGGTATGGTGTCGCGCTGATAACCATAAGCAAACGGGTGGGTGAGGTCAGCGACCGAGTTCAATACAGAACCGCGCACCAGGCGATCACCATTGTCGCGCTCATAATCCAGATAGGCCCGGTATTCTGGTTCCGCCTCTTCTTCATCGCCTTCACCGTCTTCAACACCTGCGGATGCATCCTCCTCATGTGCATCAAGAAACTTTTCATTCACCCATTTTGCTGCACGTTTTTGTGCGACCAGCACACCACCAGCATCTATCCAGTTTTTCAGTAAATCTGTGTCTTCTGATAGATCAGAATATTTTCCGTCTGCCATAAGAATATGTGTGTATTCAGAAATATCTGTTTTGCGCAAACGATTGATATCCAGCAATGTCAATGGAGCACCAACCCGTCTGTCAAAGAAGTGCCATATTGCCCCCGCCTCGGTTGATGTTACGCCTGACCCGACCAGCAGTGCCAGCTTTACCGGATGTATTGCCTTCATCTTGCGTGAACCCAAGTCTGGCCCCTCAGAAGTCAAGCCACTGGAAAGTGCCACAGCAATAACTGACGGGGCGTTGGCCAAAGCACGCTCCAACGCCTTCGCTGTGTTGTCATCACGCAATCTAACTAACAACGTGCCTTGAGCAAACCTCTGGCGTTTACCACCAACAATTTCAGCGACAAACGGTTTAGCCGAGACTCTGGGAATTATTTTTTCTGCTAATAATGCTTCTAAGACAATAGATGCATCCAACTGGTTCCATGGGATTGCATAGGCCACAGCATTTTTGTCAATGTGCATCGGTTCCGGTACTGGTTGGCTATCTACGCGATTGCCCAGAACCTCAGTTACAGTCTTGAGCGATGCATAGGGCAGATTAAATGCTGTTGGCAAATTCCAGGTCGAAACATCATAAAACACGTTGTCTTCAAAAGCGATCCGAGACTCGAACAAGGATGTGACAAGCCCGTATTGCGTGGCGTCGGCTGGCACAATCCATGCGTGATGTGGCTCATATTGTCTGCCATCACGAGTCATTGTTTTTGATAATTCATGCACAGTAATATTGTGGGCGGCCATCATCTCTATCATTGCCCTGGCGCGTGCAGGATCACCGTCATCGGAAAAAACATAACCTTTGATTTTGGACTTACCGGCTCTTTGCCGTTCTTGTGCTTTGAAAATAAACCGATAGTTTATAAGCTCTTCTCGCAAGGCATGACTGCCCCGCATAAGCGAAAATGATGTTGTGATCTGGTTCATAATTGACCGATTGAACGTCAATATTTCACCCTCAAAATCCCTAATCTGTCCACGACTTGCGGTTTGCTCAAACAAAAGACCAATGCCACCTGTAATATCGGGATAGGCCGAACCTTTTCCGTAATAAAAATCATCATAGATTTCTTCGGAAAAATATGCCTGCCCTGTCTTGTCCAAAGCATCTGCATGGAACTGTGCGAGTTGTTTTGTTACTTGTTGGTTTTCAGGCAGCGTAAGTGGATGTGTGCGTTTTGGATGACCCGGTTGAAAAAAGTAACTTGGTTTATTGCCTCCCTGCTCATGATAATCACCAAGCACATGAGGTTTCCAGTTTTGATACTGCCTGATACGCGCCTTGGATTCAGGATGAACGACAAATATCCAGTCACGATTCAAGTCCGCCCAATAATGGTTGGTGCGTCCCCCTGGCCAAGGTTGGTGCAGAGTTCTTTGCGCCGTATCAAGGGTTTCAACCTTGGTGCGGTGTGCATTGACCCATTGTGCAAACCTGGCAAGGCCATCCGGGTTCTGGGCTGGTTCAAGGATTACGACTGTATGTTCTAGGAAAGCTTCTACCCAGGGATCGGTTGAGGCGGTAAGGTAATAGGCCACTAACGGGGCAGCATTTGAACCGCTAGGTTCATCTCCATGAATTGAATACGCCAATTTTAACACCAGTATATCTTCATCGGGAGACGATGCCTCAAGATGTTGCTTTCTTATGCCCTCAAGATTCTTTATGTTGGCCGAAGAGGAGATATAGATGTTCGTCAATGGCCGCTTTTCATAGCTGTGGCCAGTAATTTCCAACTTTGCTTTTGAAGAAACATTTGCCAGGACGGTCACATAGGAATGAAGCATTTCTGGCGTGATATGCATATCACCCGAAGGATAGCCCAGTATTTCATGGGGCGCTGGAATTCCTGTCTCAAATTCAGGAGCATCAGGAAAAAAATATGCCAGATAATCATCTTCACTTGCGGTCAGTTGTTCACCGCCGCTAATTTGAGCAAAGCCTTGTGTCACCATACATAGAGACATGACGCAGCTTAGAAGAAAAATTCTCACTACTTGATTAAATTGAGACATCGCAACCTATCCTTTCCTTGATACCATCTATTTTTCACGACTATCAGCCAGCAATATTTTCATCATTTCCTGGGCAGCGATACGTGAAAACTCTTGAATTGAACTTCGTTTTTCCTCTTCGTGCATTTCAAAGGTAATCGCCGCAACACCATATATTTTATAAACATAGGCCTTTGACGTCGGTCGATCAGTGTTGTGCCCTGCTTGTCGGACAAGTCCAATATCAGGGTCTCTATCATTCATGGCCTTATGCCAGCGTGCCGCAAAATCACGTGGCACCGTTTGTACATCATCAGTCTGCGTATAGATAACGTTTTTGAAGGTCGAATGGAAATCCAGAAACAAGGCCAAGCCTTCATCATTATCAATACGGGCCAACTCATCGCGCGCCAGCTGCGTTTCGGGCTGGGTAAATGGCCCCCAGTCGCGGTTAAGGTCAACAAGACCAGCATTGAATCGCCAATGTCCTGCCTTGACGCCATCCGGGTTGAGAACCGGGATCATCACAATTGAGAAACGCTCTCGAAACCTTTTGGCAAGAGGGGAGTATCCCAGTACTTCTTTGCTAAATGCAAAAAAAGCAAAAACACCCGACACTTCTGGCGGATGCTGTCTACCTACCAGCATAATCGTGCCAGCCGACTTTTTGGACGCGGCATGTGCTGTGAGCTTTATAATCTCATTTCCTTGCCTTGATGCGCCCAGAGTTTGGGCCTGGAGAAAAGGAGAGTTGGTAAGTGCCTGATTGGTCCAGTGCTGATAATCGGTGGCTGTTATGAGTTCCTGTGCAGAAACATAAAGAGGGTTATTTGAGACCGGAATGGCTAAAATAGCCTCATCGCTTGCCTGGTTAATCGTAATTTGTTCATCAGGTAACCGAGTCCATTGTTTTTTATCCAGACTGGTTTTTGCCGGATAACGGTGTTTGAAATTCGGGTAATTGAGAGTAACGGTAACCGTTTGCTGTTGGTCGGCCTCAAGGCGAAAAGCATACCACGGACTTGGGTTTATGGGCGTTGCTTCTGGCAAGATGGTTAGGCGAAAACCATCATCACTGATTTCACAGCGATCAACTCTGGCAGCATCAAAATTGTTGTAAAGCTTAACGTCGTGCCACGCGCAAAGAGCGGTTTCTGTTTCAGAACCTACCTTGTCCAATGGAAGGCTAGACAGGCAGCCCGTAATAATAAAAGCAAACCCCAAAAGGGTTGTGATGTGATGCTTTGTGGCCATCATTTAGAGCACCCAAAGAAATAAAGGGGGGCGAAACCGCCCCCCTTTATTTCGTAAATCATACAAAAATTGTATAAATCGCAAGCCAAGAGACCATCAAATCAGAATGATTTTTTCAAATCTAGATAGATAACCCGACCACGAGCATTGTGCATGCTCGATTTGAAGCCCCTGATTTCATCATCCTGCCTTGGTGCTTCATTGGTAATGTTTGTTGCTCCTACGCGAAAGCGCGTATTAGCCAACATACCCTCTCCTGGGTGTTCATACTGGGCATAAAGGCTTAGCGTTGCCCAGTCCTTGATTTTGTGCGCATCGCCATTGGGATCAAGTCCGGCACTGGTGTCAATAAAGCTACCAACATAACGAACCAGTCCACCGGCACCAATGCCGCTTTGGTGACGCCAGGCAAAGGTGCTTGTGCCGCGCCATTTTGGGGTGCCGTTTCGTCTGATAATGCTGCCGGCGTTTGAAATTGATACTGAGGAATCTATTAACCCTGCATCAATGGCATCTAAGACTTGTAGAGATCTGGGGGATGGCTCTATGAAAAACTTCTTCATCTGCGCGACATTAACCTTGAAATTAAAATCACCCAGCGGTGTATCATCAAGTTTGTAATAAACCGCGTAATCAACGCCTTTAATGCGACGTGGCAATAGATTTAGAAAAGCATCCTCAATGAACAGGATATCGCCCACGGCATCAATGCCGGTTCCAGCAAAAAAGAGGACTTGATCCGATGTTGGGGCAGCACGCACCACAGCATCATTCGTTAATCCCTGAACACGCAAGGCATAGTCGAGGTCTACATGGTTACCACCACCAAAAATGCCGACGACATCCTTTTGTTTTATGTCCCACCAGTCGGCAGTAAACGTGAAGCCGTTGAGAAAGCTGGCTGCACCCTCAAAAAATTGAGGTTCCAGGATAATACCATAGGTAAAGTTTTTATCTTTTTCCGGCTTCAGGTTAGGGTTGCTCGCACGCCGCTCTTCACGGGATTCCGAGAAGCCAGAACAGGCTGCAAAATTGGCAAATGTGCCATTACGAACCCCGGCCTCGCAAAAAATCGAATCTTCACGGGTGTTGGAGCGGAACACGATCGGGTTATTGATTTGTTGCAAGTTTGGCGCACGGAAGCCTTTGGCCCATGACGCGCGACCTTTAAGCCATTCAAACGCTGACCAGGTGCCGGCCACACGTGGTTTGAACCCACTGGAACCAATATCAGAAAATTCTTCAATACGGCCAGCAAGCTGCACGCTTAAATCGTGAACCAGAGGTATGTTATTATGCTCACCAACCACAGGAACAAAGAACTCGCCATAGGCCGAGAAAACATCTCTCGAACCGCGAGAGTCAGGCGTAGGGCTAGAACCCATTGCATCACTGGCCGTGAATGCGCCGGTTACCGGGTTGGTAAATGTTATGGTGCCATCCAGGCGGTCATCACGATCTTCCGCGTAGGATTCATACCGCACTTCGGCACCAAACGCCGCGCCAATTGGCCCACCGGGTAGTTCAAAAACGCTGCCATTGGATACTTTAATGTCAGCCAGAGCAAGTTCAGTGGTGCCTTGACGCGATACATCAATCAAAAATGTATCAATAACGCTTTGCGGGTTTGTGGTGCTGTCCAGAGAGTTTGGGTTGTTAGGGTCGGCACCGTTAAACATGTTAAATGCAGTTGGGGTTTCATTATCCAAAGCTGCTGCAAATGCAGTGGAAGACACCCGATTGTCAGTTACATCAGTGGTTCTGGCGCGCGAATACATCGCCGCGCTGTCCCAATCCCAACCTGATGTTCCAAAGTCACCACGGGCACCAATTAATGACCGAAATGTGGTGTTGACCACATTGACATTGCGTCGCCCAAGCTCGGTAAACCGATATCGGGCGCCATCGACAAAAACCGGAAGCCCCTCAACTGGCACATTGCTCAACCCTGGCAAACGATTAGGGTTGATCGTTCCATCAGAAAACGCAACCGGGCCAAACGGGTTCCAGTAATTGTTTGCCGGAATGACAATATCGCCGCTGGAAATAGGTGTGATGGCCTCAATGGTTGCATCGGTTTCAGCACGGTAATACCCGGCCTCACCATAAATTTCTACATTGCTGTTAAGCTCATGATTGAGGAAGGCAAAAACATTGACCCTGTCCCGATCAGAAATGAGAGAGCGATCCGCACCTCGATTGTGACGCAAATTACGATCCAGAGAACTATCATCTATACAAATACCTGGCGTCGACAAATCGGTTGCTGTGGTTCCACGACAGCCGGAAAACGAAGTTGGCTGGATGTGAAAGCGTCCCGAAGAAGTTGTCAGTGTCGTCCCATTTTGTCTAACCCGTGTGCTACTGCTTGTGCGTAGCGTAAATTGTCCCCAGGCGGTTCTGGTATGACGATTGTCAAAGCTTGTATCGCCTTCAAAGCTTGTCCCGATCAGGAAATCACGCTGGTCTGAGTTGGCAGAGAGGGGGACTTCACTGGATAGTAGTCCATCGCGTTGAGAAATGCTGGCCGCGATTGAAACATTAGTACGGCCATCGTTGAAATCTTGCCCCAGGTTTAATGTAAGCTGTTGTTCATCAAGCCCTGTATCATCTGAAAAACTGTGGCGAAAAGAAGCACTGGCACCTTCAAAATTATTCTTCAAAAAAGTATTAAATACACCGGCAACAGCATCAGAGCCATAAATAGCCGAAGCACCATCGTTCAATATCTCAACCCGACTGATCCCGGCAACAGGCAAAGCGTTCATATTGACCGTTGTTGCAGGTACGAGGTTTTTTGTTTGCGTACCCGGGTGGTTAACCAGACGACGGCCATTAAGAAGAACCAGCGTATTGCCAGGGCCAAGCGAGCGCAAATTGATTGATGAAACATCGCCGCGAGAATTGTTGACCGTATTATTATTGTCGTCACGAAAATCAACTTCGCCTTGACCGGGTAGGGAGCGAATAAGGTTATCACCATCAAAACTGCCAAGTGCCTCAATGTCTTCAATGCTAATGATTGAAACCGGCAGAGTGGCTGTTACCTTTGCCCCCTTGATATGGGTGCCGGTGACTATGATAGCGTCCTCGGTTTTGGCAGCTTCTGCCCCCTCTTGTGCAGAAGCTGCCGCGGCCAGGGCAAACACAGGGATAACAGTAGAGGCAAACAAACCTCTTTTCTGACATCCCGTAATCCCGAATTTTTTGAATTTCAACATTTCTTTCCCCTCTAGGATCCACGCGTTTAGTGCGGATAATATTCACGATGATGCCATAACAATACACATTGCATTGAGAGGCAGGGAAATACGAATTTGGCTGTGGGGTATAACCTCAGGTTATGCTGCGAGCAAATTAAGGGCAAAACTACGAGAATATGTGACAATTTCATCGCATAACAAAAATAAGATAAAAGCATCAATCCCATATTTCATATGGAAATAGAATAATCTAGTCCGATAATTTAATATTACCCTGATTATCGGCAATGGTCATTTCTGTACCAAGTTCCTGTGAGCGTCGTTCAATGGCTTTGAGCAATGAGTGTGCGCGTTTTCCCTTTAGCGCAAATGGCTGCATCATATCAGGGCCAGCGCCTGCAATTGGGGTGATATGTGCAGATTGCAGACCTTTTTTTGTGGCTTGAATATTCACTAGAAAATTATCGCCCCAGTAATCATGGTTATGCCCAAAAATAAAATTGCCCATTGAATAAACGATAAGTCCGTCGCCATACACTTCTACGCCACGGGGGACATGAGGGTGATGACCAAGGATTATGTCTGCACCGGCATCAATCAGGTTGTGGGCAAACGCTCTGGCGGCAGGATGTACCTCTGTTTTATTTTCCAGGCCCCAATGCAAGGACAAGACAACAATATCGGCATTGTCACGAACGGACTCAATGTTTTTTCTAATGAGAAAAGGGTCAAGCGGCGCTGCGCCAGATCGTTCATGTGTTGCAAACCCAAGAGACGTGATTGTCGGATTAACGCCATATGTATAGGCCAGAAAAGCAACACGAACACCATCAGCGGCAATAATTTTTGGCTCAGTTGCCTCGGCAAGATTTTGCCCGGTACCAATTCTTTTCACTCCGGCCTCTGCCAGAGCTTTTATCGTATCTTCAATGCCTTCACCTTCTGCATCAAAAGCATGATTGTTGGCGGTGGAAACAATATCCACACCGGCGCTGGCCAAGGCCTTTGCAAAAGATGGTGATGTTCTGAAAGCGCCGCTTAACCGGCCATTATCAGAAAGTGGCGTTTCCAGATTCAAAAAGGTAATATCAGCGGAACGCAAAATATCAGTGACGTGTGCAAAAGGATAGCTGTTACGATCACGGGCATTATCAAAAGTGAGATCATTCAGATCATATTGCTTTGCAGCGTTATGATGTGAGGTGTCCGTTTCCAATACTCGATCATATTCACGTTCAATGAATGCCTTGCTTTCATCATTGGCAACAAATGAAAGTCGGCGCCAACCATCTGCACGCATCAATGATTTTGTGTCTTTTACACCCACATAGTATTCCGGGTCACGCACCCGACCGCTCCACTCGACATCGCCACCAGCAATGATTGTCACTACGCCATCGTCTTTGGAGGTTGGTGATGGCAATGATGCGCACGATGATAAAACGAAACCAAAAGCGGTAATTAGCAACCCTGATACTTGAAACCGGTTTCTCAAAATAACTGTCCTCACACAACCAAAACACTCAAAAATCAAGCATCAACCATGCAAAGAATGAATTGGTTTTGTCCAGCAATAATTATATGAAACACTATTATTGTATCTCATGGGCCGGTTAGGCATTGATTTGAAACGTTATTTTTCTAAATAATTATTACAGCTACTCTTTGTAAATCTTTGACAAAGCACTGTTAGAAGACAAATCTGAACCCGCAGCAAAGCATGAAACCTTGCTGCGGGTTCAGATTTTATAGAACCGAAGAGTTTAAGTCGTAAAGGCTCTAGTGGTGATCGTCAGGGCGGTGTCCTTGCGGAAAAATATCCAGCACGATACCGCTATTGTTATCGGCGGTCATTGCCATGCCCAGTATTGGGTTGACAGCAGAACTTCTGTCATCGTCTTCGGTTTTTAGGGTGGCGACACCGTTATAAAGGCCAGCAGCATCACAGTTTTGCAATGAAACGGTAACCGTATAGAGATTTACCCCTGATCTTGCAGAAGAAAAATCACCTGAGGCTCTGCATATTTGCACCGAGCCGGGAAGGCTATAGGTTCCGTTAAATGTACCATCGCTGAATATGGTGATATCGCCAATGTCCGTGCGGCCATCATAAAAGTCAAAACTACCGGCAAGATCAGCCATTACCGTGGGCTGGTCATAATCCCTTGAAAATGCAGCCCGAAGGGAGCCATTGCCAATTGATGAGACGCTAGTTCCTGTCGTTGGTAAATAGGTTCCATCCAATGCCTTGTTGGCATTCCAATTGCCACCAAGTTGATAGGAAACGCTGCCCGTCGTACCCGCAAGATCAAGGATTTGCGTGCTGGCAGACCAACCACCGGTACCGTCGGTGCTGATTGATCCTGAAAGTAACGTAGCCGTACCATCACGGTCGCCGTCACGGTCTCCATCGCGGTCACCATCGTGGTCACCATCGTGGTCTCCATCGCGGTCGCCGTCACGGTCTCCATCGCGGTCGCCGTCACGGTCGCCGTCACGGTCTCCATCGCGGTCGCCGTCACGGTCTCCATCGCGGTCACCGTCACGGTCGCCATCGTGGTCTCCATCGTGGTCGCCGTCACGGTCGCCATCGTGGTCTCCATCGCGGTCACCGTCACGGTCTCCATCGTGGTCGCCGTCACGGTCTCCATCGTGGTCATCATCGCCATAAATAATGGCGTTCAAATCGCCATCGGCTGAGATAAAAAACAATCCTTCATGATAACTGCCATCAGTACTATTCAGGCGTGCTTCCCAAATACCTTCAGGCAATGCATTAGTATGTGATGATGTTGGTGCAGGCGAAGTTACCGCAAGACCTGTTGCCCCACGATCTTCGCCACGCTCAGCACTGTGCGAGGCTGTTTCTTCATAAAAACGCAAATAAACCCGTGAAAGGTCAGGATAATCTGCAATGCCTGCATCTGCATCCGCATTTGCAAATACAGTAAACGTCGAAGGATTTGCGCCAAGTTTTGTATGGATGAACGTTGCAGGGTCGCTCAGGCACGCGCCGGTTGTTGCATTTGTTTCACAAACAAACAAGCTGATCGGTAAGGCAACGCCACCAGTGTCAGGCATTGCGATCAGGTCAGCTTCTTCAGCTTTACCATTTGTCCCAACGCCAATGTTAACAGCAGAAATTGCCATGGCTTCGGCACCACCTACAGTCGGGATACGGATGTACCCATCCCCGGTTGGAGATTGTGCAATGGTCAGTACATCCGGAGATGGAGTGGCAGAGGCAGAGAAAAACAGTGCGTTAACACCGTCCACCACGGGAGCCTTTACACTATTACCAGCATCATCAGCACAGCTATAAGACAGGCGCACAGAATTGGCAGCCATGGGGGCATTTGCCGTAAAGGTTAAAATGAAAGCTTGTGATGCACCTGGCGCCAGATCAACCGGGGTATCTGCTGCGCCCGCTGGTGTTGCGTTATCAGCCTGCATGGCCTGATAAGAAAAGCTAAGCGGCAAGTTTGGATTGCGAAGAGCGACACTACAGCCATGAGCAATGCTATCCCCCCCATTGATGATACTGGCAAACACGGTTGCCGATGTATTTATGGAGCTAGACCGACTCGAAGGCAAAACAGCAGCATGTAATGCAGGCCCCGCCAGAGCCGACGTTGAGACACACATCACCGTGAGGGAGGCCGCGCTTAACAAAAAACTTTTACGAGAAATCATTATTATCTCCATTGATTTACAGTACCGGCAACAAGCCGTTCAGTTCATAGACGTCGCCGTCAGGCCGGAACCTCCAGTTTGATGGGAAAAAAATACAACAAACGTAATGCGCAAGGGGAGGTTTGAATAAAACCCTTCTTAAAAGCGTGATAAAATCTAGGGTTCAGGCTGTGAAAACAGGCATGGGTGGTGGTAATGCAGACAAATGTAATTGTTACGCATCTCTCCATTGCTACCTTCTCTTTTTTGCCCATATTCAATGCTATGTCGAATGAAGACCTACAGACCACATATATGGAGCAACGAGCGAACTTATGCCGGTTTCTCGCTGCACGTGTGCGCGATGAGGCCTTGGCCGAGGATCTGGTGCAGGAATTGTGGGTCAAGGTTAGCAAGACCAAAATAAGCGAAACGCTTGATAATCCAGTCAGTTATCTTTTCACCATGGCCGGGCGCTTGGCGCTTGATAATATTCGTCAACGTAAACGCCGCGTTCTTCGAGATGAAAAGTGGACTGATGAAAGCACAGAAAAAATTGGGGGTTTTGCCACTTCTAGTGAAGAAGATGGTGAAACCCGGCTTTTGCGCGGCGAACGTATCGCCAAGGTTCGTGCTGCCATTGATAGATTGCCACCCAAAGCGCGCAAAGCATTTGAACTACACCGTATGCAAGGCTTGTCACATAAACAGGTTGCCGCAGAGTTGGGAATTTCTGTCAGCACCGTGGAAAAGCACATCATCCGCGCCATGCGTGAGCTAACGCAAATTTTAAGAGATGCCGATCCATGATATTTTTTTTACAGTTTGTGGGAATAAAATTCAGATATGCACTGGAGGGTTTGTGTCGTTGGTGGCGTCAATCCAGTGAAGGAATAAAAAGTTAATGGGTAAAGAGCCAAATACTAATCGTGCTGAAAAGGTCAATGCAGATGCCCTGGAATGGCACGTGCGCCTGCATGGTGGATCAGCATCCGGCGATGACTGGACGACGTTTACGCAATGGCTGGAAGCTGACCCAGCCCATAATGAGGCCTATGACATAATTGCACTGGCATGGGATGACGTGGGTAGTTTGTCTGAAGTGATTGTGCGTGACCATGCTGATACACCAGAACTTGCCAGCAATGTCATTGCTTTTCCTTTGCACCAGCTACGCAAAGCCGTTAGTGCCAAACCATGGGCTTTTGGTGGCAGTTTTGGTGCTGCGATTGCTGCCACGTTATTGATTTTGATGGCGCCTGTTTTTATTGGCCAAAATGACGTTACAAGTGAAACATTTTATGCCACGGATATTGGCGAACAGCGCACCATAATATTGGCCGATGGCAGCACAGTTATGCTGAACACCGGCACATCCATTGCTGTTCGCATGGATAAAACGACCCGCCTGATTGACCTTCAAAAGGGCGAGGCTTCTTTTACTGTCCAGCATGAGAATGAACGTTCATTTGTGGTAGCGGCCAATACCCTCAGGGTGACAGATATTGGCACGCGCTTTGATGTCCGTATGGATATTGGGCGTACGCGGGTTTCTGTGACGGAGGGTATTGTCGAAGTAGATTCTCTGCCCCTTGAAAATAATACTCTGCCCTCCTCAACATCAAAAATACGCCTCGTTGAAGGCCAGCAAGCGGTACATCAAGCCGATACAGTAATAACTGTACAGCCGTTTGACACGACGAAAGTTACCGCTTGGCAACAGGGGTTTCTCATTTTTGAAAACGACGACCTGACAGATGTTATTGCGGAGTTAAATCGCTATTTTACCAATCCAGTCTATATGGCAGATGTTGATTTGGCAGATTTACGGTTTTCTGGAATATTACAAATTACAGACCTGGACAGGGCCGTGCGGGATTTAACGACTCTATTGTCGCTATCGGCGGTAGAAACCGAGACGGGTATTGCTTTGCGGCATATTAGTCCGGCTAACTCTCAATAAACCTGTTCTGGTTATGATGTGCTTATGTTTGGTAAAATTATACACAAAGTTTCCCTGATAAAATTGCTGGCAAGTTTTTGCGCAGGTGCAATGCTTGTCCACGCTCCTGTTGCCAGAGCACAATCAGACAAAACCTATATTGTAGATTTACCAGCACTTAGCCTTGAGCGTTCTTTGACGCGACTGGCACAGCAAATCCGTATATCGGTCGATTTCTCTACCTTTGACCTGAAACACACCAAGCGCCCTGCTGTGCTAGGGTTATATACTCTGGAAGAAGCACTAAAAGCGGTGCTGGACGGCACGCCATATGCCTACCATCAAGTTGGTTCGGGGGCATATCGTATAATTTTAAAGCCAACAAAATCAAACCGTGAAGTCAAAACCAAAGTCGCAAAAAAAAACACGACACCTTCTGTAACCAGAGACGTTATTATTGTTCGTGCGACCAAACGCGCCGGTCTGGCGTCCCGCTTGCCCCTGGGGCTAAGTGTTACTGATAGTGCACAGCTTGAGATGTTACAAATAACCGATACCAACGCTCTGGCCTTGTACACAGCTGGCATGTCTTCAACCAATCTGGGGCCAAGCCGAAACAAAATATTTATCCGTGGCATTTCTGACGGCAGTTTTACAGGTCGCCAACAGGCAACCATTGGTGCTTATCTGGATAATATTCGCCTGAACTATAATGAACCAGACCCGTTTCTTCAGCTCGACGATGTTGACCATGTGGAGGTCTTGCGCGGCCCGCAAGGCACTCTCTACGGGGCCGGTTCTCTTGGCGGGTTATACCGGGTTATTACCAATGCCCCCGATATAGAAAAGTATGCGGCTACTATTAGTCTGGGTACCTCGCTGACCCGAAACGGCGGGCAGAATGGCCGTATTGGCGCAACGGTCAATATGCCACTTAAACATGACCAGCTGGCGTTACGGATAACAGGCTATCTCTATCACAATGACGGGTATATCGATGATGTTAAATTAGGGATTAACAATGTTAATTCTACTGATGTTTTCGGTACGCGGGCACGCATACTATGGAATATGAATGAGAATTGGGAAATCAATGCCGGGTTTAATTTCCAGGACGTGATTGCTGATGACTCACAATATTTTCTGAGCGAACTTGGCAACTATAAACGTGCCAATTATGTGCGCGAACCCCATGAAGATGACTTCGTAAACCCTTATGCAGAGGCAAAGGGGAATTATGGTTGGGGTGAAATTGTTTCCTCTACCATTTTCATTCGCCGCTCGATCAGCGACCAGATTGATGCTTCATTGGGCGTTCCCATCATCATTCCCTTTCCCGTAACGCCCAGTGTTTTTAAGCGTGATCGAAAAATCAACATGATTTCCAATGAAACCAGGCTGGTCTCCCGTCTTGGTGGAAAGCTAGACTGGCTTGTTGGTGGATTTGTTTCGCAGCGCCGCGAAAGTTTTCAATCGTCTCTGAATATTCCAGGGTCTGCTGCTGTTCTTCCTGGAGGTAACATAAGTGGCGATTTGGCCTTTAGTGAGACGCGCAGGGAACGCACGCAGGAAGTTGCCTTTTTTGGCGAAGGCATTTGGCATTTACCATTTTCAATCGATTTGACAGGCGGAGTGCGCTGGTTTCATTCAGATGAACACACCCGGGCGACCGTTGATGGTGCCTTGGGAACCGCCCCGGTGATGCGTCTTGGTAAAACCCGTGGTTCAGGCTTTAGCCCCAAAGCCACCTTAAGCTTTCAGGCAAATGATAATACGCTTCTCTATGTACAAATGGCGCAAGGAAACCGGGTTGGCGGGATCAATATCAACAGCCCGGATAGCGTGTTTTTTGAAGATGAAGGCGAGGGGGGAGAGGAGGAAAGAAACCGGGTTTTTGAACCTGACAAATTGACCATGTACGAAGTTGGTGGAAAATTTTCATTTCAAAATGATCGCCTGCGCGTGCATGCGACTGCCTTCACCTTTAAGTGGGATGATATTCAGTCGGATCAGATACTGCCAAACGGCTTCCCGGTTATATTAAACGCCGGGTATGCGCGTAGCCGGGGTATAGATGTGGACATTCTTTTTGAACCCTTCCCTGGCCTATCACTTGATGCCAATTTTTCGTTTAACGACCCTGATCTTGTGATCGTTAACCCATTTTTAGGCTCAGAAGTGAATGACCATCTTCCCGGTATCCCCTCACTTGCAGGTGGTTTAATCGCAGAGTATGACTGGGCCGCTAGTGCAGAACGGCGCTGGTTTTTCAGTGCTGACTTTACGTTTACTGGCCGTTCACAACTTACATTTGCACGTGTTGATAATCGTGATGCCGAGCGTACATATATGCTAAACTTACGTCTGGCTCTAGAGCAACAATCGCAATGGCAAGCTTCCATTTTTGTTCGTAACATCTTGAATGAAAAAGCCAACACATTCGCATTTGGAAACCCTTTCAGTTTTCGTCAAAACCTGCAGCATACGCCTCCCGTCCCTCAAACAATCGGGATAACCCTAAGACGACAATTTTAGGCAATGATATGCTATTTATATTCTTTGATTTCCATCAAAAGGGCATTGGCCGAGACCTGAGCACCAAGAGTGAAATGAACGACCTCTATCACGCCATCGATGCCTGCGGTAAGTTCATGTTGCATCTTCATGGCTTCAAGGATGGCCACTGGTTGGCCTTTTGTGACGGTGTCGCCGGGCGAAATAAAAATTTTGACCAATACCCCGTGCATGGGTGTTGTTACTGAACCGGTATCGGGGCTTTGTTGCGCCATTAATGTCGCGCCATATAGGTTTTTCAGATAGACATCGCGGCCATCAATGGACAATTGCAGTTTTGAGTTGGTCGCATCATCAACAGGTTGATTGAATAAGTATTTTTTGCGGGTGTTGTTGATTTGAACGATGGCATAATGGTCGCCAAAGTCAGATATTCTGACAGAAAACTCTTTGTCTCCACAACAAACCTGATAGCTATCCGAACCATCCGGACTGACACTCAGGTCAAGATTATTCTCGCCATCGAAAAATCGGTATTGTGTGGCAATGGGTCTTGCGCTTGCCCAGTTTAGCAATGGTGAAGCAAGCGTTATAGCGTGATCGAACGCGCGCTTGCGGGCGCAGATATAGAAGATGGCAGACGCAGCGATAGCATCTTCAAGCTGCAAATCATCAGGGGCCAAATCATCTTTGGAAAAGCACTGGGCGATAAACCCCGTCGTTATCTGGCTTTTGATAAACTCAGGGCGTTCCAGTGCGTTAATCAGGAACGATTTGTTGGTTATGACACCGAGCAATACTGTTTCTTTTAAGGCTTGCACAAGCTTTCCACGCGCTTCCTCACGCGTTGCACCATGGGCAATGATCTTGGCCAGCATCGGATCATAAAAAGGCGAAACAAAGCCGCCGGTTTCAATGCCGGCATCAACACGAACGCTATCACCAGTTGCGGGATGCCATAGATCAATTGATCCAGTGGCGGGCAGGAAATCCTGGCCAGTATCCTCGGCATATAGGCGGGCTTCGATGGCGTGGCCGTCGCTTTTTATGTCATCTTGTGCAAACCCCAGCACATAACCTTGGGCGACACGAATTTGCAAGGCCACAAGATCAACGCCCGTCACCATTTCAGTCACCGGATGCTCGACTTGCAAGCGGGTATTCATCTCCAGAAAATAAAAATTCTCTGTGCTGTCGAGTAAGAACTCAACCGTTCCCGCGCCTACATAATTGATGTCACGGGCAACATTGATAGCCACTGCGCCCATGGCCGCACGCAGGTCGGGGGTAATATCGGGGGCCGGAGCTTCTTCAAGCACTTTTTGATGGCGACGTTGCACTGAGCAATCACGCTCGCCAAGATGCACAATATGGCCATGACGATCAGCGAATATCTGAATCTCTATATGGCGGGGCTGGTTAAGCGCACGTTCCAGTATAAGTGCACCGTCACCAAATGCGTTTTGCGCTTCGCTACGTGCAGTTTTGACGGCAGCCACCAGGTCTTGTTTATTCTCAACCAGCCGCATACCGCGCCCGCCGCCGCCTGCCGCCGCTTTGACCATTATGGGAAAGCCAATGTCTTTTGCCGCCGCGATCAACGCGGTGTCCGACTGATCCTTGCCCTGATAACCCGGGATGCAGGGAATACCCGCCTTGACCATGGCGCGCTTGGCTTTGGCCTTGTCGCCCATAAGATCAATTGCGTTTGCATCCGGGCCGATGAAAATATGACCTGCATCGATACACGCCGTCGCAAAATCAGCATTTTCTGACAAAAATCCATATCCCGGGTGGATCATATCGGCTCCGGTGGTCTGTGCCGCTTCAAGAATTCGTCCCGCATCAAGATACGACTGATTTACCGGCGCTGGCCCCAGTAAAAAAGCCTCATCGGCTTGTTGCACATGGGGCGCGTCGGCATCAATGTCGGAATAAACGGCAATGGTTCGTAACCCCAATGCTTTGGCACTGCGGATAACCCGGCAGGCAATTTCGCCGCGATTGGCAATCAGCAAGCTGTGCGCGTGTTGGGGTTGTCCGGTCATATTCCTGATCCTTACATTCTGGCAATGCCGAAGCTGTTGGGTTTGACGCTGCGATGGCGTGCCTCCCAAACGGTTGCCAGAAAAAACCCGAGACTTTGGCGCGTGTTTCGCGGGTCGATCATGCCATCGTCCAGGCAATGGCCAGATGTGTAAAACGCGCTGGATTGTGAATTGAAATGATCGGCCAGCATTTTGCCTTGTTTGTCCATCTGTGCCTTGTCAAATTCTGCCCCGGCTTTGGCCGCTGCGGCTTCGGCAACGATGGACATCACCTGCGCAGCCTGTTCGCCGCCCATAACGCCCATCGACGCATTTGGCCAGGAGACGCAAAAATCCGGATTGTAACCGCGCCCGCACATGCCATAATTCCCCGCACCATAGCTGGCACCAATCATGAAAGTGATGCGCGGCACGCTGATATTGGTGACCGCCTGGATCATTTTAGAGCCATGCTTTATCATGCCAGCCTGTTCATATTGTTTGCCAACAAGATAACCGGTGGTGTTCTGTAAAAAGACCAGCGGCATATCTGCCTGATCGCAAAGTTGCATAAATTGTGTCGCTTTGGTTGCCCCATCGGGGTCAATGGGGCCATTATTGCCAATGAACGCGCAGGGCTGACCATAAACCTGTGCCTGAACGCAAACCGTCGATACGCCATAGCGTGGTTTGAAATCGGTAAAGTCTGATCCATCGACTATGCGCGCCATAACCTCGCGCACGTCGTAAGGCTTGCGATAATCAATCGGCACGATGCCAAGCAATTCATCGGGATCGTATATTGGTTCCCGAAAATGTTTCGTCGGCATTGGTGGGCAACGATCATTCCAGCCAAGGCGAGAGACGATCTCGCGCGCGATCAAAATGCCTTCACCATCGTCGTCGGCAAGATATTCGGCTAGCCCGGAAATGCTGGCGTGCATAAGTGCGCCGCCCAGCTCTTCTTCTGTAGCAACCTCTCCGGTTGCTGCTTTAAGCAATGGCGGGCCGGCCAGAAATGCTTTGCCGCGTTCCTTGATGGCGACCACGTAATCGGAAAGGCCGGGCATATAGGCACCACCTGCGGTAGAAGAGCCATGCAAGACCGATATGACCGGCAATCCGGCCTTGCTAAGCCGTGCCAGATTGGCAAACAGTGTTCCACCCGCAACAAAGCCTTCAACCGTATAGTTAAGGAGGTCACCACCGGCGCTTTCAACCAGATGGATGAAAGGCAGGTTTTGCTGCAAGGCAATTTCCTGCGCACGGCGCAGCCGATACCCTCCACCTGTGGTCATTGTACCGGCTTTGATGCCGCTATCATCAGTGACAATGGCGCAGCGCACACCATTGATAAACCCGATACCGGCCATAATGGTTGATCCGGGAATAGACTTTGCCTCGTCATCTGTATCCAGAAGATAACCAGCGATATTGCCAATCTCGAAATAGGGCATACCGGGATCAAGTAGCCGGGCCAGGCGCTCACGCGGGAGCAATTGCCCGCGCGCATCAAATCTGGCTTTGCGTTTTGCTGATCGTGCCGGCGCGCGAGCGTTAAGTGCGCCCAGCTTTTCCACCAGCGTCGTCATATCCGCACGATTTTGCATGAAGGCGCTGGATTGCGTATCAATTTTGGATTGAAAGACCGTCATGGCAGCATCTTAGGGTCAGGTTTCATTAATACCATCCATTCTGCAAGAGCAAGTTTTTGCGGTATGGGTATTGGCTGTGCAAGCAAAATTTGCGCGTAACCCTTACCCTGCGGATCATTGCGGATCGAGGCCATGCCGCCGCCACCCAGCACGGTATCAACAAGAAAGTTAATTGCATTGGTGCCCGGTAAATAAAACCGCTGAACCTTATCGGCATCAGCTCCACCATCAATAAAATGAGCAAAGCGTGTGGCCACGACCCCCTCTGTCAGGGCCGCCCAAATGTAGGGAAGATACGCCGCATCGCGGGCAATAATGCCGATATTGGCCTTGTTGCCCTTGTCTCCGGAACGCCCCCAGGCAAGCTTGACAAGTGGAAGTTCGACGAGTGTATCTGTACCCACAGGGTATGTCGGAGGCGGTGGCCGTTCAATAGTTGATAGAGTAAAGGGTGTGCCTGTGGTGTCAAAAAAGTCTTGCGTTTCGCCATCAATATCAATTTGGATTTTTACATCTTTTTTGGAACTCAAATAAGAGAAAAGCCGCACCACTGGCGAGGGCTTGGGTCTGCCTCCGGCAAACCCGGACAAGCCCGGCGGTGAGGCAAGGCCAAGCCCGACAATTTCCTTGAGCAACAAGCCAACCCCCATAGCATCTGGATGGCGGGCTGCGATTTTGACACAAACTTCGCGGGCACTGTCAATTTCACTAAAATTACCGAACTGGCTTTGCGCGCCAATGATCTCAATGCTGGTTTCAGTAAAATCACCCAAATTGAACCGTCGCAGAGCTTTGTCTGCCCGTTTTAATGCTGCCACTGCCAGTATGTTTGCCTTTTTGTCTGCGTCAAACCCATAATAACTGAGCATAACGCCGGTGCGAAACCCGTCCGCATAGGTCAGCGACGTTTTATAGGTGTCCGGCGCCGGATAACCTGTGGCTGGTGACACCAGAACCCGGGTATCACTTTGCTGGGTGATGGTAACATTTGAAAAATCACACACTACGTCTGGCAGCAAATAGCATTGTGGATCACCAATTTCATAAACCAGTTGCTCGGATACTGTGCCGACACTGACTAGTCCGCCGGTATTATCTGCTTTAGTGATGATGAATGAACCATCGACATTTATTTCGGCTATAGGATAACCAATATTGGCAATGTCAGGGACATCTTGCCAATCAGTGAAATTACCACCGGTCGCTTGCGGCCCACATTCAAGAATATGTCCGGCCAGGGAACCACTGGCGAGTTTATCGCAATCATCGGCTTTCCAGCCAAAGGCATGGAGGCAAGCCCCCAGGGTCACTGCGCTATCGACGCATCGACCGGTAATGACAATATCGGCCCCCTGATCCAGGGCTGCGGCTATGGGGAAGGCACCAAGGTAGGCGTTGATGCTGGCTATTTTGTCCGGCTCTGGAAACTCAAGACCAGTGAACATTTCACGTGGTGCTCTTTTGGCAATATCGTCCATTTTAGCCATAAGATCATCGCCGGAGATGATAGCAACTTTGAGATCAAGCCCTGCCTCTTTAATCAAGGCCCGCGCCGCCGCACCACAAGCAAGCGGGTTTATACCGCCCGCGTTGGAAATAATTTTTACGCCCTGAGTCGCAATTTTTGGTAAATTCAGCTTTAGAACGGTAGAAATAAAGTCCGTCGCAAATCCGGCATCGGCGTTTTTGGCCTTGGCGCGTGCCATGATCGACATGGTGATTTCTGCAAGATAGTCAAAAACAATATAGTCCAGACCGCCTTCATCCAGAAATTGCGGCGTTGCCATGGTGCTCTCGCCCCAATAGCCACTGGCGCCACCGATTCTGATTATTTGTGGTCTGGTGCTCAAAGCTTATGTCTCTTTGGTCGTTTTTTCTGGGTCAAAATAATTCCATTTGCAAAAAATGTGCTTTAGGCTTGTCCTGATGAAACACGATGGAGTTTTAATGGGCAAGGTTAATCAGCACGAACTTGACGAATTTGCCAAAGATGCGGATGCGTGGTTTGCGCAAAACGTCAATACCGACCCTGGGTTTATGTTGCCCCTTACGTTTATGGAGGTAGGCACAGACCAACAATTTGAGTTTTTGCGTGACTGGCAAAGCAAGGTCTATGAGGCTGGCTATCTGGGTGCTGCCTGGCCAAGCCAATACGGCGGCGGCGGTCTGGTGCCTGCCTTCCAGAAGGTGGCAACCGACGCCATGCGCCGCCATAATGCACCGATTATGCTAAACGCCATCGGTCTGAACTGGACGGGGCCATTACTGCTGGAAATCGGGACGGACGCACACAAAGAAAAATATATCAAAGGTATTTTGTCGGCAGAGGATATCTGGTGTCAGGGTTTTTCCGAACCAGAGAACGGTTCAGACCTTGGCAATGCACAATTGCGGGCGAAACGCACGGGTGACCAATACATACTTAATGGCTCCAAAATATGGACGACGCTGGGCAATTACGCAAAATACATGATCCTGCTGGCGCGCACCAATACGGATGCACCAAACAAATATGCCGGCCTTAGTTTCTTTCTGGCTCCCATGAAAATCGAAGGCGTTGAAACTCACCCAATTCGCAAACTCACCGGCGAGTATGGGTTTACACAGACCTTTTTTACCGATGCGCATATTCCCGCTGAGGGGTTGATGGGAGAGGAGGGGGGCGGTTGGCTCGTTGCCATGAAGACGCTGGAATATGAGCGAGGCACACGTGACGGGTTGGCTGGCGGATGCATGATTACACCTTTGGACGCTTTTGCGGTAATAGAGCTAGCCAAAACATTGGAACGTAACGGTGCGCCGGTCATGGATGATCCGGCCATGCGCGATAAACTGGTCGAGTTTATTATTGAGGCGCAAAGCCTGAACTTGTGTAAGGAACGCGCCCATATTGCGCCGCTGAACGAGGAAAGACCCATGGGCCTACCCTTGTCGAGCAAGCTGATGGGAACCGAATTTGCCCGCCGCATCAATGAATTTGCTATTACCATGCAAGGCACCCGGGCGGGATACTATGTCGGCGATCCAGGCGCTGTAGATGACGGGCTTTGGACGCGAGGTTATCTGAACGCATTTTCAGCCACAATTGGTGGTGGGACGTCCGAGATTCAGCACAATATAATTGCCGAGCACGTTCTCGGCCTACCAAAGCGTTAGGCGAGATCATGGACAATTTAGGGCAATTAGGGTTCAGCGAGGAACAGGCTGATCTTCTTGAAATTGCGAAGAAATTTTGTCGCAACAAATCGCCAATGGATAAAGTCAGAAAACTGATGCAAGACGATCCGGGTTATGACCCGATGGTCTGGAAAGACATTGCCGAACTTGGCTGGCTGGGGATTGCCATACCAGAAGAATATGGAGGTGTGGGGCTTGGCATTGCCGAGATTGTTCCCGTGATGGAGCAGATAGGCCGGTTTATGCTTGCGGCACCATTTTTTTCAACCAGTCTGGCGGGGCAGGCGTTACTGATGGGCGGCACCGAAGAGCAGAAGAAAAGCTTTCTGCCTGAAATTGCAACGGGAAGTATTGCAACACTGGCACTGACTGAGGAGAGCGGTGACTGGAACCTTGAAAATATTTGCGCCAAAGCCATGAGAACAGACGCAGGCATCGCCCTTTCAGGAACCAAGTATTTTGTGCGCGATGCAGCGGCGGCACGGTGGATTATTGCTTCTGTGCTTTACAACCAAAAACCGGCATTGGTGCTGATTGAACAGTCCTCCTTGCCAAAGGGCGCTCTGCAACGTGAGATTATCATTGATGAAACCAAGCGTTCCTATGCGCTAAAACTGGATGGGGTTACGGTGCCAGAGAGCGCCATACTTGACCCCCTTCAGGCCAGTGCAACATTTACCCATATTCACCTTTGCGCCAATCTTTTTGCGGCGGCAGAAATGTGCGGCGGCACGCAAAACGTCATAGATTATACCCTCGATTACCTCACAACACGCAAACAGTTTGGTCGAACCATTGGCTCGTACCAGGCGCTCAAGCACCCAACAGTTGACGCCTATATTGCCTATGAACAAGCGCGTTCGCACCTGTATAGCGCCGCCCATTGTTTTAATGAGCAGGGCACCGGAGAGATTGCCACGCGCATGGCAAAAACCCAGGCCGACAAAGCGTTCTCCTATGCCGCCGACCGGTCTATCCAGTTTCATGGCGGTTTTGGTTTCACCTATGATTGTGATGCCCAACTCTATCGCCGTAGCGCCATCTGGCATGCCTCACAATTTGGCGATGCGACCTATCATAAAAAGAAACTGGAAGACCTGTTGCTTTAGCTATTTGTTATCAGGGTTCAGACCCCAGGGTCAGGCCTCATTACTATCATGCAATTCTGTTTGTCATGTCAGTATAAGATGTGCGTAAAGTGGACGATGGACAGGTTTACCCCTGTTCGAGGACAGTTTGCGATGCAGATTGTGCGAAGATGACAAATCGGAACGGC
>JAJFFQ010000043.1 GCA_021776565.1 Robiginitomaculum sp. | reverse complement strand
ACCCTGAAGGGCGCGATGAATTTTCGTCCTGAATGTGTCGAAAGGTGTTGAAAATGCACCACATTTCCTGCCCCCTTCCTCCTGTTCAGAACGCAAATGCACGAGCGCAGAATGGGCAATCGAATTGGGTTCAGACCCTAGTCACGTGAAGTTGATGCTAATGGTTGAATTGTAACTGGCGTGATCCATCATTGATATTTATTCCAATCATTAAAAGATGTATGGGGATTGGATTATGAGGGTTATTCTATGGATATGCGGCGCGGCCTTTTTGTTTTTATCACCACTAAGCGCACTGTCAGAACCAGTGTCTGATGCGGCCAGTTTCATGGCCTTTGAGCTTGGCGAAGTCGAGGCCCAAAGGCAGGAAAAGGGAAGGCCTTACCTTGGTTTCCTTAATACTGCGGCCATACGGGCTGGGCTTTATGTTTTGTCTGCCGGGGCAAAAGATCGTCAGGAGGCCCATGGTGCTGATGAAGTTTATGTAGTGATGAAGGGCCGTTCAAATATCAGGATTGGTAAAGGTATATCGCCCGTAAGACCTGGATCGATCATATTTGTTCGTGCCGGTGTGCCCCACAAATTTATTGATATAGAGGAACAAATTGAAGTGCTGGTCTTGTTTTCAAACGCCCGCACCAACACGGAAGATGCCAACTGGGCTGTTAGTACTCTTGAACAAGCGCGCCAAAAAGCAAATGCCGACAGTAATATCTGGAACCGTTTTTTTGATTACAAAACACTAAATATGGGGCTTTACATGCTGCCCAAATCCAAAGGCGGTGATAGTGCGCTTACCCACAAGGTCGAAGAGATAAATATCATTACCAAAGGTGAGGCGATATTTCAGGTTGGTGATGCGGAAATGACAGTTCGGCCCGGATCAATTGTCTGGGTTAATGAGGGAAACCAACATTTCTTTCATACCCTGTCAGATGACTTTGATGTGCTGATAATGTTTCATCAAAAGCCCGGTGTTAAAACGCCGTAATTGAAGTTTCATACAAAAACGCGCGCAAATTCACAAGAATTCACGCGCGCTGTAATGTAGATATGCCCAAAGGCAAAAGTTATATGTTAGTCGACCAGTTGAACATTGGCCGCAGCATCTTTGCCGCGGTTGCTGGTGATTTCATAGCTGACTTTTTGACCATCATTGAGGCCGGAAATGCCAGCTTGTTCAAGAGCAGAGATGTGTACAAACACATCCTTGCCGCCATCATCGGGAGCAACAAAACCATAACCTTTTGTTGCGTTAAACCATTTTACAGTACCTGTAGCCATTTGTAGTTTCCTTAAATCTATAGCTTCACTAAAATTCCCAAGATATTTCGGGAAAACGTAGAGTTCGTAAAAGTCCGTATTTGAAGGTGTAGGCGAGTTTTAGAAAATGACAGGTGAGATCGAAACTGATCGTTACCTTTTAAAGGTTCTGTATAGGCTTCCAAAAGTCGTGTCCTCAGAAGGGGCAATGACGTAATCCGGCACCGCTAATATAGGAATTCAGGTGAAAAGCAAACCAATTTTCGCTCTGATTGCAGTAAAAACATGCACATGAATATCGTTAAATCGCATCAAACTCGATCATGGTTTTAGCCATAGATAACGACATTTCCTTTACTGTACGGGGCGTAATGCCAAGAATTTCACGCAAAGCCGTGTTATCCATCAAGGTTTGTTTTCCCAGACTGCTAACCGTCATGCGCAGGGTTTTGTCAAAGCGCGCCATGATTCGTAATGCAAAATCCGGTAAACCGATTTTAGGGGCTTTATATCCTGCTTTGGCCAAAATCCTTGAGACATCCAGCATCCAGGCGTTCTCTGAAACCAGAATAAAGCGTTTGCCCGCAGCTTTTGGGCGTATCATGGCCTCATAATGGGCATCGGCAACATCGCGAACATCAATCATGCTCCAGTTAAGGCGCGGGCAAGCTGGAACCTTGCCGTCAATCAGGCGTGAAATAACCTGTCCAGAGGTTGAAAAACTCTTGTCCAGCAATGGCCCTAATACAGCGCCGGGATTTATCACTGATAATTCCATCTGGCCGGCTTCGCTGGTTTTCATAAAATCCCAGGCGGCGCGTTCTGCCAGGGTCTTGCTTTTTGCATAGGCACCGATTGGGCCGTTGACATCTGACCAATCGGCTTCGCTAAACACGCGGCTCTTTTCTGCTTTTTCTTGCTTTTGGGTACGGCCATAAGCAATGGACGCTACCGATGAGGTCAGCACAACGCGTTTTACCCCGGCCTTGGCCGCAGCTCGCAAGGCCCGCAACGCGCCTTCGCGGGCCGGAATAATCAATTCATCCTCATGGTCTGGTTCTGCCGGTGGAAAGGGGGAGGCGACATGCTGCACATAGGTGCAGCCTTTCATGGCTGCATCCCAGCCCTCATCACTATCCAGATCAAGGGTTACAAAAACAAGGCGTTCACCGGCTTTGCCATCCGGGTCAACGGCGGCACGAACTTCATCAGCACGCCCTGGCGAGCGCAAGGATGCACGCACGTTTAAGCCCTCATCCAGAAGTTTTTTAACGCAATGCTTGGCAATAAAGCCCGAAGCACCGGTTACAAGTACGGTTTGTGTATCTGTCATTTATTCAACCCTGTTTGCCAGTGTATCATGGTGCGCTGAGATTAACGTGCGTAGATAAAATCCAATGCTGGAGCCATCCTTGAAGCCAGCATCTATCGCGGCCTTTTCCGTTTCTTCATCCGATGCACCTGACGGTTTTGCAAAGGCAACCAAATTTTCATAAGCGCCGATGGTAAAGCTATCAACATTGGTGCCCATATCACCATCAAAAATGAGATTACCGCGCCGATTTGTAGCCTCCAGATAGACATTTTCCATTTCGCGCTGTTCAAGCAATTTGTCATTCAAACCGGGTAGGGCATCGAACATCTCGATATGGAAAAAGTTCATATTTTTGGTATAGGCATTCACATATTCCGCCTTAGGCCCATAGGCAAATAACTCATCACGATAAGCAATGCGGCCATCAATTTTTTCAATAGTATCGATAAATAAATCTGCCATAATCTCCGCCTTAAGGCGGTCGAGATCAAAAAAATCGCTATAACTCTCAATCGGCTCCAGCAACATCAAATCCCATTGATCGCCCTGGCTGTGGCGCATAATCAGCGGCGCAATACGCCCGGACTTGGAGTAAAACCCTTGTTCTTTCAAACTTTTCAGATCGGCAATGAGGTCTTTTAGCTCCCCCGGTGCGGCCCGCATGGTGGTGGTTAACCACAAGGTATCACGAGGGGGTTCTTCGGCTTTGGCAACAAAGGCACTCAGTAACATTATGGCAGTCAGAATGATCGGGCGCATGGGTTTTCCTAATGTATATGTACAGCCAAACACCATGCGTGTGAGCACCCCCGGTGGCAAGGTTTATTTAACCTGTTCCATAAAAGTGTCTGGTGGCACCCATGTGTAAGGATAAAAATAGTTCGCCCATTTGCACATTTCCTGTAATGCCGGGCGCAGGGCTTCGCCTTTGGGGGTCAGCGTAAAGGCAAACCTGACCGGGCGTTGTTGATACGGTGTTTTGCTGATTAAGCCGCAAGCGATCATGTGCGTCAGGCGTGCTGTCAGCACGCTGGAGGTAATACGTTCAGGCGATTCCAGAAATTCCTTGAATTTAGTTTTGCCATTCAGCAAATCGCGTATGAGGACAAGCGTCCAGCTATCACCCAAAACATCAAGACTGGTTGCTATGGGACAGGGTGAGCGGTGCTGTTCTTCAGAATGAATTTTCATATCTTGACACACTAGTGACTTGCAATTAACAATTTACATCAAAATAACAAAATAACAAGGGGAAGTGATATGGCAGATGGATTTAAGGGTGCATGTCTTTGTGGGCAGCTAAGCTATGAAAGTACGAAAAATGCGATACTGGCTGCACACTGCCAGTGCGTGGATTGTCGTAAATCCAGTGGCACTGGTCACGGCACTCATGTTGTGATTACCGAAGATGCCTTCACCATAACAGGCAAGGAAACCTCTTACGATCATCCGGCGGATAGCGGCAATATCGTTTCCCGTGTATTTTGCCCGATTTGTGGTTGCCCCGCATATTCAAAAAACTCTGCCATGTCGGGAATGATATTTGTTAGAGCGTCCAGCCTTGATGATCCGTCTGTGATTGAACCGGGCATGGTGGTTTATACCGCCAGCGCCGCACCTTGGGATTATATTGACCCTGAATTACCTGCTTTTGCGGGCATGCCTGAAGGTGGACCGAAACAGGCCATTGAAGAAAACAGCTAATGCCCCATGATCCTCATCTGGCTACGATAATGTGCACGGCATTATCCGGGCTGACTGGCATAACCGAAAAGGCATGTTTGGTAGATTTTTCTGGATGCTTAATGGCAATATGCTGTGTGGGGTGGAGGTCGGACAAGCGCAAAAGACCAGCCTTGATTACTGCTTTGACCTTGTAGAGCGTTTTGCTAGCAATCTACCGCCAAAATAAAACTGAATTTTGTTTAAGATGTGTGTCTCAGCCAGCCCTGTGATAGGGTAGCACCAAGTAAAACTGAAAAGGAGCTGACCATGAGGCGTATAAGAACCATTGCGGGGTTATCCATTCCAGGACTTGGTGCATTGCTGATCGCAGGGTGTGCAGACCCGAATACAGACACACAGTCTGATACAAAACAAACCAAGGATGCTGATCCAGGCATGAGTTTTTTTCTGACCAGTGCTGGCCCGGGTGACGGTGCCAATTTGGGTGGCCTCGCTGGTGCAGATGCACACTGTAACGCTTTGGCTAGCATCGCGGGTTCCAAGGATAAAGTATGGCGCGCTTATCTTAGCACCACCGGCATAGATGGTGTGAATGCGAAGGACAGGATTGGCACAGGCCCTTGGTATAATGCCAATGGCGAACAAGCTGCGTCCAGCGTGGAAAATCTGTTATCCGACAGCAATAATATGTCAAAAACGGTTTCGATTTCAGAAAGTGGCACAATTATCAGTGGGCGTGGTAACAAGCCCAACCGCCATGATATTCTAACCGGTACAATGCTGGATGGAACGGCATCCGGTGAAGCTGGAGACACTACCTGTGCTAACTGGACCAGCAATGGCGAGGGCCATGCTTTTGTAGGCCATCATGACCGGACTGGCGGCGGCGCAAACCCAACATCATGGAGCACAGCTCACAAGTCGCGCGGGTGTAGCCAGGAAAACCTGCGCAGTTCAGGTGGGGACGGGCTTTTCTATTGTTTTGCGGTTAAATAAACACGTTGATACCTTCAATTACGTTTCAAGCATCTAGGGTCCAGACTTATTCAGATGATTGATTTCACGAGGAGGTATTTTGGGTTAAACAGGAGAAAGGGCGCAGGAAATATGGTGTATTTTCAAGACCTTTTGACGCCTTTAAGCGAAAAAGAGACCTCGCCTTACAGGTGCTTTTGGGAAGCCTCGCCTGTCGAAAACCAGCCTTGCAAAGGGCA
>JAJFFQ010000042.1 GCA_021776565.1 Robiginitomaculum sp. | reverse complement strand
GTTAATCAGGCTTCGCAAGAATCCGGTGCAGCGGCTGGCGAGGTGACCAGTGCAGCGGGCGAACTGTCCCAGCAAGCCGAAACCCTCAAAAGCGAAGTTGAAAAATTCATCACCCAGGTGCGGGCAGGGTAAGTTCAGTTTTATAAAATTAACTGCGACGTTTTGTCCATATTGAGTTGATCCAAATCAAAAACATTGGTGGTTAAAAGAGTAAACAGAACCAACATTCATTCTAGAACAGGAAACTCTGTTATGCGCACCTCCCTATATGCCAGCATCGCGTCAATTGCCCTCATGGCTGCGGCCTCGCCCACATTCGCCGAAGAGGCGCAATCACTGGCCGAAGCCATTACGGGTGGCAAGGTCACCGTGGACTTTCGCTATCGTGTTGAGAACGTCGATCAGGCCGGGTTTGCCAAAGATGCCTTTGCCTCCACCTTGCGCACCAAACTGAAATACGCAACAGGCGTATTCAAGGGGTTTTCCGGTGTTCTTGAATTTGATAATGTGTCCAATATCGGGGCCACGGCGTTTAACAATACCGTTAATGGCAAAACCCGGTTTCCGGTCATCGCCGACCCGGAAATCACCGAACTGAACCAGGCCTATATCGCCTATACCGGGTTTGACAAAACCACGCTTCTGGCGGGTCGTGCGGCGGTTAACATTGGCAATCAACGCTTTGTCGGCACGGTTGGCTGGCGCCAGAATGACCAGACCTGGGACATGGCGGCGATGATAAATTCATCCATCCCGGACATGACCATTACCACCGCCTATGTGTGGAATGTGAACCGCATTTTTGGCAACAATCACCCCTTTGGTAATCTTGATACCAATACGTTTATTGTGGACGCCAAATATACCGGCTTGCCGATTGGCAATGTGACCGCCTATGGTCTCATCATTGATCTGAACGATGCGCCAGTGTTTGGCCTGTCCAGTAAAACCTTCGGGGTGCGTTTCGATGGCAAGCACAAGATGGGGAAAGGCAATTTGAGCTTCCTGTATGAAGCCGAATACGCCAACCAGACCGACAATGCCAGCAATGCAACAGACTATAGCGCAGACTATGTTCATCTGTCTGCGGGCCTGTCTGGCGGTGGCCTGACCGGCAAGCTTGGCTTTGAAAAACTTGGCTCGGACAATGGCGGTACTGTGGCTTTTTCCACGCCATTGGCGACCTTGCACAAATTCAATGGCTGGGCTGATAAATTCCTTGGCACTCCTGCGGGCGGTCTGGAGGATTTCTATGGCAGCCTTTCTTACAAGGTCGGTGGTGACGGCCCCATGAAGGGTTTGAAGTTTGATGCCATCTATCATGATTTCTCGGCGGCTGTTGGTGGCTCATATGGTTCCGAGATTGACTTGCAAGTCTCCAAAAAAATTAACAAGCATTACTCAATCGCGCTAAAACTTGCTGATTATGATGCCAGTGGCTTTTCAACCGATACCCAGAAAATCTGGTTTACCCTGGGTGCACATTTTTAAGATAAACCTGCCTGTTCCGGTAATCCGGTAAAAAAGAAAACAAGACTGGATCACCCGGATAAACCGGGTGATGACACGGTAAAGGTATATTATTACTACACATTGTCATTACCGGACTTGTTCCGGTAATCCAGTAAAAAAGAATAAAAACTGGATTACCTGGAAAAACCGGGTGATGGCGCTTTGTAGAATTGGGAGATGATAATCTGTGTTGTTGTATGCGTTCATGACACCGATGTAGACCCCAACCGTCCCAACCCGAACCATTGCCAAGTGCAATTGTTCTGCCTGGGTGCTTCACCCGGGCGATGCTTCGGGGTAAACAGGTTTTTTTATGTTTACAGCGATATGTTTTATTATGCCCAAAACACTCACCGTTCTGCTGCTTGCATCCCTGGTTCTCACCATTGGTTGTGGCTCTGGCAGCAAGAAAAAACTGGCCTATGTTGAACGCCCGGCCGAGAAAATTTATCTTGAGGGGTATGACCGGATGGGGCGTCGTGACTGGCCCCGCGCGGTTCTTCTGTTTGATGAGGTTGAGCGCCAGCATCCCTATTCAGAATGGGCGCGCCGTTCAATGCTGATGGCTGCCTATGCCAGCTACCAGTCCAACAAGTACTCTGATGCCATCAATGCAGCCCAGCGTTTTGTCGCCCTGCACCCTGGTTCGCGCAGCGCCCCTTATGCCTATTACCTCATCGGGATTTGCCATTTTGAGCAAATATCAGACGTGGGTCGTGACCAGTCCGAAACACAGGCGGCGCTGGACGGGCTTCGCCAGGTTGTGCGCCGGTTTCCCAACAGTGAATATGCCCGTGATGCACGCCTGAAAATTGACCTGACTAATGACCAGCTTGCCGGCAAGGATATGGAAATCGGGCGCTGGTATTTGCAACGCGGCTATCATTTGGCGGCCATTGCCCGTTTCCAGCATGTGATTGACGCCTATCAAACCACCAGCCATACCCCCGAAGCCCTGCACCGTCTGGTCGAATCCTATGTGCGGCTGGGGGTTTTGAATGAAGCGGTGCAGGTGGCCTCTGTCCTTGGGCATAACTATTCAGGCACTGACTGGTATGAAGACAGCTACAAGCTGCTGGCAAAAAATGGTGTGACCAATCTGGAAGATGCCAGTGAAAATACCACTCCGAAAAAGAAAGGCTCGTTTATCAGTCGCACCTGGAGGCGTCTGTTCTGACGGACACCGCAGGCTTTTATGCTGACTGCTCTTATCATTCGCAATGTCGTTCTGATTGACAGGCTGGATGTTGAATTTGGCCCGGGCCTGACCGCGCTTACCGGTGAAACCGGTGCCGGTAAATCCATTATTCTTGACGCATTGGGTCTGGCACTAGGGATGCGCAGTGCCAAAGGGCTGGTGCGTGCCGGAACCGATCAGGCCAGGGTTAGTGCGGTATTTTCCCTGCCCGGGGAACACCTGGCCCATGGCCTTCTTGAGAAGGCCGGTATTGACTGGGAGATGGCCGAGGATCTGGTGTTGCGGCGCAACCTTGGTGCCGATGGTCGCAGCCGTGCGTTTGTCAATGACCAGCCGGTTTCGGCGCGGCTTCTGCATGACCTTGGCGCTTTGCTGTTGGAAATTCATGGTCAGCATGATGGCCAGGGTTTGTTAAATGCGGCCACGCACCGTCCCTTGCTGGATGCGGCGGCCAATTTGCAAAAAGATGTTGTCAGCCTGAGCAAAAACTGGTGCGCTTTGCAGGAGGCCAAGGCGCACTTGCACGATGTTGTGACCCGCCGGGCCAGCGCGGATGAGCAAAGCGAATTTATGCGCAGCTCTTTGGAGGAACTGGATCGCCTTGACCCCAAAACCGGCGAAGAAGATGCTCTTGCTGCCGAGCGGGCTTTTCTCATGCAGGCGCACAAGCTGGCAGAAAAAGTAGAAGCCGCCCGCACCGTGCTTGGCGATGACCGTGGGTTGGAAGCCAGTCTGTCATCGGCGCTGGGGGCGCTGGAACAGGCGTTGGGTCAATTGCGCGATGGCGAACATTCCGAAGTGGTGAAATTACCGCTCGAGCGCGGTGCTGGTGCCCTGGAGCGCGCCTTGATCGAGATGGACGAGGCCGCATCCGCACTGGATGATGCGGGCCGGGCGCTTGATATTCAACCTGATCGCATGGACAAGGCAGAGGAGCGCCTGTTCGCCCTGCGCGGCGCCGCTAGGAAGCATAATGTAAGCGTTGATAATTTGCCCCAATTGCGCCGGGAGCTGACCCTGTCGCTGGATAGTATAGACAATCTGGGTGTCGAGGAAGCCGCCGCCCGTACCGCCATGGAGACCGCACAAGGGCGCTATGACGCCGCCGCTCAGGCACTGGCCGCAAAACGCGCCAAAGCGGGCAAGCGGCTGGAGACGTCTCTGAGCAAGGAACTGGCCCCCTTGAAGATGGACAAGGCGCGTTTTGCTGTGCGCCAGACCATGTTGCCGCCCGAAAAATGCGGCCCCGGCGGCTGTGACCAGATACATTTTGAAGTTTGCACCAATCCCGGTACGCCCTTTGGCCCTCTGGGCAGTATTGCATCGGGTGGGGAATTGTCGCGGTTCTCGCTGGCGTTAAAGGCAGCTTTGGCCGGCAAGGATGGCCCCACCGCGATGATCTTTGATGAGATTGACCAGGGGGTTGGCGGCGCGGTTGCAGATGCCGTGGGGCGACGGCTGGCCGATCTTTCCCGCGATACCCAGGTGCTAATGGTCACCCACAGTCCGCAAGTGGCGGCCCGGGCCAATACCCAGTTTCGCGTAGAAAAGATCGAAAATGGCAAAACCACTCTCACCGGATTGCACCGGCTGGATGATGAAGAACGTTGCGAGGAAATTGCCCGCATGTTGGCCGGTGCCGATATATCCGATGAGGCCCGCGCCGCTGCCCGGTCGCTTTTGGATGCGGGTTAGGTGCGCAATGCTATAGAGTGGCTCTTCAGGTGCAGTGCGGCTTCTTGTCTGGTGATTTTGCCTTGAGCCAAATTTTCCATCATATCTGCGTGATTGTCACCCGTGCTGGGTTGTAGATCATTGCCGTTATGCCTCAAGAATATACCAGCAGATGCAAATGCTGTGCGCTTGTTGCCATCAACAAAAGGGTGATTGCGCGCTATGCTTTCGGCATAGCTGGCCGCAAGCTGAAAAACATCATTCTCACCATAGGCATGGAGGTTTTTAGGTCGAGCCAATGCAGAATCCAACAGACCAGCATCACGAATACCATGTGATCCGCCAGTCTTTTGAATTGAGCTTTTATGGATAAATTCGACCTCTAGCAGAGTAAGCCATATAGGGTCGTTCATTTTAGTATCCTAATTTAAGGTTCAAACCCTCCGCCTTGAGGCGGAAGAGGCTTCAGCCGTTATGTGTCATAGTCTTTCTCCTTAAAATGAACATCGGCATTGCCGGTATATGTTCATTTTAAGGAGAAAGACTATGAGCT
>JAJFFQ010000041.1 GCA_021776565.1 Robiginitomaculum sp. | reverse complement strand
GTGGGAGGTTGATGCGAACTGGCTGAACCTTGAAGATGGCGGCATTTATGGCCCGGGCCGCGATGGCGATGGCGGGGTTTATTATATTGCGGTGAAGCCGGGAAACGGCGTGCCGCCCGTTGTTGAGTATGTCAGCAACGGTGCGGTTATCGCCTGGGACGGCGTGCGCCGTTAAGTGCGTGAGATGAAAAAACATCTCTGTATGAGACTGATTTAAGGCTGGACTAATAAGTAGCAAAAAGTGGAAATAAAAATGATAAAATCACATGTAATTCTCGATTTTTGTAGCGTTTAGGGGTGAAAAACTTCTTCCGTTATTTCAAAACGTCACCTCCGCGTTGAGATGAACATCTTCACAATTGTCCAGCCATCTAAAAGATGAATTTTTTTACCATTCAAGTGCTGTAATAATTACGATACCATTCTACAAAATTCTTCACGCCGACATTTACCGGTGTCGAAGGTGTATACCCTACGGCATCTGTAAGTTTGCTCACATTGGCGTATGTGCTAGGCATATCCCCTTTTTGCAGAGGGAGGAATACTTTTTCCGCCTCTAACCCTAAAACATCTTCAATGGCCCTGATGTAGTGAAGCAATGGTACAGGGTTGTTGTTTCCAATGTTGAAAATTCGGTACGGAGCATTACTACTCGATGGGTCGGGAGAGTCACTTTTCCAGTTTTTATCAGGCTGTGCAACATCATCACTTGCGCGAATAATGCCTTCAACAATGTCATCTATATATGTAAAATCACGAGTATGCTTGCCGTGGCTAAAAACCTGAATAGGTCGGCCTTCAAGTATGTTTTTTGTAAATAAAAACAACGCCATGTCAGGCCGCCCCCAAGGGCCATATACTGTAAAAAACCGCAATCCAGTTGTTGGCAGGTTGTACAGATGACTATAGGAATGAGCCATCAACTCGTTTGCACGTTTAGTGGCTGCATAAAACTGTACTGGATGGTCAGCTATATCACTTTCCGAAAATGGCATGTTAGTATTGGCACCATAGACACTGCTCGTGCTGGCATAGGTGAGATGGGCAACGTCATTCTGCCTGCACCCTTCGAGGATATTGGTAAAGGCTACCAGATTACTTTGAACATAGGCATGGGGGTTTACTAATGAATATCGAACTCCGGCCTGGGCAGCCAGATGAATCACGCGGTCGAATTTTTGCTCCTTGAAGCAGCGATCGACAACACAGGTGTCAACCAGATCGTCCTTGATGAACCGATAACCGGAACCATTTGCTGCGGCTATCCGGTCTAGTTCTTTCAATCGAGAATTTTTGATTCCAGGGTCATAGTAATCATTAACAACATCAAAACCAACGACACTATCGCCACGACAAAGCAATTTACACGCAACATGGAAGCCGATAAACCCGGCGTTACCTGTTACTAAAATTTTCATTGTCGTATTCCACTGCGTATATTGTTAAATGCTAAAGTAAGTTCTTTATTTGTAATGATAATAAAACCGTATACAAATTGATACGCGAATTTTCTGGTATTTAAAGAGTAAAATGAATAATTATTTCGTTTATTCTGATGTGCCCCTGGTCTGAATGGACGATGACCCTGGCCTTGGGCTTGCGCCGCCAGAGCGCCATCAAAAGGGCATTCAGCACAACATCCGTCTGCATGCGTGAATGCATTGACCAGCCAACCTTCATGAGTGCGAATGTAGGTAAAGTCCGTTACCCAGACCCCACAGATCATGATGGACTTTTCGATAGCCATATACGCACCCGCTCTCCAGTCATGACTGTTGGATCAAACCTGTCAGAAGTCTGTTCCGCCTGGCCCTTCGGGTGAGTGATGACTTTGCCAGACATAAAACCCGCTTGGGTGAACCGAAAGTACACGGCGGCCTTTTTTAAAATGTCGTGCTCCTCGGTCACGCGGGCCAGCTCGGCCTTCAAACGACGGGTCTCTGCTCGCCCCTCATCAACAATACGGCGCTCCGGTTCCTGTGAACCGTATCGCTTGACTCAGTCATAAAGCGACTTGGTAAAAACACCCAAATGCTCAGCCACGGTTTTAACCGAATGTCCTCGATCCGTAATCTGGGCGACAGCCTCACGTTTAAATTCCTCGGTATACCTTTATCCAGACATGAAAACCTCCTTGCTACATTTAACCCACGCAAGGTGTCTACAAATCCAGGGGTATATCAATAATGATATTGGTTTGGAGGTTTTGATGGGTTGTATTGAGTTCTTCGGAGCGTGCTTTTCTGGAAAGCCAGGTGAGAAGGCACCGTGCGCCGCATTCATTATCGGATCGTTGCGGGATGATCCTGCTTTGCGCCGATGGTTTGGCCAGCAAGGACGTGGCCAGTAAGATGGGCGTGTATGGGCATAAAATTGGCAAATGGCGACGGCGATTTGTGCACCGCTAAAATTGGTATTTTATGTTTGGTATTTTGGAAGTTGGATCGGGTCAACTTGCAGCCTGATAGATACATGCCTGCCAGATCAGCCCCGGAGAGATTGATCCCGCGCATGTTCATCCCCGACAGATTGCTATTGGTAAAGTCGGTGCCGTGCAAAGTCAGCGGTATCAGTGGTAAAACTCGGCACGTTGATCAAAACCATAGCGAACACAAGTGCGAGGTTGGCAGTCGGTTTGTTTGAAATTCTCATGATGTTTCTTCCATTTATTCCGGCCAAAAAGGGGGTTGCAAATTGTCCTTACTTAATCATCCGGCCCGCAATCTCGGTTACCCAGAGATCCGTTAGGGCGCGTGGTGTGGCATTCGCGGTTGGAGCCAGTGGTGCTCATATCCTCGATATGGACGTCTAATAGGGACGCGCCGGTCAGATCAGACTTGATCAAGGTTGTTCCGTGTACACTAGCCGAGGAAAGATCAGCATCGCGCAAGTTCACACTGACCAGTTTGGCATTACTCAAATTGGCATGGCTCAGATGAGCATCCACCATGTTGGCTCCAGTTATATCCGCCCCGGACAAATCCGCACTGTCCAGATTGATCCCGGCTAAATTGGCGTTGGTCAAATTCGCACCGCTTAGGCCCGCGCCCTTTAACAGCTTGTTCGAGAGATCAGCCCCGGAGAGGTCGCAATGTTCGCAAGCATTGTCAGTGGCCAGTTTGTCCAATGACGCTTGATCAACCGCCAAGGATGAACTTGGGGTCATCGCTAAGGCAAGAACGCTTAGGGGTATTATTTTGTTGAAGGTTTTCATTAAAGTTTCCTATTGCAAAGCGGCGATGGTGAAGTTTTCGCCTTCATACTCGACCAGCATCGCGGCCAGACAATTTCCGTTGATGTCAGCAGCAGCAAAGGCATGCCCGATCATGGTGCGTACGCCCTGATAGGAATTGGCGGGGATCACTGCCTCAGGCCCTTCGGTTCCTGAATAATTTGCAGGATTGCCTTCACCGTCGATCCAGTAGACGTGCATTTCCTCGGTTCCAGAATTGGAAAAGGTCACCGTGACAATCTCGCCGCCATCCTGTGAGCCGACTTGACCCAGATGCTCACAGCCCGGACCTTCGGTTGCGCTGGCGCCGTTTTCATAATTGCCGCTGTCGTTGGTATACTGGTTCGGGTCTTGATATCCGGTATTACCGTCATCATAGCCGCTCTGGTCATCGCCATAGCCGCCATTATCCTGCGGCAAGCCAGACTGGTCATCGGCATATTCGTTCTGGTCAGTATAACCGGAACCATCGTCATAACTGCCCTGATCGGCGTATTCGCCCCCGGCATTTGCCATTTGCGACTTGCCCGGATTAGCCCCTGGTACCACCAGATCGGGGTTAAAGTTAAATTCATTGGCAAATTCGGTTGGCCGACCAATCCCTACGCATTCGCCGCTATCGTCAGTGGCAATGTACCAGTATCCGGGGGTACCAACCTCTTCGTCTCCGGCGGGGCCGGCGGCTATGGAGCGAACAGGCACGTCTTGTGAGCCGTAATTGACTTCTTGCCCCTGGGTGTCGATCCAGTAAATATTGATATTACGAGCGCCCTTGTTGAACATGCGAATGCGAACGGCTTCACCGCTGGTTTGCTCAACTGAACGGTAAGTGCCGCGATTGCTGCAATTGGCATACAGCCGCCCCGCATCCGCCGCCGATTGGGAAGCCAGATTTGCATTAAAGGCGTCAGTTTCTTCTTGCTGCTTGCGGTCGGCCAGACGTCTTTCCTCTTCCAACCGGGCTGCCTCAGCCTGTTTTGTGGCTTCGGCGGCTCCCACTGCAGCATCCCGTTCCGCCACCCAGGCGAGGCGTCTTTGCTCGGCTTCAAAGTTTTGAGCTTCTTGATATTTCCAAATCTTGATCCGCTCGGCCAATCGCCTGGAATGCAGTTTACCCAAAATCATATGGGCCGGCACAAACGGCTCGACCCGATAGGTGACCTCGTAAAGCGAGCCTTCACTATTTTTGGAGATCAGGACGTTTTCATAGCGCTCCACCCCATCGACCACGACTTTGTCTGCCGCTTCGATATTGGGCAAAGCTTCGCGTTCGGCATTGTTCAAATACCCTTTACCGTTCAACAAGGCCGAGACCTGACCAAATTCAAGAAATATCCCTTCTTCCGCGTTATTATAGGGAAGCCAGCGAACTCCGCCCAAACTGTCGTCGTTGGAGCCAGAATCATATTCCATGAGTTCGATGGCAGCACCATCAAAGCGATCAAACACAAACGACTTGTTCACTATGACAGTGTCTTGCGATTTAATACTCACGTGTCCGCGTCCCCCATTGGGGAAGATGGAAGAGCCGTTGACCTTTATATAAAAGTCATCAGGAGACTCGCCATAGAACTTGTTGAAGATGGCTTCTGATGATGTTGCATCGAGAATATCCGAAGTGAGCTTGGCAAATTCCAGCGCTGTGTCTTCCTTGATGTCGGTGGCGGCGGCTTTGCCATATTTTTTAAGAATCCGATTGCGTGTATCTTTGGCTAGCGCCTTTTTTGTGGCTTTTTTGCCTGCAGCCTTCAAACCTGCTTTGGCCGCCGCTTGCAGGGCCTCTTTAGTTAGCGCCCGCCCACCGTATTTCAGCGCCGTTTTGGCTGCCGCACTAGCACCGCCCGTGGCAACGCCCATGCCTGCATCAAGGGCCAGATCAATACCGGCAAACAACACCTTGGTGGCATCATCCTGTCCGGTAGAAACTTTGATGGCCCGTACTTTTTCAATCGTCAGCACCCGTAGGGAAGCAAGGGAAGTAGAGCGGAATTGCGTGGTTTGTCCGTGTTTGTAATTGCCCTTTAATATTTTGCCCTCGGCGACCGTATCGCGAGCCGGAACCAGCGCCCAGTCAAAGTCCTTGGCTTGTGGCCCCGGATCCGGCCAGACTGTGACGTTTTCTTCATCACTGTTCAGACCGCCATCATACATGGTTAGCGGCTGGTTGTTGCGTTTGTTGTAAATGCGAAACGAGCCATGAGTGCCTTTTGACACCCACTCACTCACAATCGAAAAATCCATTTGGGTATCACTCAGCACAAACCGCCATTTTTGATGATCCGTTGAAGCTGGATTTTGCCCCCAATTGGAGACATTGCGTTCGTCATCACCATCAAGGGTCAGATACAGCCCCGTCGTCAGGTTGATGATGTTGTAATAGCCGTCACCGGTACTTTGCAGCACCCAGTCAAAGCCCTTGGTGCGTCCGGGCAATTGCGCCATATCCGGCGGGCTGGCCTCGACATTGCGTTTGTCATCTCTGTTGGCGCCATAGCCTTGGCGCAAATACCGGCGACCTTGTTCGTGCATAAAGTTAATCACCCGTCCATCAAGACGAAGCGCCACAATGGCCTCCTGTTCCGACGCCTGCCAGTCTTCTGCACTGACACTTGCAGGTTTGCGATTGCTTTGGGCAAAGGCTGTGGAACTGAATGTGACAAGCATTGCCGTGACAAGAGGGACAATGCTTATGAATGATGTCGAGTTTTTCATGACGTACCCTATGATTTTATATCTGACTATTTTTTGCTCCCGTTTTCGCGTTTGCCTTTCGGTCACAAAATGAATCCCTCTCGCACACTGTCGATCAGACAACCGAGATGTCCTGATGTTTTTCTGATGTTTTTCTGATGTTTGGACGTGTCGAAATGGAAGGGTCAGGTGCAGATGAATTGCCCATCCGAGCCGTCAGTACCGTGGGTGGGTTGAATTTTTTGTGGCCAGCATAAGCCTGCCACGCTCGTACGAGGCCAATGTCATCGGCAAATTTCGGAAAACCCTCATGGGTGCGGATGCGTTTTGCTGATGCAAGGATTTGGTCTGCGGATTTGACCCATTTGTAAGGCTTTGGGTTTTCATTGTGGATATTGATGAAGGCGAGGATGTCAGCCTCCAGTTCGCGGGTTGAACGATGAACACCTCTTTTAAGTTTCTTTCGGGTCAGCTCGGCAAACCAGCACTCGACCTGATTGATCCAGGATGCAGACGTGGGCGTATGAATGCACATGCCAGTGTTGAGGTGTGGGAGGTTGATGCGAACTGGCTGAACCTTGAAGATGGCGGCATTTATGGCCCGGGCCGCGATGGCGATGGCGGGGTTTATTATATTGCGGTGAAGCCGGGAAACGGCGTGCCGCCCGTTGTTGA
>JAJFFQ010000005.1 GCA_021776565.1 Robiginitomaculum sp. | reverse complement strand
GAAAGTGGCTGGCCAGCCTGTAAGGATTGAAGAGCTTCATCAAAGTTAAAATCAGTGGTCTTGCTTGGTAATCTGGTCATAATCATCATTCCTGTTTTTATCAAAGCTACTGGAATGACACAGAATTTTAAACAGTCCCAAAGCGCACGCAACAGGGCAAACAAAAAGTTTTATCCGGGAACCATAATGCAGAGGCAATACTCTATAGACCCCGGATAGCCCCAAAGGCTTCCGGGGTGACACGCTTGGTGTATAAAACACCCCAAACTTATCCAACCGGGGGCGCTGATCGGGTATGGTTATGGCAACTCAGAACCATCCGTCAGAACACCGGCCAGGGCATCCAGTGTTGCCGGAATGTCTGTGACGTGCACAGGCAAGGATTCAATAGCGGCAAGTTCCGGACAGGGAGGTATATTGCCAGGAATAAGCGGTTCAACAATTTCACGAAACTTATAGGGGTGCGCCGTGGCCACCAGAACCCATGGCCGGGTTTTTTCGTCAGCATTTAACTGGTCGTAAGAAAAGGCGGCAATGGCGCTATGGGGGCACCAGACATGGCTCAACGCGCGAGCGTCCTTGCTGATCTGGTTGGCGATGGCTTTATCATCCACGCTAAGGGCGCGCAGATCGTGATTAAGATTATCAATGCCGGTGGTAAAACGTTCAAAATTTGATGGATTGCCCACGTCCATAGCGTTGGCGATGGTGGCAATGGATGCGCGCGGAGCAAAACCCAGACCGTCAAAATAATCGGTCAGCGAGCGGTTGGCATTTTGGGCAAGGATTACCTGACCAATGGGCAGGCCGCAAGCCCGCGCCCACAGGCAAGCCATGCCATTGCCCAGATTGCCGGTGGGGATGATGTAGTTTGCGCGCTTGCCGGTTTGGCGAAAAATGGTCAGGGCGCTGGTGGCGTAATATACCATTTGCGGCAATAGCCGGCCGATATTGATGGAGTTGGCGGAACTAAGGCCATGGCGCATTTTAAGCCCGTTATCGGCGAAAGCGGCTTTGACCAATGCCTGACATTGGTCAAAATCAGCATCCACTCGCAGACTGGTCACGCTATCGGGCCAACAGGTCAGTTGTCGTTCCTGAAGCGGTGACACGCGCCCTTTGGGATAAAGGATCACCACTTTGGCGGTTCGGGCTTTGGCAAAGGCGCAACCCACCGCACCGCCGGTATCGCCGGAGGTGGCGACAAGCACGGTCAGTGGCAGGTCATCACCGGCCATGGCATCCATGCTTGCCGCCAAAAAACGAGCACCAAAATCCTTGAACGCTGCACTGGGGCCATGAAATAACTCCAGTGTATGCTTGTTCTCTGCCAGTTTTTTTAATGGCGCGGGAAAATTAAAAACGCTTCGGCAAATGTTTGCCAGATCAGCGGCCAGTGCATCGTCTTCAAAAAAGGAAGTCAGAAGCGTTTTGGCAATACCCGGCAGATCCTCCGGGTCACCAAAGCTGTTCGGTGAAAACTGCGGAAATGATTGCGGCACATACAACCCGCCATCGGGGGCTGCACCCATGAGCATGGCCCGGGATGCTGTTAAGGCAGGACTTTGTCCTTTGGTGCTTTGAAAACGCATCAGGGTATGACCGCCGCGCAGCAGAATTGTAACGGTTCTTGATAAAGGGTGATGGGGCAGTTTACGATGTCAAAGGCTGCGCCCATGGCATCACCAACAGCAGGGGTTTTGGCATTGGTTGCCCAGGAAAAAACCGAAGGCCCGGAGCCGGAAAGCGAGCAACCCAAAGCCCCGGCGTTCAATGCGGCGGCCCGGGCGGCGGTAAAGGGTGGCACCAGTGCGGCCCGTTGTGGTTCAACCAGACCATCACGCAAATTTTGTGCAATCAGGGCGTGGTCATTCAAAAAACACCCGGCAACAAAACCGCCAACATAGCGCATCTGGGCAATGGCCGTTGTCAGGGGCACGTTCGGCTCAAGCAGGTCTCGTGCGTCCCTGGTGTTCACTTTGATGTCCGGGTGAAACAAAAGACAGGTCAGGCCTTCGGGCAAGGGTATCGGCGTGATCTTTGATGAATTACCGTTGCCGATAAGCACCAGACCACCATAAAACGCGGCAGCAACATTATCAGGTGGCGGCGGATCGGAGGATGCCGCCTCACCCTGCAGCGCACAGAAAAAAAGATCATCTTGTGATAATGAAATTGGCAAAAGCGCATTAACGGCCAGTGCTGCCGCAACCGCAGAGGCAGCAGAACCACCCATTCCAGCACTCATCGGTATGCCTTTGGTAATATCCAGTGTTACCCCAAATGGTGTTTTTGCCTTATCCAATACGGCCTGTGCGGCGCGCAATGCAGTATTGCGGGCAATCTCGGCGGGCAGGGTATTGACCAGACCATTGACCGAGCCAAGATGTGCGCTTTTATCCGGGCAAACATGAGCGGTTACCTCGTCCCAGAGCGCACCAAAGGCCAAGCCCATACAGTCAAAACCGACAGCGACATTACCAATGCTGGCCGGTGCGCGGGCGCTCGCTTGCTTTTGGTTCACGGTTTTGCCTCGTTCAGGCGCACGCTATCTCTGGCGCTCGCACGGTCACGTTTTCCTCATACTGCCCGCGCAAACGATGAATGTCCAAAATATCTGCCATAACCGCTTCGGCGGTGGGCCAGCGTCCGGCCCCCTTGCCGCGTAAACAAATACTCTCACCACCATCGGTGTTGATAACCAGGCGGTTGCGCTCACCCTTTGCTCCGGCAAGATAATGATCTTTGGCAAGCGTTTTCAATGACACACTGGCGCATAGCGCACCTTTGGCGTCGCGTCTGATCTCACTAATTTGTCGGATGATCTTGCCGTCATTGCGGGCGGCTTCAATCCGGGCAGGGTCAAGATCGCTCAGGCTTTCCATGCTGATTTGATTGGCCCGTAAAGTCGCACCAAAACCATGGCGTGCCATCAGGCACAGTTTGGCGGCGGCGTCATCACCATCCAGATCAGCGGACGGGTCGGCTTCGGCAAACCCGGCATCCTGGGCCTCGCGCACCGCCGTCTCGAACGCGCAGCCATTGGCCAGGCGATCAAGGATAAAATTGGCCGTGCCATTGATGACCCCCAAAAGTGAGCAAACGTTACTAGCTTCACAGGCCTGATCCAGCGCCTCCAGCATGGGTACACCACCACCAACAGCGGCGCTATAGCGTAGCGTCCGCCCGGCGCGCGCGGCGGCCTTGTGCAGGCTGTCATAATTTGCAGCCATTACCGCCTTGTTGGCAGAGACCACATCAGCACCGCCAAAAAAGGCGTTCAGGATAAAGGCGTCCGCCGCCTCGACACCGCCGATCATCTCGACAACAATATCGGGTCTTGTGGCAAACACGTCACTGGCATCGGTGCTGATGAGCTGTGCAGGAGCACCATTGGCGCGCTCTTTCGCGGCGTCGCGCACCAAAATTCCGCTAATTTCAAACAAATCCGGATGGCGTTGCAAGTGCGCATAAACGCCCTCGCCAACCGTGCCAAAGCCCAACAGGACAACCTTCAATCGCCGGGTTCTCGCTTTGGCATGAGAGGTAACACCATCGGCAGAGATACAGGTATCAAATCCACGGGCCGGGGCGGCAATTTCAAGGCTTAAATTGTGCTTTTGTGCATAATCCAGCGCCCGGGGTTGAATGGACGGGCCACAAAACTTGCGGGCATCCTCCCAGTTGATTTGAGCAAAGCGCCGTGGGTTAGTGCCGGTCTTGGGATCACGGACATAAAGCCCGTCAACATCCTTGATAAGGCGCACTCGTTTTGCGCCCAAGGATGCACCCAGATAAATTGCGCTTAAATCAGTGCCGCCACGTCCCAGCAGTGCCGGTTGCCCATCCTCCAGCACACCACTAAAGCCGGGAACCACCAAAACCTCATGCCTGGTCAGCAAGGTAGCAAGACGCATATGGTCAAGACCGCAAAGCCGCGCATCATCTGATTTGCCGGACGCCCGCAGATCAATCTCGGACGGATCAACGGCCCGGGCATCAATGCCGATGCGCTCCAGCGCCAGGCCCAGCAAAGCGGCGGCGCGAATTTCACCAAGGCGTAATAATGCCGACGCACCGGGGGCGTTGTCGCCGCCGCCAATGTCATTGCCCAGCGCGATCAGTTCGTCTGTTTCTCCGGCAAGGGCGGAAACCACCGCCAGCACTTTTTCTCCGGCCCTGAGATAGCGGTAGATTTCATGAGCAGCGCCATGAACGGCTTGGGCATCAGCCAATACCGAACCACCGAATTTAAGCACGGCAAGGTTTTGCAGCTCTGGCTGGTTTTCTGAGCGGGTGTCGATGATGGTCGGGCGCATAATAAATTTCCTTAGGCAGTAAGCATAAAAAATCCCGCTTCGCGGGGCGGAGCGGGTTCAAAACGATCATATGTGTAAAACGTCAGATCATTCCAAACCACTCCCGGTGAGGGGTGTTGTTGTCATTGTAGTTGTTGCACAGACGTGAGATTGCGGGTGCTGCTTGCATCCGCTGGAGAGGATCACCGAATTAAACCGCGACAGGCGCATGGGTTTTTCTCTTCTTCACTGGCTTGCCCGCCAGCATGGCGCTGAACAGGCCGTGTTGTCTAAAAGCATGACCCGGGCAAAATCAATCCCTGTTTTCAGGGTTTTTGCATGTTGGCGCATGTTTGTGGCATTTAGGACACGTTTTGCGGCATAAATATGCGTCAGGGTTGTGAACCTGTTTATGTGTTCACGACCCAAGTTGTTTGGCCTTCGGGCGTTTCACCCTGTGTTTGCCCATATAATGGCGTAACTGGTCATAGCTAAGGTTTAAGGCTTTGGCAGCACGGCCCTGATGCCAGCCATGATTTTGCAGGGCTGTGTTAATCAAGGTGCGCTCAAGGGCATTAACCTGAGCAGAAAATGGTGCGGACGGGTTTGCTTGCAGCTGCGGTGGATCGTCGGGTTTCGCATCTGCGGCGGCGGGTGTCTTTTGTTTCGCCTTGTCCCAGGGCTGCGCAAAGGGATCGAGCACAATGGTATCCACCACGCCCTGATTATCGTTGGCGATGGCGCGGGCGACGGCGCGCTCGGCGGCGTTTTTCAACTCACGGACATTGCCCGGCCAGTCATGCTCCATCAATGTGCGCATGGCGTTCATGCCGAACCCGGTAAATTGCTCTTGCCCCAGCTCCCGGGTCATGATTTGGGCAAAATGCTGGGCCAGTATGGGGATGTCCTCCCAACGGGCACGCAAGGGCGGCAGAGATATAACCTCAAAGGCCAGACGATCCAGAAGGTCGGCGCGAAATTTCCCGGTTTTGGCCAACGCCGGCAGATCAGCATTGGTCGCCCCCATCACCCGTACATCCGTATGCAGGGTTTTTTCACCGCCAATACGTTCAAATTCGCCATACTCGACCACTCGCAGAATTTTTTCCTGCACCCGTAGGGAGGCGTTGGCAATTTCGTCCAAAAAGATCGTGCCGCCTTGTGCGCGTTCAAAGCGCCCGGCATGGCGGCCCTTTGCACCGGTAAAGGCGCCAGCTTCATGACCAAAAAGTTCTGACTCCAGCAAACTTTCCGACAAAGCCGCACAATTGATTTTGACATACTCATTTGACCATCGCGAAGATAAAAAATGCAAGCGGGCACCAATAAGTTCCTTGCCGGTGCCCCGCTCGCCAATAACCAGCAAGGGCCGGTTGACAACGGCCACTTGTGATACCCGATCGAGCAGAGCCAGAAACTCAGGGCTTTGCCCGATCAGGGGTGGAAAGCTATCAGGAGAGATCATGTGAAAAACACCAAAATTATATGGTGTAAATTACTGAATAATTGTGAAAAACACAAGTTATAGAGACGGGGTTTTTGTAAAAAATAAATTTACACATATATTACAAATAGTTAGAAGGGGTTTTATAAACTGGCACACCGCTTGCACATACAAAGGGCATAACGGGAAAACACCCGGTCGGTCGAAAACAAAACAAGAGAAGAGAAACAAAAATGACTAACTATGACCCCGATGATGAGATACGCAGCAGCCACGCTGACAGAGCGGCATCAGAATGGCGTGAAACAAGTTCACGGTTCTGGCGTTATTTGCGCACCCGCCCGGCGGAATGTTGGGGCTTTTTTATTGCCGGTTTGATCGTCGGCGGCATATTTTTCTAGACCTCTATGAGGGACGTTTCCTCCGGATTTTGAATTTTCCGGATTTTGCATTTGAAGGAGAGTAACAATGGGTATTTTTTCGCGTATGGGCGACATCATCAACTCAAACATAAATTCCATGCTGGAACAGGCTGAGGATCCGGAAAAGATCGCCCGGCTGATTATTCAGGAAATGGAAGATACGCTGATTGAAGTGCGCACGGCTGCGGCCCGCGCCATTGCCGATAAAAAAGACGTTGAGCGCAAGCTGGAACGGTTCTCAACCGCTGAAGCCGATTGGGAGGCCAAGGCCGAACTGGCCGTTACCAAAGGCCGGGAAGATCTGGCCAGAGGTGCCTTGCAGGCCAAGGCAAAGGCGGCGCAAATGGTTGATGTTCTGCAAAAGGAACTGGCGATTGTAGAAGAAGCCATCGGCAAGGCCGAAGATGATATGGGCAAGCTGCAAGGCAAGCTGGATGAAGCCAAGGTCAAGCACAAGGCACTGGCCGCCCGCCGCCAATCTGCAGAAACCCGCATAAAGGTTCGCCAGAGCGTTTCAGATAACAAGATCGAGGATGCCCTGACCCGTTATGCGGCGGTCGAGCGAAAAGTGGACGAGCTGGAAGCTCAGGTCGAGGCCTATGATCTGAACAACGGCAAAAGCCTGGAAGGTCAGTTTATTGATATGGAAGCCGAAGAGGCCATTGAAAAAGAGCTGGCGGCGTTACGTGAGAAAATAGGCATGGTTAAAAAGGCGGTCAAAGACGCTGGTAAAACCACGGCCAGCGCCAGCTAAACCCTGAACCCTAACGAAAAGAGAGTTTTATGGACATGACTGTAATTGCCATTGTTTTCATCGTGTTGGTGATAATGCCGGCAGTGGTGTTGAGCAATCTCACCAAATTACGAGAGCAGAAATCGCTCTCTGCCGATGATGAACACATGCTTGAAGATGTCTGGCGCAGCGCCAAACGTATGGAGCGCCGCATTACATCACTGGAAGCGATACTGGATGCCGAATCCCCTGGCTGGAGGAGCAAGGACGATGACTGATTTTTCACACTCTCCTAACCCCCACAGGCTTTATCGTAACCGCAGCACTGGTGCCTGGTGCGGGGTTTGTGCCGGTGTTGCAGATTATTTCAACATTGATGTTGTGATTATTCGCATCTGCTTTGTCCTTTCTTTCTTTCTGTTTGGGCCGTTTATTTTTCTGGCCTATTTTATTGCCTGTATTGCCTTGCCGGTACGCGGGCAAAAACCTGCAAAAATGAAACCCGAAGAAGATCAGTTCTGGCGCGGCATGGAACGCCGCCCGGACGTAACATTTTCAAACTTGCGCTATCAGTTTCGCGACCTTGAAGACCGGCTTGCCGACCTGGAACGCACCGTAACATCAAAGGAATGGAAACTGCGCAGACAGTTTCGCGATCTGGAAACGTAAAATTGGCCCAATTGGGCCAATGCGAGGGAAACGCAAATGTTTATCAAACTGGTGGCTGTCATTGTTCTGGGCATAACCATGTCTCTTGGTGGCCCAAAAGCACAACCGGCAATGCAAGCGGAAGCATCACCCGAAGAGGCGCGGGTCAGTATTTGTATTGGCCCCATGACTATGGGTTTCAGGCGCTCTGGCGGCTCACCTGTGACGTTAAGCTTTAATGCCGATGCGCACAGTGCAGGGTTTGCCGGTTTGTTTGGCTTGCATATTCACACACAAACCAACCCGCTTAGAATTCATCCTTCAACTGGCGAACGCGCGCAAACACTGCCGCGTCGCTTGCCGTCCCTGCCTTGAGGCGCGCCCGAATGGCCGCACTATCGGGCCGTAAAAACGGGTTGGTTTTCTTTTCCAGACCAAGGCGCATGGGTACTGTTGGTTGTCCCTTTTCTCTCAAGGCTGAAATCTGTGCAACACGGGCCTGAAGATCAGGGTTTTCCGGCTCTATGGTCAGGGCAAAACGGGCATTGTCTTTGGTGTATTCATGGGCGCAGTGAATGAGGGTTTCATCAGGCAGTGCCATTAGTTTGGACAGGCTGGCCCACATCTGCTCTGGCGTGCCTTCAAACACTCGCCCACATCCAAGAGAAAACATTGTATCGCCAACAAAGGCGATGTTTTGTTCATCAAATACATAGCAAATATGGCCGCGCGTATGCCCCGGTGTATCAAGGACGCGGGCCGTGTATTGCCCCAGCGTCACAACATCGCCTCCTGCGACATAGCGATCAGCGCCCGGGATCATCTGGCGTTCACCGACGGGTGCACAAATGCTGCAGCTGGTTTTTTGAACCAGCTCTGCATTACCACCCGCATGGTCATAATGGTGATGGGTGTTCCAGATTTGCGTTAGCGCCCAGCCTTCCTCGTCCAATGTGCTTAAAATGGCTGTTGCGTCCGGGGTATCAATGCTTATGGTTTTACCGCTAACCGGATCATGCACCAGATAGCCATAATTATCGCTCAGGCAGGGAATTTGTTTTATTTGTAAGCTCATGGATGTTTTCCTTGGAATGCGTGTTGCACAATTCTAATGTAATGGTGCAAAAGAGAAAGAGTTCATGCAGCCAAATGTGGCCGATCTTGAAGAGTTTTATCGCAGTGCGCCGGGGCGCGCTGTGCGGGCTATGGTTATGCGTCGGCTGGATGCTTTGTGGCCGGATCTGTCGGGTCAGGATGTATTGGCACTTGGCTATGGCATACCTTATTTTACCGCAGAGCAAAAAACACGGCGGCTGGCGCTGGCCATGCCGGCAAGACAAGGGGTTGAACAATGGCCCGCGCAGGATGGTGTGAAGTCCCTTCTGGTGGACGATGAAGCCCTGCCATTTGCTGAAGGCTCCTTTGATCGCATATTGGTCATACATGGGCTGGAGGACACAGGTGCACCAGCAATGGTTTTACGCGAAGCCCACCGCATTCTTTGCCCGCAAGGCCGGGTGATGGTGGTGGTGCCAAACCGATCCGGGCTTTGGGCGCACAATGATGCCAGCCCGTTTGGACATGGCCGGGCATTTTCGCGAGGGCAAATGCGTCGCCTGCTTCGCGAATGTGGCTTGCAACCCCATGCCTGGGCACGGGCGCTTTATGCGCCGCCAACCCGGTTTATTACGTCCCTGTCTTCCATGCGGGCCTGGGAACAGGCTGGGGAGAGGCTCTGGCCAGCTTTTGGCGGGGTGATTATGGTGGAGGCCAGCAAACAGGTGTTGGCGCGTCCGTCGTCATCGCACCCATTATTGATACCGGCACTGGGAAATATCAAATTATGAAAACGCCGGATATGGATATAAACGAATGGCGCGCCGCGATAGACCGCCATGATGATGAAGTTCTGGCGCTGATAAAATCACGCTTGGCGCTTTCTGAACAAGTGGGCAAGTCCAAAACACGCGGCGGCCTGGCCTGGCGTCCGGCCCGGGAAGCACAATTGTTTGCCCGCCTTGTAGGCCGTGCCAGCGCCACACTAAACCCGCACTCTGTGGAACGCCTGTGGAGCACAGTCATTGCCCAAAGCCTTCAGGCCCAGGGGCCGGCATTTTTACTGGTTTCGCGCTCTGATGCGGCGTTGCCGTCACTGGCACGCACGTTTTTTGGCTTACTGCCCATGCACATGGTTGATGATGATGCAGAGGCGATCAACCGATGCCAGACAGAAGAAGGTGGAATTGCCATCGTCCCTGCGCCGGGCGCACACAATGCCTGGTGGGTGCAATTAGCCAATATGAATGAGAAAGACGCGCCCGCACCGGCGGTTCTGGCGGCCATGCCACGCTTTTCCCGTGATACGCCTCCGTCGGCGTATGCCATCGCCATGGCACCAAGGGAGTGCTCTGGCGATGACCATGAATGGTACGTTGCCAAAACCAGCATGGACGATATGACACACGGCGCTGTGCTTGCGCGTAATCACAGCGTGTGCCTGATTGAATTTGACGGCAAGGCTGCGCCAAAAGACAGGGCCGGATTTTGTCAGATAGGCCGCTTTGCCAAACCATTATAAAAACACTGACAGGATACTCATATGGCCCCCAAACCCCGCGCAGGACTGCTTGACATCAAACCCTATCGTGGCGGCGTATCAGATGCCCCGGGGTTTGCAGCGCCGACCAAATTATCTTCCAATGAAAACTGTTTTGGCTGTAGCCCGGTGGCCATTGCTGCCCTGCATGAAATGGACGGTTCAATAGATCGCTATCCCGATGGCGGGGTGCAACAATTGCGTGATGCCTTGGCGCAAAAGCACAATTTACCTGCCGGGCAAATTGTTTGCGGGTGCGGGTCGGACGAAATCTTACAATTGTTGGGCAAGGCGTATTTGCGTGAGGGTGATGAGGTGGTTCACGCGCAAAACGGCTTTTTAAGTTATAAACTGATCGCCCTGCAAAATGGTGCTGTGCCTGTGCCTGCACCAGAAGACAATATGTGTATTGATGCGGCCAGTTTTCTTTCTGTGATTACGACACGCACCCGGATAGTGTTTCTGGCTAACCCCAACAACCCCACCGGGTTTTTGATGCCAGGCGCAGAGGTGCGCAAATTGCACGCCGGTTTGCCCGATGATGTCTTGCTGGTCATTGATGGTGCCTATGCGGAATATGTGCGCGGCGATGATTATGAGGGTGGTTTTGCTCTGGTGGACAAGCACGACAATGTCATGGCCACGCGCACGTTTTCCAAATCCTATGGTCTGGCCGGTTTGCGTGTTGGCTGGGCCTATTGCCCCGATCAGATTGCGGCGGTGCTTAACCGGGTGCGTAGCCCGTTTAATGTTAATGCTGTTGCGCAAAAAGTGGCGCTTGCTGCGCTGCAAGATGAGGCGTTTTTAGCCAAAAGTGTGGATCATGTGGCGCACTGGGCACCGTGGCTGGTGGAAAAGGTCAGCAAAGCCGGGCTGAAAGCCTGGCCCAGCGCCGGCAACTTTGTGCTGATCGGTTTGCAAACTCCGGAACAGGCGGATGCGGCAGAGCAGTTTCTGGCAGCGCGCGGGCTTATTTTGCGCGGCATGCGCGGCTTTGGATTGCCCGGATGTTTGCGCATGACCATTGGCACAGAAGATGAGAACCGCACGGTTATGGCTGCGTTTTCAGCGTTTATGGGTCAATAATTCTTTTGAAGCGGCCTCGATTTGCTGTTGCAGGGTTTGCATGAAAACCTTGCGCTTTAAGCCCGGGGCTATGGGCGGTAAAATCCGCACCGTAATAATGCCCGGTGTCAGGACAAGACCGTGGGCGGGCCAGTGCAGACCAGAGTTTAGCGCCACAGGAACGCAAGGCACATCCATCTGTTGGTAAAGTGCGGCCACCCCGGATTTATAGGCAAGGGTTTGGCCGGGTGTTGTGCGGGTACCTTCGGGGAAAATGATAATTTGTCGGCCCGTTCCGGCCAGCTCATGGGCCCGGCGCACCATTTTGCGCAAAGCGACCGCATGGCCCTTGCGATTCACCATGATGTTTTTCAGCTTTAAGGCATACCAGCCAAAAATGGGTAAAAAGCCCAGCTCTCTTTTGAAGATCAACGCCGGATCATCACAAGCTATCCATGGCCACAGCACATCAACCATGGCCTGGTGTTTACAGGCAATCAATGCGCCGCCTTTGGGCAAATGCTCTTTGCCTTCAATGTTCAAATGTATGCCGCAAAAGGCGCGCAAGCCCAATAACACCAGCTTGATCCACAAAATCACAACCCGTTTCACCCACGACCGTGGGCCAGCCAGCAAGGGTAGGCAGAGCAGCCCCATGAGGATCATCAGGCCATACATCCAGAGCATAAATACGATAGACCGCAGGACGAGCATCACGCGATGCATTATTCATCTCCTTTTGTGCCAAGATCAAGCAGGGCTTCGCGCGCCAGGATCACCACGTATTTAAGGTATTCCACCAGAATACGCCGCCATTTTTCCGCCCCCCTGTGATTGCTGGCTTTGACGGGAAAAGGCACAATATCTGTATCCGGCAAAGATGCGCGCAGTTCAATCAAGGCGCGGGGCATATGCCAGGCAGAGGTGACCAGGATCAATCGATGGTAGTTATGGGCGTCTGCCCAGGCGGCGGTCTCATCGGCATTGCCCAGCGTATCACGCGCCCGATAGCCAAGATCGATACAGCAGCTCATCGTGCGTTCATCAAGATGAAACAGGGTTTGTATCTCGTCCCTCTGAACGGTGCTGTGAACTCCTGAGATAAGCAGACGCTGCCCGCGATTTTTTGCCAGCAGCGCAGCGGCAGCCCGTATGCGTGTGCCCCCACCACCGGTCAGCACCACAATGGCATCAGCCCGGGGCATGGCGTCCACAGCGCGTGTTTTAGGTAACCCAACAAGAAAAATAATAAACCCGATCAATGTGGCAAGAACGGTCAAGGCGGAAAATAATCGAACAAATCGCCACATCAGTCCTGTTCCTTCAAATTGGAAAGCACAGTCAGGCGCGCTGTTAATGCACCAGAAAAGGCGGTTAATACCGGGGCCAGCACAAGCAGACCAAACCCAACAGGATCAAGCCGGAACACAGGCAGAAGAAGTCCAGAACCATCACCGGCCATGAGTTGTGCGGCCCCGACAATCAGAGCGGCAAGCGCCGCACCGGCTATACCGGCACGAAAACCCATGGCGCCAAAGCGGCGTTCAAACTGTGCGGCGATAAAGCCGTCAAAGGCGCCGGCAAGATGCAGGGTATTCACCACCTCACGCCGGGCAGCCAGATTGGCCCGGGTGGCAAATCCGGTCACGGCAATGGCGGTGCTAACCAGCAAAGCCAGGGCGGTTAGCGAAAAAACCTGTAAAAACCCGGTGGCACTGTTCATTTCAGCCGACCAGCGCCGGTGATCGTCCACTTCGGCGCGAATGTCACTGGCGCGCAAGGCAAAGGTAATGACATCCTTGCTGGCCGGTGCCTGGGGGGTTAATTGTACTGCAATAATAACCGGTAAAGGTAGATCATCGGGAATGTTACCCTTGCCCAGCCAAGGCTCCAGCAGGGCTGTTGCATGGGTACGGTCATAAACGATCACCTCTGATACGCCCGCAATTGAGCGCAACACCTGTGCCGCACGGGCCACCTTGGTATCCTGATCTTTGGCGTTCTTTATCTGCACGGTCATGGCGCCATTCAGGTCAGCCCGCCAGTTTGCCGCAGAGACAAAAGTAGCCCGAGTAATAAGCGCGCTGACGCAGGCCAGAAATACAATGATGGCAATGACAAAAAACAAGGCACCGTCCTGTTTTGAGCGCAAGGGAAGCATGGAGTTCGGGGTTGGCACGGGCGCTGGCATTGTCATGGTCGTCCCCGTTTTCGGGCAGGTTTGGGGGCGCTTAGTTTGCCTTCATTTATGGTCAGAACCGGGGCACCCGAAGCGCGGACAAGCTGCAGGTCATGGCTGGCAATCAATACGGTGGAGCCAAGTCGGTTCAGCTCAACAAAAAGCCGCATGAGCCGAATACCCATTTGCGGATCCACATTGCCTGTTGGTTCATCGGCGATCAGTAATTCGGGCTTGGCCACAACCGCGCGGGCAATAGCAACGCGTTGTTTTTCGCCGCCTGAAAGCGTGCGCGGGTTTTCGTTAATGGCATCACCCAGACCCACCCAGGACAAAAGCTCCACCACGTCTTCTTCATAGTCTTCGCGCATTTGCCCGGCGGCACGAAGCGGCAGGGCGATGTTTTCAAAAACACTAAGGTGTTCAAGCAGGCGAAACTCCTGAAACACCACACCAATACGCCGTCGCAGCAGTGCCTTTTCGCGTCTTGTAGACTGGGCTACATCGTGGCCAAAAAGCTGCACCCGCCCCCGGGAGCAATGCTGTGCCAGATAAATCAGCTTCAAAAGCGAGGATTTACCGGCCCCTGACGGGCCGGTCAAAAAATGAAATGACCCCGGCGCAAGGTTCAGATTGATGTTGTGAAGAACGTCTGGCCCGTGCGAATATCTCATGTATAAATCATTGAGCGCCAGCACCGGAAAGTTTTGCTCTGGCGATGGTGCTTGCGATTGTATGGACTTGCGTGAAAGAATGAGCGACCTCTTGGGGAATTGGCAAAAATAAGGACTGATTCGATTAGCATATGATACTAACCTGTCCAGACTGTTCTACGCGCTATACCGTCGATGCCAAGACATTGGGTCAGTCGGGGCGTGATGTGCGCTGTGCATCATGCAACCATAAATGGTTTGCTGCACCAGAACCAGAAGAGGCTGAGGCCGTTCAGGAAGAAAGCGCAGCCCCGCCAGAGGAAACGAATGAAGATATAGTCGACACACGTCAAGACAGTGATGAAACCAATTTAAGCACGGCCACAACTGAAGATGATGAGGCTGTAGAAGACAGTGCGGTTTTGGACGAACCGGCAAAGACAACAAAGCCAAAGCCAGCCCACCGTGCCTATCGGGATAAGCTGGAGGCAAAAGCCAGACGAAAGCTCAAAATCATTGCCTTGAGCGCCTGGCTTGGGGTGGCGGCAAGTTTGGTGCTGATCGCTGTTTTGGCAATATTCAACAAGGAGGCGGTAGTAAGAACGCTGCCGCGTACGGCTGAGGTTTTTGCAGCCCTGGGCATGCCGGTCTCTGTCTGGGGCGTGGAGTTGAAAAACAAGCAGGTAATACGCGAGACCATAAACGGCGAGGTCGTACTGCGCATTTCAGGTGAACTCTACAACCCTGGCAACAAAACACGTTCGGTGCCCTTGATCCGTATCAGCATGCAAGATGAAAAGGGTGATGAGATACATAGCTGGACGACCCCGACGGGCTTGAGCGAACTTGCGGCAAAAACCAGCACGAACTTTACCACCGAGGTGCGTAATTTGCCGCCGCAAGCTGTTGGTCTCAGTTTTTTCTTTACAGATACCTCCCTGGAAACAGACGTGCCGCAAACCGGGCAGAAACAGGTTAGCGAACAACACCATTGAATGAGCAAAACAAGCTGGTCATTTTTGACTGTGATGGTGTTTTGGTAGATTCGGAAATCATTACCAACCGGGTTTTTGCCAAAATGATTAACGAGGCAGGTTGGGCAATAAGTTTTGATGCTTGTTGTGAGCGTTTCAAGGGTCGGTCTCTGCCATCTTGCCTGGTCGACATAGAGGCCCGTCTTGGCCGCACTTTGGCCGATAATTGGCTGGATCATTATTATCGTGAATCAAATGAAGCCCTACGCACGCAAGTGCAAATTATTCCAGGTGCAAAAGAGGCCGTTAGCCTGGCCCAACAGGCGTCCTGGCAGGTTTGCATTGGATCCTCCGGGCCAATGGAGAAAATGGAAATTACCTTGGGCCGTGTGGGTTTGTGGGATGTGTTTGAGGGCTTTATTTTCAATTCTGCCATGGTTGAAAATGGCAAACCGGCTCCGGACTTGTTTTTACATGCGGCCCGTAAAATGAAGGTTTCGCCGATGCGCTGTATTGTGATTGAGGATTCGTCCGTTGGAGCGCGTGCAGCGCGACATGCAGGCATGACCTGTCTGGGGTATATTGGCGGTACGCTGAATGATGAAAAAGGGCTTGTGCGGGAGGGCGCGCATTTAATCTCTGATTTGCGCGAGATAGAGGGTTTTCTGACCGGCTAAAGAAAAAGCCGGATCCACACGAAGTGATCCGGCTTTGAAGTCCTCGCGAAGGCCTTTCAAAGGGGGAGGGAAAGGCCTGCGGTAACCGTCTCGAACGAAAAGGGGTCGGGGGAAACGGTAAAGCCGTAATAAGCAGCTTCGAGACAGTATATAGGAAAGCCATGTGGGTAATAAAAGTGTCGAATTGCCGCACCTGCTATGCGTTTTTGCATAGTCAGAGGCTGTAACCCTGAGCTAGTTTTCTATCCCGTATTGATGACAGAGTGTTTCTCATGCCTCTTGCCGCCCAGTATCAACCAGAACCACAATTTGAAGGCCTTGGCGCGGATTTCGCAGACCGCGTGCGTGCGGCACAGTTTCCCAAAACCATAATTCGTTACCGCAACAGGCGTGCGGCGGCACAAATCGGGCTTGATGAATTAACCGACGCAGAATGGATCAAACACTTTGGCCGGTTTATCGGACTAAAAGATAATCAGGCAGAGCCACTGGCGCTGCGCTATCACGGTCATCAATTTGGTCAGTATAACCCCGATCTTGGCGATGGGCGCGGGTTTTTGTTTGCGCAATTACGGGACGAGGAGGGCCGTCTTCTAGACCTTGGCACCAAGGGTAGCGGTCAGACCCCGTGGTCGAGGGGTGCCGACGGGCGATTGACCTTGAAGGGGGCTGTGCGCGAGGTGCTTGCCGCGCAAGGACTTGAGGCGTTGGGGGTGCCAACGTCGCGAGCGTTTAGCGTTCTTGAAACCGGTGAAAGCCTGATCCGTGGCGATGAGCCATCACCTACGCGCAGTGCTGTTCTGGTCAGGCTATCACATTCTCATATTCGCTTTGGCAGTTTTCAGCGCCTTTCGGTTTTGGGCGAGGTAGATAATCTCAAAATACTTCTGGAGCATTGCCTGCGGTTTTATATGCCCGAGCTTCTTGAGAAACCGGAGCCAGAGCAACCCGCCGCCTTTTTGCAGCACGTGGCACAACGAAGCGCACAATTAACCGCGAGATGGATTGCTGCCGGTTTCGTACATGGTGTTTTGAATACCGATAATATGAATATAAACGGCGAAAGTTTTGACTATGGGCCATGGCGGTTTTTACCCCATTATGATCCGGAATTTACCGCAGCCTATTTTGACCATCAAAACCTTTATGCCTTTGGTCGTCAGGGTGAGGCGGTCAGCTGGAATTTGGCCCGTCTGGGCGAAGCCTTATCTTTGCTTGCACCGGTTGAAAGGCTGCAACAGGCGCACAAGGCCTTTGCCCAGGAGTATTCAAAAGTTTTGCCCGGCGCTTTTTTAGACCGGTTGGGGTTGAAACCACAGTCTGACAAGAAAAATCAGGCTTTTTTGCGCACCATTCTGTTGGCATTAAAAGAAACAAGGGTTTCCTATGAAGGGTTTTTCTTTGACTGGTTTTGCGCCGATGAAGGGCGGGCATTGACGCGTTCGCGTCTTGGTCATTACCAAAGCGCATCGTTTGCGACGTTTCGCTCGGAACTGAAAACTTTTGAACCGCTACGCCCTGAACGACTGAGCCACCCCTATTTCGAGAAAGAAAATCCGCAAACCCTGCTGATTGAAGATGTTGAAAGCCTTTGGGCGCCCATTGCCGAGACCGATGACTGGAGACCATTCGAGGCTATGCTGGTTTCATTGCATGACGCTGGTCAGGCATATGGCCTTACCCTTAACTCATCCGGGGTGCGACAACCCAATTAGTCAATGACGCTTGACAACGAGTCGTCGTGTTGATATGTAAAGGTGAATTGACATATGGAGAGCGCAATGACCGCAAGAAAGCGTCTGTTTTTTATGCAACTGGCCGGATTGATTTTGGCTTTTCTGGTGCTGGAATGGTTGGCAGGCGTATTTACAGCCCGTGCCAGCTTGCCTTATGCGCTGTCGCTACTGGCTTACATTTTGCCTACCTTGCCCCTGTTTGGAATTATTCCGCTTTCCCTGAATTATACCAATAACAATCCTGATTTACCGCTTTCGGCGCATCGTATGGCGCCGGTGCGACGTTATATGGTGCGCATGGGGGTCAGCATGTTTTTTTATGTTATTATTTTGATGGCTTCTATTGTTGCGCTGGACCGTTTTGAGCTATCCGTGCAAATCAAGGCCTTGTTGGCTGTGCTGACGGCACTACCCATAGGCGGCATTATCTGGGCGGTATCGCGTCTAATCGCTGATCCTGATGTTGATGAATTTGAGCGCATGATTATGACACGATCGGTTATGGCCAGTGCTGCCCTGACATTCTTTTTTGCCGCCATATGGGGGTTTTTGGAAAATTTTGCCGAAGCGCCGGACTTCCCGCTTTATCTTGTGGTTGTGGTATATTTTGGTTTGTTCGGTCTGGTACAGCCCTTTGTGCGCAGGGGGTTTCGATGAAAAATCGTTTGCGGGTGTTGCGCGCCGAACGGCGCTGGAGTCAGGCGGTTCTGGCGCAACACCTTGATGTATCCCGCCAGAGCATCAACGCCATAGAGACCGGCAAGTACGACCCGTCCTTGCCTCTGGCTTTTGCCATTGCGCGGCTGTTTGAGGGCCGTATTGAAGACATTTTTGATGATGAGCTTGAGAAACAGGAATAGCTGCACGATCCGGCTTGGCGCAGAACCATAGATAGCTATAATCTCATAATATGGCGGGTGTAGCTCAATGGTAGAGCAGCAGCTTCCCAAGCTGAATACGAGGGTTCGATTCCCTTCACCCGCTCCAGTATCTAACAAATGTGCGAGGAACCATCATTTATCCCTGTGCGCACAAGCCACCTACCGTGCGATGTTCGGCAAGGATGATGGTGGATTGCACGTCATCAATAAAAGGTAGCGTGGCGATCTTGTCATTGATTATCTGCTGATAAGCGCGAAGGTCACGGGCATAAATTTTCACCATATAATCATGAGTGCCCGCCGTGGAAAAGTATTCACTGGCCTGGGGTATTGTGACAATGGCGCGCTCAAAAGCCTCGGCCTGATCGCGGGTGTTGCGTTCCAGCTTTATCAACACAAAGGCACAAACGCTCAGGCCCAGCACTTCGGGGTTAAGTATTGCCCGATATCCGGTAATGTACCCTTTTTCCTCAAGTTGGCGCACCCGGTGCATGCAGGGTGTGGGGGAAAGATTGACCCGGCGGGCCAGTGCCACATTGCTGATCCGTCCCTCGTTCTGAAGAATGGCCAGAATTTTTTTGTCAGTTTTATCCACTTCTCAGCACCTTTTGATGATATTTGGCCTTTATTCGTATGATTTGTAGTGAATTACACTATGGTTTTAGAATTATAAAGAGAAAATACGTTTGAGATAGTCGTAATAACGCCGTATCTTTCTATCTGATTTTGGTGCTGACGGTCTGGAGCTGTCGGTGAAGACAGGGAGTATCTGCCGTGGATCGACAGGGTTTTTATAAAATGATGAAGGGGCAAACTGGCCTGGACTATGAGGTTTATCTCAATTCTGATGCCTTGCTTGCCTGCCAGAAGCCTTTTGAGGATTTTTGCAACAAGGATGAGTTGCAGTTCCAGATCGTGCATCAGGTTGAAGAGCTGTGGATGAAGCTGATGGCTTATACCCTGCTCGACATTGATGAGTATATGGCCGAAAAAAACACCAACCGGATTACCACGCTTTTTGATCGGGTGGATTTGCTACAAAGCATGATGAACCAGCAGCTTGCGCTTCTTGAAACCATGTCGCCCAAGGAATATCAGCAAATTCGCCTGGCGCTTGGTAATGGCAGTGGGCAGGAATCCCCTGGGTTTCGTGTGTTGATGCGCATGGCCCCCTTGTTGTGGGAAACGTTTAACGCCCATTACCTTGAGGCAGATGGTAAAACCGTGAAGAGCATTTATGATAGCGAATATAGCCATTGTGATGCCTATAAAGTTGCTGAATGTCTTGCCGAATTTGATTCCAAGTTTCAGCGTTTTGGCTATCGTCATATGCAACTTATTGCCCGCTCTATCGGGCTGGGTGCCAACTCACTCAAGGGGCGCTCGGTTGATTTGTTGCAAGCCGGTATTCGCCGCCAGTTTTATCCACAGCTTTGGACTATTCGTAATACCATGACCGATAACTGGGGCGGTGAATATGGCAAGGTGCGTGATGCGCTTGGCAAAGAAGGTGCTTAACGCTGTGGCACCCCTGGCACCCCGTCCGGGCCGGCATTGACCTCATAGGTCAGTTCATCAAGAACATTGCCAACAGGCTGGGCCAGACCGTCAAGACAGTCCGCCAAAAAGGCTTCGGTAAGGGCGGCAAAAGGAATAAAACCAGGCCCACCAAACACCGCTTTGTCAATTTCCGAAAAATATACCATTGCTGCCTTGCCGTCCGCAAGGCGGACTTTTTTGGTGAATTTACGTGCTTTGTCTACATCCAGTAAAGCATTGGCATTGCTGTGCAATATCAATGAGGCCGCCGTGATATTTTGTGCATGTGTCAAGGGAGAGGCAGCATAAACCAGATCAGCATCCGGCCCTTTCCCGTCGCCACTTTGCCACCGGGAAAGCCATAAAGAAGAGCCTTTTTGTTCTGAGCGATTTATGATCTGGGCAATGTCGATCACAGGATCAATAACCACAGCGCAGCGCAGGGGTGTGTTTTCATTGGCGGCAGCATTCAAAACCGTTCGCCCGCCAAATTCCCAGCCAAACCCGGCCACGCGGGTTTTATCGGCCAATCCCTTTGCCAGCACAGCCTGAACGGCATCGGCAAGGTCATATCTGGCCAACAAGGCACCTTTACCAAACCCGGCTTGTAAATACGCCCGGCCCAGCCCCGAGGCCCCGCGCGTGTTAACTTCCAGCACATTATAGCCGCGATTACTTAGCCATTGAATGCGCGGATCAAAGCCATAATAAACCCGTGAATTCAAACCAGGTTGAGGCAAGACAATAAGGGGGGCGATTTTTGGCTCATCAACCTGTGCCCGCGTGAAATAGGTTATCAGTTCAAAGCCGTCCCGTGCACGAGTTTTGATAACCCCTGACGTCGCCAGTGAACGACTGGCCAGCGTTGGCATGGTTTCAAAAAGCGTGGTGATGGTATCGGTTTGTAAATCAAACAGGGAATATACGCCCGGATGTTCTGGCCGGTCACTATAGACCACGAGTTGCTCAGCAGTATTGGTGGCGGCGAGAATAAAAAACCGTGGCCCCAGGGTGTCTTCCAGACGATCAAGAACCGGCTGAAACCCCAAAGACAAAGCCCGCCAGCGCGGTAAGGGGCCGTTGGTGAAATATGCCAAAGGCTCTGCGGTAACCGGGTGGAACAGGGTTTGCTCAATATCGCCATCAATGCCGGTGGCCAGCACGTCGCGGTCACCGGTTTGCAGATCAAGGCGAGTGAGTGATGAAAACGGCCCTTGTCGACCATCGATCAGATAAAGAGCGGTTGATGTTGCGTCCATTTGTTGTGGGCGGGTACGCGATACATTGGCGGCCTTGATCGATAATAGTGGCACTTGTTCGCCGTTTTGCCCCAAGACCATCCAGGTCTGGTTGTTATCAGCACCATTTTTGATGCCAAGTCGTGGGGTAATATCCAGATCATTAACCCAATAGGCAAACCCCGGGTTTTTGGCGACCAGTGTTTTTTCACCGCTTTCAAGGTTGATGCGGTAAAGATCAAACAAACGCTCACCGGCCCGGCGCAAACGGACGAGGGCGAAGTTGGGCCAGTTCTTTGACACACCCTCCAGCCATACAAAATCACCCTCGTTAACCGGTGCCAGATCACGAACGGCACCGGTTTGCACATCCAGGGAGAAAACCCGCGTGGTTTCGGTGTCGGCAAAGGCGCGCACATAAAGAATATAGGCGCTGTTTGGCGTCCAGCGATGTATTTCTACCGCATCACTGCCAAAGGTATGCTGTATGGGTTTGGTCTTTCCATCGGTGTCGGCAACAAAAAGGTTCAGCGCCCCGTCTCGCAGAGCCAGCCAGCTTACCTTGGTGCCATCGGGGCTGATACGGCCCTGATATTGCACCGGGCTGCCAAACAGGGCCTGGCGAGAGATCAATTGCTCTGGCTTTGTTGGTTGAGGTGGTGGTTGCGGATTGTCCGGGGTCGGTGGTGGTATTTCTGGTGCAGTTGTTTTGCTTGGCCCGCAGGCGCTCAGCACAAGGGCGGCGCACAACCCGACAACGCCAAGACGGATTGCGGCGTGTGTGTGCGGCCTGGAATGTAAAAACTGCTGACTCAATGTGTTCTACCGGTTTAATTCTGATGCCGACCTAATGCCATAGGCTGTGCTGAGCATAAAGGATACCAGTCTATCGGTTTAGAAATAACTTAAATTACAGTCATGGGCTGGACATACATGGTTCATGTACCCTGGCGTTGCCAGATACGGCCAGCTTGGATAGATGTGCGCGACAGCAAAACCCCGGCAGGAGGCAAGACCACTAACATGGCCCGTCAGTTTATTTATCACATGCAGGATCTTTCCAAAGTTTATACCGGCGGTAAAAAGGTGCTGGAAAGTGTTCATTTGTCCTTTTTTCCTGATGCCAAAATCGGTGTGGTTGGGGTTAATGGCTCTGGTAAATCCACCTTGCTGCGGATTATGGCTGGGCAGGATACAGACTTCACCGGTGAAGCCTGGCTCGCCAAGGGAGCAAGTGCGGGTTATTTGCCTCAGGAACCGGTGCTCGACCCGGACAAGGATGTGTGGGGCAATGTCATTGAGGGTTGCGCCGAAAAAAAATTGTTTGATGATTATAACGTCATCGCCATGAAGCTTGCCGAAGACTATTCGGATGAGATCATGGAAGAGATGAATACCTTGCAGGAACAGGTCGATGCCGCCGACGCCTGGGACATTGATTCAAAAATTGAAATGGCCATGGGTGCACTTCGTTGTCCTCGCGCCGATGCCAGTGTAGCGAAACTTTCAGGTGGCGAATGTCGCCGCGTTGCCTTGTGCCGTTTATTGCTGGCCAAACCGGATTTATTATTGCTGGATGAGCCAACTAACCATCTGGACGCTGAATCAGTGGCCTGGCTGGAACATCACCTTGGCGAATATGCCGGGGCGATTATTCTGGTTACCCACGACAGGTATTTTCTGAATAATCTGACCAACTGGACGCTGGAGCTGGATCGCGGCAAAGGCATTCCTTACGAGGGAAATTACTCGGCCTGGCTTGAGCAAAAGCAAAAGCGCATGGTGCAGGAAGGCCGGGAAAATGAAACAAAACGCAAGGCGCTGGCCCGCGAGTTGGACTGGATACGCTCATCCCCCAAAGCCCGTCAGGCCAAGTCCAAGGCGCGTATTGATGCCTATGAACAACTGCGTGACCGTGCCGAAAAGCAACAGGTGACCACGGCCCAGATCACCATTCCACCGGGGCCGCGCCTTGGTGGTATTGTGGTTGAGGCAGAGAACCTCAATAAGGGCTTTGGCGAGCACTTGCTCATCAAGGATTTGAATTTTCGTCTACCGCCGGGCGGTATTGTCGGGGTAATTGGCCCCAATGGTGCCGGTAAAACAACACTGTTTCGCATGATTGCCGGGGAAGACACGCCCGATAATGGCGCGCTGCGGCTGGGCGATACGGTCAAGCCTGGTTATGTCGATCAGAGCCGCGACGCGCTGGATGACAGCAAAAACGTCTGGGAGGAAATCTCCGGCGGCGCCGACATTATCACCCTTGGCAAACGTGACATGTCCAGCCGTGCCTATGTGGGGGCGTTCAACTTCAAGGGCGGTGACCAGCAAAAACCTGTGGGCAAGCTATCGGGCGGAGAGCGCAACCGGGTGCATCTGGCCAAAATGCTCAAAACCGAAGCCAACCTTTTGCTGCTTGACGAGCCAACCAATGATCTGGACGTGGAAACACTGGCGGCCCTCGAAGAAGGGCTGGAAAATTTCGCCGGTTGCGCGGTTATCATCTCTCACGACCGGTTTTTTCTAGACCGTATAGCCACCCACATTCTGGCCTTTGAAGGGAACAGTCATGTGGAATGGTTTGAAGGTAATTTTGCTGATTATCTGGAAGACAAGAAACGCCGCCTTGGCCCCGATGCCGATCTGCCCAAACGCATCAAGTTTCAGAAATTTTCGCGGGGGTAGAACGCTTCGCGATTAATCATGCCCATAAAGTAACACAGGATGTCATCACCGCCAACTTTTTCCTCCTCCGTTTACGGGGGAGGTGGGCGCGGATGCGCCTGGAGGGGGTGATAACAGGTCATCTTATTGATCGTTCTGGCTTTTGGATACGTCTGCCCCCTCCGCCTTCGCTTTGCTACGGCACCTCCCCCGCTCCTTCGACAAGCTCAGGATGAGGGCAGGGGAGGAAAACAAAATAATCGCTAAACCGGACAATAGTGGACTGGTTCGGGCAATGACAAGATTGGGGGAGTGAAAGGGTGCAGACTCTAAATCGAGACGCTACGCTCCCGTAGGCGTTTGGGCATTTGCGGGATGATAGCTACACGCTGTGAGTCATTGCAACCGCGGTTCTTGTCATCGAGATTTGCCTCAATCACCAGAGGTTTTTGCACAGGCGCAATAAGGTAAACCGGCAAGACCATGTCACTTGCGTCTTCTTTTTTCTGTGGTGCCTTGATCTCCTGTTTTGGTTCCCAGGTAAATCCCATAATGCCGATGGCTATGGTAATGATGGCCTTCAGGAGTAGTCCAAGAAGGTGTAACATGGCGTTGCCCTCGCTCTGCTGTGCGCGTTGTTAAACTGCATAATCGGGTCGTTTAACGATAAGGAACCTTGTGTATTCCTGTCAGCGGTCATGTGCAAATCAATTTTTTGTAACGTTTGTAGCAAATGGTACAATCTGGAAAGCAATATCTTTGGCACATTTGCATTGCTGCAGGGTTTTATCCGGGTAAACTGCTGTTATGGAAAACAAGCTGGTTAATCTTGAAGCCCTTGAGACAGATGATGAATTTCGGGTTGCGTACCTGTTTTACCTGCAACAGGCAAACACCTATATCGCCTCGATTTTCTGGCACGTGTTCAATGATGGCACGCGCAAGAAAAAGCTCTATGAGGTTATTAAGCCTTGCGATGAGAAAATCAAACAGAACCATACCCGCAACCGGCAATTGCACGAGGTGCTGGATGCGAAACTGCTAAAAAGTATTGTCCCGCAAGAAAGCGGAGCCAAAGAACCTTTTATGGACTGTTATAATGCCGGTTTTGTCACACTGTTGCTGGCCTTGCCGGATAATATGAAACTTTCTTTCAAAAACAAGCTAAGCACCGAACACGCCATTCCTCTGACCCTGGAGGCTTTTTGTGATGCCATCGACGCCCTGCGATTAAAACGCAATTTTCTAAAAGCATGGGAGTTAAAGAAAAACAAGAGCAATCCACCAGATGACGGGGAAACATTACGCGCCCTTGGTCTGCTTCTTCCCTCAAAACTGCATCAGAATTTTTGCGGCGCCGTCAGCCATGCCATTGCCCGTATCAGTAGAAAAACCGGACGCAGACCCGGCGTTAACGTCGCCGATGTCCGCGCCGTATTCTCTGCCGCCCGTAAGGACAGGGCCGAGGCAACAATGGCGCAATTCAGCCAGTTGCGCACCAAAAAAATCATGACTGCCAATGAAAGAAAAGCAAAAGAACATTCCAAACAGGCGTGGATGAACAAATATCAGCAGCTTTATCCCGATGGCGCCTGGCCACGCTATAAATATCATAATTTCAAAATTCTGTATTACTTCTTCGGCGATGCCAATGTTGCGCGAATCACAACCATGCTGGATGCGCTTGCCGAACGTAAGGGCCACAAACTGCCCGCCGGTGTGCATTTTAGCCGTGATGTCGAAGTCATTTATAATGTCGGCATGCAGATCAATAATGTTCTTGATCTGGCGTTCTGGCGCTTGAGCAAGGCCGATGCCGATCAACAGGTATTGTTGATAGCCGATGGCTACAGCAAGAGACAGGCAAAGGATGAAATGGAACGTCACAGCCCGCTGCAAGGGCGAATGCGCGAAATCCGCAATGCCATTGCCCATAATGGCCTGTTCTGGTGCGTGGACATTGCAAACAGGCACTTGTCAGTTGAAGATATTTTTAATCAGGTATTTACCGCATTTCTCAATCCTCATATCCAGAACCCACGCGAACAGATCAACAATATATATTCCAAAATTCAGGGCATCATAAACAAACAGGACTATGACTGGGTGTTTCCGCAAAACCCGGATCAGAATAATATGGAGCCTGACCAAACCCCGCCAAAGGTCATACGGCACTGGTCAAAACCCAATCGGCAGGAATATGCAAACCCCGTAAAATGGCGTATAGACAGACGGATAAAAGTCAGGGCGGTCATGAGCGAGTGGATGAAAGCCATAAAAGCCGCCCGCGATCAGACATTGCGCGCATCGAAAAAACAGAAGCTGTTCAGCACAGGAACAAAAGCAGATTTTTGAGTCACAAACTGGACAATGCAGGCAGAATATGGTAGCAAATATGCTGGACTTGTATAACTCCAACGGGTGTTTCACCTTTTGTTTCAAAAGGATATGATACATCCTGTTGCAGTCCCCCCAAATTTGAGGGGGGGCCGTGACACAGGGCGGAAATTTTATCTAAAAACGTGTCACCCCGGAAACCGTCAGGTTATCCGGGGCCAATGGTGAATAGCCATGCTGACAATGGTTCCCGGATAAAACTGCGTTTTTCCGGGATGACACACTGGAGGTACAAGTTAAGGGACAGTCCCTGTAACACCCTCTGCCCGTCATTGCGATGAAAATCGCAATCCAGGCCGTGACTCTGCTCTGGATACCAACTTTTGTCGGTATGACACTGGGTTGGCAAAACCAGCTATTATCTTGCATTTTGTCTTTATCGTTGTGATATAATATAACATAGAGCAATATACCTCATCATGAGGTGTAATAGAGGACAATAGCCGTGCAACGCATTGCCCATGCCGCCCATCATGCCAATCTGGCCGCTCTTCTCAGCCATGTATTTTGCTGTGGTTTACCCGCTTTGATGAATGTAGTGGCGCTAACCGCAGGGGCCGGCGCGCTAACCGCTGTGGCCCCATGGGTAGGCGACATGCATTTGTTCATGCACCAGTTTGAACTGCATTTGCTGATTTTTTCTGGATTTGCATTGTTGGTCGGTGTGCTGGCCCAATGGATCAGCGCCCGGCGTGATTGTGGCACCCAAACCTGTGGTCACAGCTCTTGCGCGCCCAAAAAACAGCCATCGCGCTGGATATTGATGGTCGCTGCAACCCTGTTCGTGGGCAATCTGACGTTTTATCTGGTTCATGGTGGTGGCATCTAAACCACAGTAAAACGAACGCCTTCTGTGCCGTGCGCGCTGCCTACGACCACATCATTGCGTTGCAAGGGGCCAACGCCTGCCGGGGTGCCGGTGAATACCAGATCTCCGGGTTTCAGATCAAACAGTTCAGATAAGGCTGCCAACAATTTTGCCGGTGGCATGAGCATATGGGCAAGGTCGCCCTCCTGTCTGATCGAGCCATTAACGCTAAGGCGGATAGCCCCGGCAAGCGGGCCTAATGGCCCGGCCAAGGGCGTGATCGGGCCGATAGGGGCGCTATGGTCAAAGGCCTTGGCGGCGGCCCAGGGCGCAGATTTTGCTTTGGCCTGTGCCTGTAAATCCCGCCGGGTCAGGTCAATTCCGGTGGCCAGACCGTAAACCGCCTTGCTTGCGTCGTCCTCACTGGCCTGTTGCAATGGTTTGCCAAGCGCCAGGACAAGCTCAATTTCATGATGCAGGTTTGTGGTGGCGCGCGGATAGGGAACGTCGTGGCCATCACTGACCAGGGCTGAGGCTGGCTTGGTAAAAAATACCGGTGGTGTAGTGCTCACCTGACCGCCCATTTCCACAACGTGATCTGCATAATTGCGTCCGGCACAAAACACCCGGCGAACGGCAAACCGTGCCTCATCTGCGACAACCGGAATGGTGATAAGGGGCGGCGGAGTAAAAATTGTCCGGGACACTTGTGAATTTCCTTTTCTTCTTGCTCTTTCCTGTGCGCCCTAATCCGGTTAAGCGGGGGGCATGTCCATTGTAAGCACACCCACCCGCCTTGCAAACATCCAGGCTTTGCGCGGTATTGCCGTGCTGTTGGTGGTGTTGTCGCACTTGCAAGTTATTGAGCGCAAGTATGCCGGTGACCAGGTGCTTGGTAATTTTTTTAGTGTTGGCCTTTCCGGCGTTGATTTGTTTTTCGCCATTTCCGGGTTTGTTATGGTTTATGTGGCCTGGAGCGCGCCCAGGGGAGCGCAGTCAGCCGCATCGTTTATGTTCGCTCGAATAAGCCGGATTTACCCGCTTTACTGGCTGGTCAGTGGTCTGGTACTTTTGCTGTGGCTATTCCGTCCTGATCTGGTCTTTACCAGCAATGTCGGGGTGTCCCTGTTCAGCTCCTTTGCGCTGTGGCCGTCGCAATTCCAGCCCTTGCTGGCGGTCGGCTGGACGCTGATCCATGAAATGTATTTTTATCTGGTTTTCGGCTTTATTGTGCTGATGGTGCCCCGGTTTCGGCTATGGGCATTGCTGTTATGGGGCGCAGCCGTGTTCGTGGGGTTTTTGGGCGGTGCTGGAACGCATGGCCCGAAAATGGCGCTGTTGTTCAACCCGCTTAGCTTTGAATTTCTGGGCGGCGCACTGGCGGCGTTGGCCGTCAAACGCTTTGATTGTCGGGGCTGGAAACCGGCCTTTATTGCCGGTGTCGTGCTGTTTATTATTGCGTGCTATTTGTCTTTGAGAACGGGCCTGGTTTTTTGGGAAGGCTGGCCCCGCGCCGCCAGTTTTACACCATCTGTTTCGTTGATTGTTTATGGTGCAGCAGGTGCAGAGCGCGCCGGAAAAGGCTTTTCGCAAATTCTTGTCTGGCTGGGCGATCAATCCTATGCGTTATATCTCAGCCATGTTCTAACCTTAAGTGCGGCAGGGCGGTTATGGGTGTATGTTGCCGCGACAGGCCCAGTGGATAATCTTCTGATACTACCAGCTTTTTTGGGCATTGCCTTGCTGGCAGGGCAAGGCTTGCACAGATTTGTTGAAGTGCCTTTACTGGTCGCGGCGAAGCATTTGCGCCGCAGGTTTTTTTGACCCATCAGGCACGGTATTAGCCAGTGGCTGAACCCGCACCTCCACTATATCAACGGTGCGGCTTAATCCTTCCAGATCAGGCCATACCCCGACAAAGTCCACATCGGCACTGTTCGTTGTTGCCGGTGGTTGATAATGCAGGGTGCATGTTTGCCAGTTCGCCGATAATGGACATAAAACCGGGGTGCTGTTTGTGCGCCCGGGCGAATAATAGGCGATCATGGCTTCTGGTGACGGGTCTGGCCCGGCACTGCGCACCAGCATGCTTAGTTCAATCGTTGTTTTGGCAAAAGCGTCGCTGAAAATTTTAGGTAAAGTCAGAAACACACCTGCCGAGCCGGTGCCGTCATCGGGTGCCTGACCGGCGGCGGCCCGTAAAAAAATGACACCGTCTTCCTCAACCAGGGAAGCGGTCAAACCCTGTGCTGCTTGCATAAGGCTTAATTGCTTACCAGTGATGACAAAGCCTTTTTCTGGCGCCCCCGAAAACGGGCTGTCCCCTCGGGGTCGTTCCGGCCAATACTCTAGCGAAAACGCAATAAGGGCTGCGGCAAACATTACGGCCAGCAGATAAAACAGCCAGTCGGGAATACTCATCTAAAATGAACGCTCAACAACAAAATCACAAACATCGCAGAGCAGGGTGCGGGTTTTACAGGGTGCAAAAACTTGCAAAGCCGCTTTGGCGCTGGTGATATGTGTTTTTGCCTGATCCAGGGTGGCTTGCACGGCTCTATGTCTTGTCATCAATGTCATGGCTTTATCCAAATCCGCCTTGTTACGTTCGGGTTTGCTGAAAACGTCTGTCCAAAATCCCTGCTCGTCAACACTGGCTGCCTTCATGGCCTTGGCCACAGGCATGGTGATTTTACCCTCGCGAAAATCATCGCCGACCGCTTTGCCCAGTTTTTGGGCATTACCGGAATAATCAAGCGCATCATCGACCAGTTGAAACGCCAGTCCAAGTTCTCGTCCATAACGATCCAGCGCCAGTTCCTGAGGCTGTGGCAGGCCGGCAATCACCGCTGAAACCCGCGCCGCCGAGGCAAACAGTTCCGCCGTCTTGGCCTCGATGATTTGCATGTATTCCGGCTCGCTCATATCCAGATTGGCGATGGCGGCGAGCTGACGCACTTCACCTTCGGCAATGATAGACGACGCTCCGGCCAGAATATCCAGTACCCGAAGGCTCCCGGTTTCGACCATAAGCGAAAAAGCGCGGGCAAACAGAAAGTCTCCGACCAGTACGGACGCAGAATTGCCCCATACCGTATTGGCTGCCGGTTTACCCCGGCGCAAGGGCGAGCCATCAACAATATCGTCATGTAACAGGGTGGCCGAATGAATAAATTCTACGGTGGCGGCCAGTTTGTAATGGGCATCGCCTTTGTATCCAGCCAAATCCGCCGCCGCCAGGGTAATCAGTGGCCGCAGACGCTTGCCCCCGGCGCGCACCAGATGCGATGCCAGATCGGGGATCATGCCAACCGGGCTTTGCATCCGCTCTACGATCAGGGCGTTAACCTGTGCCAACTCATTGGCAAAGGCGCTCTCCAGCCGCTCTATGGCACTGGTGGTAACCAGAGGTTCTGGTTCCATGATTGTCTTTGTCAGCGCCAAAATGGCCCCCTGAACAAGTTTAACCACCGACAAGGATAGTGAGTGGCCGATTGCGCGGCAAGGGCAGTTATGTTTCTGTGCATGATTGCCAGCACAAATCCCTGTGATCGTAAAAATGCAATGGAGAGACAATGAAAGAGATATTGCGCACCAATGACCCGGTGTTTTTATCATATATTGAAATGAGATTGAGTGAAGCGAACTTGCATCCGGTGATCTTTGATAATCATACCAGTGTACTGGATGGCTCGGTTATGGCTATCCAGCGACGCCTGATGGTGCTGGATGAGGAAGAAGATGAGGCCAAAGAGATGATCCTGACCATCAAACAGGACTATGATGCAGACAATGACTGAAAAGATAGCGTTTCTGGGAGGGCGCGTAAGCGTTCGTCAAGCCAAAGGCTATCGCGCCGGGCTGGATGCGGTTTTGCTGGCCAGCGCCGTTCATGTAAAGAAAAACCAACAGGCGCTGGAATTGGGGTGCGGGGCTGGCACGGCACTCATATGTGCGGCACAGCAGAACCCGGAAACCAATTTCACCGGCCTTGAAAAACATGGGGATATTTTGGCGCTGGCCAGACAAAATACTTCCGAGAATAATTTTTCAGACAGAATTGCCCTGCATCAAGGCAGCGTGGTAACACCGCCAAAGGTTCTGCGACCTGACAGTTTTGACCATGTTTTTCTAAACCCGCCCTATTTTGATGACTCCAACGCCCTTCGTTTGCCCAAGGCGGGCAAGGACACCGCCTTTATCAATGATGGCGCAAAGCTGAAAGACTGGATTGAAACGGCGCTGCGCCTGACCCGCGCCAAGGGGTATGTGACGTTGATACAACGCGCTGACCGGCTGAGTGATTGTCTGAATATATTTGCCGGTCGGGCGGGCGATATACGCATTTTGCCGATTGCTCCACGCTTTGGCGAGGCAGCACATCGCATTATTGTGCGCGCGCGCAGGAATGTAAAAAGTCCACTGGTGTTATTGGCACCCGTTATTATTCATGAAACCGGCCACAAAGAAAGACAGGGCTGGACACCAGAGGCCGAAGCGATCCTCACGGGCGAGAAACGCATCGCACTGGAAGCGGTTGGCGCGGTGCGCGGCTGATTTCGGGCGCAATAATACCTTGCCCTTTGGGGCTTGTCTGGGTAGGTCAGACACTATGTCTGAATCACATAAAAAACCGCTCAATTTTCAGGATTTGATTCTAACCCTGCAACGCTATTGGGCCGATCAAGGCTGCGCAATTTTGCAACCTTACGATCTGGAGGTGGGTGCGGGCACCTTGCACCCGGCCACCTCTTTGCGTGCGCTGGGGCCAAAGCCGTGGCGCGCCGCCTATGTGCAGCCTTCGCGCCGCCCGGCTGATGGCCGTTATGGTGAAAATCCAAACCGACTACAGCATTATTACCAGTTTCAGGTGATCCTGAAACCCAACCCCGATGACCTACAGGATTTATACCTGAAAAGCCTTGAGGCCATTGGTATTGATATGAAATTGCACGATGTGCGCTTTGTCGAGGATGATTGGGAAAACCCAACCGTGGGTGCCTGGGGTTTGGGTTGGGAGGTCTGGTGCGACGGCATGGAGGTCAGCCAGTTTACTTACTTTCAGCAGGTCGGCGGCATGGATGTCAGCCCTGTATCGGGCGAACTTACCTATGGGCTGGAGCGTCTGGCCACCTATGTTCAGGGCGTGGACAGTATTTATGATCTTGATTTTAATGGTGCGGGTCTCACATACGGTGACGTATTTCAGGAAAACGAGCGCCAGTTTTCAGAGTTTAATTTTGAAATTGCCAATACCGATATGTTCAGACGCTGGTTTGAAGATGCTGAGGCGCAATGCACCACGTTGTTAGAGGCAAACTTGCCGCTTCCCGCCTATGATTTTGCCCTCAAGGCCAGCCATGCGTTTAATATGCTGGACGCCAGAGGCGTGGTTTCGGCCACCGAGCGTGCGTCCTACATTGCCTGGGTGCGTGATCTGACCAAGGGCTGCGCCAAGGCCTGGGTGGCCATAGAGGGGGCCAGCGCATGAGTGTAAAAGTAAATCTCGAAGAGCAGTTTGCGCGCTTCTTTGATACATGGTCGCCTAAAATCATTGCCGATCTTGATGATTACCAGATCAAGCTGACGCGCCTGGCGGGTGACTTTCCCTGGCACACCCACGGCGATGCCGACGAGATGTTTTTCATCGTGGAAGGAAATTTACGCCTTGAATTTCGCGATGGGGTGCAAACCCTTGGCCCCGGCGAATTGATCGTCATTCCCAAAGGTGTGGAACATCGCCCCGTTGCCAATGAGGGCGAGGTCAAGGTGCTGCTGATCGAGCACAAGGATGTGGTCAATACCGGTGATGGCCCGGTGAGCGCGCACACCAAAGCAGCGGAGCGACTGTCATGAGCGGGGCCACGTTTGTTAATCGACTACAGTTTTTTGTTGTCAAACGGATAAGAAATCCAGTATATAATGATCGAACAGTCGGGAGAGCTGCCTTTTACGCGGTTCGTCGGGACGTCGATCCCGCCCGGCTGCTTTAATATGTATATCCTCTACATTGATGATTCCGGCTCTGCGCGTAACCCTAATGAAAAGCATTTCTTTTTGGGTGGAATCGCATTGTTTGAACGGCAAATCTATCATCTGGATCAGGCTCTGGAAGTTCTGGTAACAGAGACGGGATTGCCCGAACCGCAAAAACTTGAACTACATGGTAACGAAATACTGGCAGGCAGAAAGAAATGGCGGCAAATCCGGGGAAGAGGAGATCGAAGAACTATAATTTCAGATGCCTTGGCGAAAATATCGACCATCCGTGGCCCAAGCCGGTTGTTTGGTGTGGTCGTCGAAAAAACAGCTATTCCTGACCGTGATCCAGTCGAGTTTGCCTTCGAGCAATTATGTAGCAGGTTCGATCAATTTCTTTCACGACAGCGTCATGATGGCCAGGATCAACGCGGATTGATTGTTATGGATAAATCCACACGGGAAACCCGGCTACAGGCTCTTGCCGCAGAATTTCGCGCCGGTGGACACTCTTGGGGACAAATGAAATGGATTGCTGATGTCCCGTTTTTTGTAGATTCCAGAGCGACCAGAATTATTCAATATGCAGATTTAGTCGCGTATGCCCTGTGGAGAAAGTTTGAATGTGGTGATAGTGAATTTTTTGATGTAATTCGTGACCGATTTGACGCTTCTGGTGGCGTAGTCCATGGCTTGCATCATGAGCGATATGCAAATTCAGCTTGTGATTGCCCATATTGCCAAACAAGAAGAACTTGAACGCTATGCCTGAACTCCTGCTTGAAATATCTTGCGAAGAAATTCCGGCCCGTATGCAAACCCGTGCGGCGGCGGATCTGGCGCGTCTGCTGGGTGATGCGCTGAAAGATGCCGGGTTTGAATTCACCAACTTGCGCACGTTCGCTGGCCCGCGTCGCTTGACGGCTGTGATTGACGGTTTGCCCGCAAAGGCACCGGATGTGCGCGAAGAACGCAAAGGCCCGCGTGTTGGTGCGCCAGAGCAGGCTCTGGCGGGTTTTCTGCGCAGTGCCGGGTTGGACAGTATCGATCAGTGCGACGTGCAAGAGGCCAAAAAGGGCAGCTTTTACGTCGCGATTATTGAAAAACCTGGATTAAGCGCGGGCGAAGCGTGTGCGCAAATCATCCCAAAACTGATGCGTGATTTTCCCTGGCCAAAATCGATGAAATGGGGCGCGGGCGGTTTTCGCTGGGTGCGGCCCCTGCACGGTATTTTGTGCCAGCTGGATGGCGTGCTGGTCGATTTTGAAGTGGCGGGGGTGCGCACCTCCAGCCAGATTTTCGGCCATCGAATGATGGGGCCGGGGCCGTTTGAGGTATCCGGTTTTGCTGATTATCAAAAAACCCTGGCCGAGCAAGGCAAGGTCATTCTGGACGCTAGGGAGCGTAAAAAGATAATTAGCGAGCAGATCGCGGCGCTGTGCAAAGCCAACAATCTTGAACTGGTTGAAGATGCGACATTGCTCGAAGAGGTCACCGGGCTGGCTGAATGGCCGGTCGCGCTCCTTGGTGATATGGACGAGGCGTTTTTGCAACTACCGCCCGAGGTCATCCAGTTATCCATGGCCAAGCACCAAAAATATTTCACCGTCCGCGACCCGGCAACTGGCAAGGTCGCCCCGCACTTCATCGTCATTGCCAATCTGGATGCCCCGGATGGCGGCGCGGCCATTGCGGCGGGCAATGAACGAGTGCTAACGGCCCGCCTCGCCGATGCGCGCTATTTTTGGGACATGGATTTGAAAACGCCATTGGGTGAGCGCGTGGAGAAATTGCGCGACGTGGTGTTTCACCAAAAGCTTGGTAGTGTGCATGACAAGATGGAACGGGTCGCCGTTTTGGCTCGCGAGCTTGCGCCCATAGTGGGTGCCGATGCTGATCTGGCTGAACGCGCCGCAAAATTGGCCAAGGCCGATCTGACCACCGAGATGGTGGTCGAATTCACGAGCTTACAAGGGGTGATGGGCCGCTATTATGCGCTGGCTGAAGCCCCCCCTCCGTCCTTACAGGACACCTCCCCCGCAAGCAGGGGAGGAAAAGAAAAGGGTGGTGCGGCGAGATCAGATAACCCTCCCCCGCTTGCGGGGGAGGAGGTGGCGAAGCCGTCGGTGGGGGGGCTTATCGATCTGCCAAAAGACGATCTAGAGAAAGTCGCAAACGCCATCCGCGATCACTACAAGCCCCAGGGGCCAGGCGATAGCGTGCCGACCCAGCCGGTCAGTGTCGCCGTCGCCCTTGCCGACAAGCTGGATACGCTGGTGGGCTTTTGGGCCATTGATGAAAAACCCACAGGCTCAAAAGACCCTTATGCACTAAGGCGTGCCGCGCTGGGTGTGATAAGGCTGGTGCTGGAAAATGGGGTTCGGTTGTCTGTGCCAAAGGAACTCATTAGTTTCTTCCACGACCGCCTGAAAGTTTATCTGCGTGATTCCGGGGCGCGACATGATTTGATTGATGCCGTGCTGACGCCAGAGGCAGACGATCTGGTGTCCATTGTTAGCCGGATAACAGCCCTTGGCACTTTCCTTGAAACACCAGATGGTGAGCAATTACTGGCCGGGGCCAAACGCGCCAGTAATATCGTGCGCATCGAAGAGAAAAAAGACGGCAAGGCGGTTTCTGGCGATGTTGACCAAAATTTACTGATAGAGCCAGAAGAGCAGACATTACACACTGCTTTAAAATTAGCTGGAGGCAATAATGCTGATGGTTGGGGTGCCTCTAATTCTTTGGATGGTTATTTGTTAAATATGAAAGCCCTATCGGCACTTAGAATACCAATTGACCTCTTTTTTGAAAATGTTTTGGTCAATGATAGCAATGATGAAATTAGGGTAAACCGCTTACGGTTATTATCAATAATTCGCAATGCTCTACGACCAATTGCCGACTTTGATAAAATCGCGGGGTGATGGTGTGTAGGCTCGCAGGGCAGAATCCCTTCTCCCTTGGGAGAAGGTTAGGATGAGGGGATAGTGAATCAAGGAATGAATCGGCGGGAGTGCTTTGAACTTAAACTCACCTGCCCCTCACCCCGACCCTCTCCCACTGAGAGAGGGGGCAAAACAAACCCTCATCCTGAACGTGTCGAAGGATGAATAGTATTTTCGTTATTCCGGCGGGGAGCGCATTATGAGCGACAAGGCGAGCAAGAAAAAATGGGTTTATGCCTTTGGCGGGGGTACTGCCGAGGGCAATGCGGGGATGAAAAACCTGCTGGGCGGCAAGGGTGCCAATCTGGCGGAAATGTGCGCGCTGAGTCTGCCCGTTCCGCCGGGTTTTACCATCACCACCAAGGTTTGCACAGCGTTTTATAAAAATGAGCGGGCATACCCCAAAGCGTTAAAAGCCCAGGTTGCCGCCGCCCTTGCTGATCTGGAAACCATTACCGGTAAACGCTTTGGTGATGCTGATGATCCGCTTCTTGTCTCGGTGCGCTCTGGCGGGCGGGCGTCGATGCCGGGCATGATGGATACGGTTCTGAACCTTGGTCTGAACGCAGATACCATTGAGGGGCTGGCGGCGCGATCAAACGATCGGCGGTTTGCCTGGGACAGCTTTCGGCGCTTCATCCAGATGTATTCCAGTGTGGTGCTGGGCCTGGATCATGACGTGTTCGAGGAATTGCTGGACGATTATAAAGACGATCAGGGTTATGAGCTGGATACCGAGCTGAACGCCGATGACTGGAAAGTTATCGCCGGGCGTTATCTGGAACAAGTTGAGGACGATCTGGGCGCGCCTTTTCCCACCGACCCTATGGATCAGCTTTGGGGTGCTATTGGCGCGGTGTTTGGTTCATGGATGAACAATCGGGCCAAAACCTACCGATTATTGCACGACATTCCGCAAAGCTGGGGCACGGCGGTCAATATACAGGCCATGGTGTTTGGCAATATGGGGGATAATTCCGCCACCGGTGTGGCCTTCACCCGTGATCCATCAACCGGGCAAAAAAATATATTTGGCGAGTTTCTCATCAATGCCCAGGGCGAGGATGTGGTCGCCGGTATCCGCACGCCGCAAGTGCTGACCAAAAAGGCGCGTCAGGATATGGGTGAAACCGAACCCAGTCTTGAAGAAATTATGCCAGAAATTTACGCCGAGCTGGCCGGGGTTTTCCAAAAGCTGGAAAATCATTATCGCGACATGCAGGACATAGAATTTACGGTCGAGGAGGGGCGTCTGTGGATGCTGCAAACCCGTGCGGGTAAACGCACGGCCATTGCGTCGCTACGCATCGCCGTGGAAATGGCTGGCGAGGGCGCGATTACCCGCGACGAGGCGGTGCAGCGTGTAGATCCGGCGGCGCTGGATCAGCTTTTGCACCCGGCGCTGGATGGTGCCTGTGACTGTCCGCTAATCACTCTGGGTCTGCCAGCCAGCCCCGGTGCCGCTATTGGTCAGGTGGTGTTTGATGCCGACGAGGCGGTCACCTTAGCCAATACCGGGACAGATGTTATTTTGGTGCGCGTTGAAACCTCGCCCGAGGACATACACGGCATGCATGCGGCCAAGGGCATTGTAACTGCGCGCGGCGGTATGACCAGCCATGCCGCCGTGGTGGCGCGAGGCATGGGGCGGCCTTGCGTTTCCGGTGCCGGTTCAATCAGGATTGATCGACAAAGCGGGTGTTTTACGGCCAATGGCATGAGCATAAACAAGGGTGATGTTATCACCATCGATGGGGCCAAGGGCGCGGTTTATAAGGGCGCGGGTCGGATGACACAGCCAAAAATGAGCGGTGATTTTGCCACCCTGATGGGATGGGCGGATGCGGCGCGGCGCATGAAAGTGCGCACCAATGCCGACACCCCGGCGGATGTGAAAACCGCATTGCGCTTTGGCGCGCAAGGTATTGGCCTTTGTCGCACCGAGCATATGTTCTTCGACGAGGAACGCATTGCCGCCGTGCGCGAAATGATTTTGGCAAAAACCCGCGATGCCCGAATTACGGCGCTGGATAAAATCCTGCCCATGCAACGCGATGATTTTGTGCAAATTTTTACCCTGATGGAGGGCCTGCCGGTCACCATTCGCTTGCTGGATCCACCCTTGCATGAATTTTTACCACACAGCGATGAAGATGTGGCGATGGTGGCCAGTGCCACTGGCCTGACCACTGATGCGCTCATGGCGCGGGCGCGTGAACTGGCCGAAAGTAATCCCATGCTCGGTCATCGTGGTTGCCGTTTGGGCATTACCTATCCTGAAATATATGAAATGCAGGCCCGGGCTATTTTTGAGGCCGCAATTCAGGTGCGCGAAAACACAGGCGTTGCGCCAGAGGTCGAAGTGATGATCCCCTTGGCGGCCAGTGGCGAAGAACTGGCATTTCTTAAAAAACGGGTGACCAAAGTGGCCGAAGACGTAGGCAAGACCGCCGGTGCGCCTGTTGACTATTCTTACGGTGCAATGATCGAGCTGCCCCGGGCGGCGCTGCGCGCCGATGAACTGGCGCGCCATGCTGAATTTTTCTCGTTTGGCACCAATGATTTGACCCAAACCACATTTGGTCTGTCGCGCGATGATGCCTCTTCGTTTCTTAACACCTATCTGGCCAAGGGGATGTTACCGCAAGACCCGTTTGTATCGCTCGACAGGGACGGGGTTGGTGATCTCATTCGCATAGGCATTGCCCGTGGCCGCGCCGGGCGCAAGGATGTTAAACTTGGTATTTGCGGTGAACATGGCGGCGATCCGGCATCGATCAGGTTTTGCGAGAAAATCGGCCTTGATTATATCTCCTGTTCGCCGTATCGGGTGCCAATTGCAAGACTGGCGGCGGCTCAGGCGGCTTTGAAACAGGCCAGCAAGAAGAAACGCAAAAAGAAAAAATAATACTAAATCAGGGAAAACCTGCATAATTTTTCCCCATTTTCGTCATAAAATTAGAAAATAAATACTCATAATGCCTCTTGACTGGAATCGCGAAGCTACTTACGTGCTGCGCAATTAGGGTAATGTTAAGCCTGTTACGGTAAATTTTATGGCTATGAGCACCAGATTCGGTGCTGGCAAAGAGGTATTCAAGGCACAATGGCAAAGTTCATGTCATATTGGCAGCCAAAATGGCCTGTCTGGCTCAGGCCAGAAACAGGCCTTGCCGGGCTAGCCATTGTCTTGACCCTGGCTATGCCGTTCATGCTGGGGATGACGGCAAAACGTGGTGCCGTGCAACTTGACAACAGCACCTGGCAGGCCTTCGCCCAAAATTTTCTTGAAAACACACCAATAGCTAAAACCACAGTGACGGCGCCGGATGCACAGGCGTATGCACAAGCCTTTGTCGTCCAGGGCGCAAAAGCGGCCATGCAGGAAGACATCCGCATTATGGCGGCCTTGCAAACGTTTACAAAAACACACTTTGAGACGGCAACAAGTCAGGAGCATGAACTGAACTGTTTGTCACAAGCCATTTATTATGAAGCCCGAAGCGAGCCACTTAGCGGTCAGCTTGCTGTGGCCCAAGTGGTTCTAAACCGGGTCAGGCACGCGGCCTATCCGTCCACTGTATGCGAAGTTGTCTTTGAAGGCTCAACCCGCATAACCGGATGCCAGTTTACCTTTACCTGCGATGGCTCTCTTGCCTTTGACCCCAGAGGTAAAAGCTGGAAGCAATCCCGGCAAGCAGCAACCCATGCCATGCTGGGTATGTCTGATATTACTATCCACCGGGCCACGCACTATCACACTGTTGCGATTAGCCCGTACTGGTCAAAAACCCTGCTGCGTACCGCAAACATTGGTACACATATTTTTTACCGTTTTCCGTCCCGGCGCGAAAAAGTCCTGTTGGCCGAAGCGGCATAACGCCTGAACCCTAAATTCCCCGGAAATATTTTAATGCGGCGCACGTTTGGCCAAAATGCGCTGCAAAGTGCGTCGGTGCATATTCAGCCGTCGCGCCGTTTCAGAAACATTGTGGTTACATAGCTCGTAAATACGCTGAATATGCTCCCATCGAACCCGGTCGGCACTCATGGGGTTAACCGGTGGTTCCGGGGCTGACCCTGGTAGAGCCAACAGAGCCTTGGCCACATCATCCGCGTCGGCGGGTTTGGCAAGATAATCAATGGCCCCGGCTTTAACCGCTGCCACTGCCGTGGCGATATTGCCGTATCCGGTTAACATGATAACGCGGCAATCCGGGCGGCGTTTGTGCAAATCATTGACCACATCAATGCCATTGCCGTCCTCAAGACGCATATCAAGCACAGCAAAGGCAGGTGGATTAAGACGGGCAATATCCATGGCTTCACTGACCGTGCTCACCGCACTAACCACAAAACCGCGCAAGGTTAAGGCCCGGCCAAGACGTGTGCGAAACGGCGCGTCATCATCCAGGATAAGTAATGTGTGATCGCTGGGTAAATCCAGCTTGGGGGGGGTGTTCATATTGATCTTCGTCCTAAATATAACCCGCAGGTCAGGCCTGTTATGCCATTAAAGTGCTGTCTGCGCCTCAACTTTCTCCCGGGGCCAAACAATACGAACCATGGCACCACCCAGTTTAGTGCTTTTCTCCAGTTTTATCACCCCCCCGGTGCGCTCGATGAGGGTTTTGGCGATAAATATCCCAAGCCCCATGCCGCCATGCCCCCTTTCATCACCACCGGAACGCGTGGTTATATACGGTTCGCCCAGTTTTTCACGGATGCTTTCTGAAAACCCCGGGCCATCATCACGAATGACGATTTCAACCCGGTCTTCATCCCATAACCCGCAAAGTTCAATCTTTGTGCGGGCAAAATCGGCGGCATTATCTGCAATAGCTCCCAAGGCGTGTATGATTTCGGGTTGGCGGCGCAGCGTCGGTACACTGATATCTGTTCGCCCGCCCTTTTCAGTGGCCAAAACCGTGACAGATAGACCGGTAGTACGCAGGGGCGTGGCTATTTCTTCAAGTAAATCAATGAGTTTATGGCGCGCGTGAACAGGGTCGGTTTCTGTGCCACTGGTGGACAATCGTGAAATAATTTCCCGGCAGCGTCCGGCCTGCTCAACCAGCAAATGCGCATCATCGCTCAATTCGCCATGACGCGGCAGAGCATGGGTCATTTCCTTGGCCACCAGTGCTATGGTGCCTAATGGTGTGCCAAGTTCATGGGCTACAGCTGCCGCCAGGCCGCCAAGTGCGGAAAGACGGGATTCTTTTGCCAGCATTGCCTCGGTTGCCATCAGGGCAGCCTGCATCCGCCGCCCTTCAAGAGAGACACGCCAGACATATGTGGCGATAAAGGCTGTTGCCGTAACAAAAGCGGCAATTTGACCATATACAAAAACATCCGGAATATTCGGACTTTGCCCTTCTGCCCATGGCAGTGGCAGGGCAAGGAGAGCCAGTATGGGCGTTGCCACAAGGGTCAAGACGGCAAGTATACTGGCGCTACGAATTGGCAATGCGGTCACAGAGACCATCACGGGAACGCCCAGCAAAATTACAAACGGGTTGGCAAGGCCACCGGTCAGCCCCAGCAACACAGCCATCTGCACCAGATCAAACACCAGTTGGGCAAACGTAAAAACAGGTACGGAAAACCGCCCGGCGGTTTGCGTGGTGCCAAGAATTATATTGAGCCATGCACTTGCCGATATGACGGCAAGACAGGCCGCCAACGGCAGGGAAAAATGCAAACCATAGGTGACAAAAAGTACAGCACCGGTTTGTCCAACGACGGCAATCCAGCGCAATAAAATCAGGGTGCGGACACGAACACCAAAGTTCATATCTGGTGTATTGAGGGCCGACAGTGCAGGAGCTGTGTGTGTTATGACTATATCTCCAGGAATCGTTAAGGTTCATTTTCTGAATGAGCACTCAAGTAAATAAGGGCGCGGTCAAAATTACAAGCAAACTTTACGCTCTATATTCTCTTGAAAAAGACAGCAAAATATCTGGCGCGTAGGCTAGGGGGCGTTATGATGTATCCATGAATTCCTCATCTTTTTCATCAACCTTAAGGTTAATACGCTGGATCGCTGCGGCAATGGTGCTGGTTATTGCGGTGGGTTTTACCGTGCAGATGATCCTGGATAAAAAATCAGACACAAGGGGAGCCGACGTTGGCGGGGCGTTCACTCTGGTGAATTCAAGTGGCCAAAGGGTTAGCGAAGCGGATTTTCTGGGCAAATCCATGCTGGTTTATTTCGGCTATAGTTATTGTCCTGATGTTTGCCCGTATTCACTGCAAATGATGGCCTCGGCGCTGGATACACTGGGGGCAGACAAGGCGCGCATTACGCCGGTGTTTATTTCCATAGACCCGGCCCGCGATACCCCGCAAAGTCTGGCCGCCTATGAGACATCGAATAGTTTTCCCGATGGCCTTGTTGGCCTTACCGGAACGGCGGATGAAATCAAGGCCGTGGCCAAGGCCTATGCGGTGTATTTCAAAAAAATTGGCGAAGGGGATGATTACCTTATGGATCATACCAGCGCCATTTTCCTGATGGACAAGCGCGGGCAATACGTTGCCGTGTTTACCCATTCCAGCAGCGTTGATGATATTGCCACATGTCTGCGGCGTCATCTGGATAGCAAAAAATGTTAGGTCTACACTGTAATGCTTTATAGCGCGTATGAAATGACCTATGCCGCTTTGGCGCCCTGGCGGTACATGGCGCAGGGGACAAAAACCATTATGTCCTCGCCGTTTAACCCCATGAGCGCCAGCCTTGCCGGGCGTTCACTAAGTGCCAGTGCCGATCTGTTTGAACGCCTGACCCGGCGCTATGGCAAGCCCGAATGGGATATTGCCAGTACCCGCATTGATGGCCAAGCTGTAGCGGTATCATCACGGACGGTCAAGGCCGATACCTGGATGAAGTTAACCCATTTTGATCGGTGTGTTTCGGACAGGCGCGATGACCCGAAATTATTGATTGTGGCTCCATTATCTGGCCATTACGCCACATTATTGCGCGGCACTGTTCAGGCATTTTTGCCCGCCCACGAGGTTTATATTACCGAGTGGAGCGATGCGCGCATGGTGCCCATGCTGGCTGGCCGTTTTGATCTGCATGATTATATTGATCTGGTGCGCGATGCACTGCGACATTTGGGGCCAAATACCCATGTGCTGGCCGTATGCCAGCCGGGGCCATTGGTGCTGGCCGCCGCCGCCTTGATGGCCGAAGATGGTGAAGACACTCGCCCGGCCAGTCTTACATTGATGGGATCACCCATTGACACGCGCCGCTCACCCACCTTGCCCAACACCCTGGCCAAATCCAAAAGTCATGACTGGTTTGCCCGCAATGTCATCAATACCGTGCCGTTTCCAAACGCCGGGGCCATGCGCCGGGTGTACCCGGGCTTTATCCAGCTGGCCAGTTTTATACAGATGAACAAGGACAGCCATGTTGCTGCGCACCGTGAGTTTTTTGACCATTTAATTGCCGGTGATGGTGATAGTGCAGAGCGACATCGTGTCTTTTATGATGAATACATGTCGGTCATGGATCTGACAGAAGAATTTTATCTGCAAACCATTCGCGAGATATTTCAGGAACACCATCTGGCACGTGGTATTATGCGCCATGAGAACCGCAAGGTGAACCTTGATGCCTTGCATGATACCGCATTGCTGACCATAGAAGGCGAGCTGGATGATATTTCCGGTATTGGCCAGACCCAGGCTGCTCACGACCTGTGCACTAATATCCCCGACGATTTGCGCGAGGACTATGTGCAAAAGGGCGTGGGCCATTATGGTGTTTTTAGCGGGCGGCGGTTCAGAGACAATATCGCCCCGCGCATTACAAAATTTATCCGCAAGCACAACGCATGTCATCGTTAGGCATGACTGTGCCAGTGCGCTATGTCATCCGGCCTCGTGCGCGCCGGGTTTCCTTGCGTATTGATACGGCCAAACGTGAGGCGGTGGCCATATTGCCACGGGCGCGTGACCGCAAACAGGCCGACAAACTCATCCATGACAAGGCAGGCTGGCTGGAGGGGCATTTAGGGCGAATGCCCCCGCCCATGCCCTTTACTCCGGGTGGCGTTGTTCTTTTGCGTGGTAATGAAATCGCCCTTGTTCGGGAAATCGGGCGTGGTGTCGCACGCGAAAACGATGGCGCCTTGATTGTGCCGTGTCCGAAGGCCGCGTCCTTTTCTGGCCGCACACGCCGGGGGTTGATCGCCCTGGCACGTAAGGAGTTGACCAGACAAGCGCAATGTCATGCTAATGCTCTGGACGTTGAATTTAGCGCGCTGAGTGTGCGTGACACCAATAGTCGTTGGGGTTCGTGTTCGGCGGCCGGGAGACTGAACTTTTCCTGGCGGTTGATTTGTGTGCCCTTTAGTGTGCTTGATTATGTCTGTGCTCATGAAGTGGCGCACTTGATCGAGCACAATCACGGCCCGCGTTTCTGGGCGCTGGTCGAGACCCGTATCACAGATATTACAACACCACGGCGCTGGTTACGGAAAAATTCTGCACGCCTGTTTGCGGTCGGGGCGGAAAAATAGACCGAAAAACAAACGCCGTGCGTTTCACATTTCCTATGTTATGTTCGTGCTTCGTTTTCGATTTGTAGAGATTGGAATGGCACCTTTATGTTGAGGAAAGAGGTAACACGCATTGGCCATTAATTCACACCCTGCTGTTGGAACAATACTGACGTGTAATTTTGACCAAGGCTTCAAAGTTCCTGAAATGGTTAAACGTCGACCAGTTGTTGTTATAAGCCCTAAAATTACTGCACGACCTGGACTTTGCACTATTGTGGCACTCAGCACCCGCCCGCCCAACAGGATAATGCCGTATCATTGTCAGATAGACATTAGACCAAGATTACCTAATTATTTTGCAAGTGATGGCATATGGGTTAAGGGCGACATGGTAAATGCGGTTGGCTTTCACCGGCTTGATTTGCTACGTACAGGAAAGGATGTACAAGGGAATAGAATATATAGATACGACACTTTAAGCGATGATAATTTAAGGAAAATCCGCGCCTGTGTCCTCAGCGGTATGGGTCTTTCGATCTTGACAAAACACTTGTAAATTGCTATATACTCGCTTGATTGTGGCTCTTGCCGAAAGGTAATCCGCGCCTAAGACCCTACCAAGGGCCGCCGTAGCAACTGGCGAAAGCAAGCTATGTTACGGCGTAGACTTAAACCCTGTTTAGGCAGGGTTTTTCTTTTTTAACTACTCAAACAAACGCCGTGCGTTTCACATTTCCTATGTTATGTTCGTGCTTCGTTTTCGATTCTATGTGAGCATTACCGTGCCTGAAGCGCAAAAAACATCTGATCTGGCCCGTGCCCGTGCGCCCGCAGGGCCAGCACCCTATCTGCAAGGACTGAACTCCGAACAGCGCGAAGCTGTGGAGGCGCTGGATGGGCCGGTGCTGGTGCTGGCCGGAGCGGGAACCGGTAAAACCCGGGTGTTGACCACACGATTAGCGCACATTTTGAACCTGGGCCGGGCCAATCCGTGGGAAATTCTCTGCGTTACCTTTACCAACAAGGCGGCGCGGGAAATGCGCGTACGTGTTGGCGGGCTGATCGGCGATGCGGTAGAGCGTTTGCAATGGCTGGGCACGTTCCACTCGATCTCGGCACAAATACTGCGCCGCCATGCGGAGCTTGCAGGGTTAAAATCTTCGTTCACCATACTGGACACAGACGATCAGTTGCGTCTGTTAAAGCAAGTCATTATTGCCGAAAACCTTGATGAAAAACGCTGGACGGCACGCCACCTTGCCAGCTTGATCGATAATTGGAAAAACCGTGGCCTTGGCCCTGACAAGGTGACAACCCAGGACGGCTACAGTTTTGCCAATGGTAAGGGCGCAAAATTATACGGGGTTTATCAGGAGCGGCTCAAGGTTCTGAACGCCTGTGATTTTGGTGATTTATTACTGCACACGCTGAATATATTTCTAAACCATGAAGATGTGTTGACCGAATATCATCGCCGGTTTCGCTATTTACTGGTGGATGAGTATCAGGACACCAATGTGGCGCAATATTTATGGTTGCGCCTGTTGGCACGCGGTGCTGCCAACCTCTGTGTGGTTGGCGATGATGACCAGTCGATCTATGGCTGGCGCGGGGCTGAGGTGGATAACATCTTACGCTTTGAGAAGGATTTCCCGGGGGCAAAGGTAGTGCGGCTGGAGCGCAATTACCGCTCGACCGAGCATATTCTGGGTGCTGCATCTGGTCTAATCGCGGCCAATAAGGGCCGTCTTGGCAAGACCTTGTGGACGGATGATGCGGGCGGGCAAAAGGTGCAGGTGCGCGGTGTCTGGGATGGTGAGGCCGAGGCCCGCGCCGCTTGTGAAGAAATAGAAAACTGGCACTCAAAAGATAATGCCTATGCTGATTGCGCCCTTTTGGTGCGGGCGTCCTGGCAGATGCGTGCCTTTGAAGAACGCTTTATTGCGCTTGGCTTGCCTTACCGGGTTGTTGGTGGCCCGCGCTTTTTTGAACGGGCCGAGATACGTGACGCCCATGCCTATCTTCGCGCCGTGCGCTCTAATGCTGATGATCTGGCGTTTGAACGCATCATCAATGTGCCCAAGCGCGGCATTGGTGCAACCAGTGTGCAAAAACTGCAACAGGCAGCCCGAAGCATGGCTTTGCCACTGGCCGAGGCTTGTCGCCATATGATTGCCACCGATGAGATCGGCGGCAAAGCGCGAACAGGTTTGCGCATGTTGCTTGGCGATATTGATCGCTGGCGGGTAATGAGTGAAAGTTTGCCCCATGGTGAGCTGGCCGAGATTATTCTGGATGAAAGTGGCTATACCGCCATGTGGCGCGCCGACAAAAGCCCGCAAGCCGAGGGGCGGCTGGAGAACCTCAAGGAACTGGTTCAGGCCATGGGTGCGTTTGAGACGCTGGAAGGGTATCTGGAACATGTCTCATTAGTGTCTGATCTGGATACCAACAACCAAAATGATGACCAGATCAGTTTAATGACCTTGCATGCGGCCAAGGGTCTGGAATTTCCTCTGGTGATTCTGCCCGGTTGGGAAGAAAGCGTGTTCCCCTCACAACGATCACTGGATGAAGGTGGCACGTCGGCGCTGGAGGAAGAACGCCGCCTGGCCTATGTGGGGCTGACCCGGGCGCGCGAGCAAGCCATCATTTACTTTGCCGCAAACCGGCAAATTTACGGGCGCTGGCAAAGTGTTCTGCCGTCGCGTTTTGTTGATGAATTGCCCCCACAGCATGTCGAGGCCCGCGCCGATACCGGTTATTATAATCAAATTGGCCATGATGACACGGGCGGCGGTTTTGAAGACACACGTTCAACCTATAACAGTCCCGGCTGGGCGCGCTATCAGGCCAATAAGGATCAGTTACGCAGCAAGACCATTGACGGCACGGCCCGGCGAATTGCATCGGATAAACAAAGCGCAAACGGCCTGAAACAGGACATGCGCATTTTTCATCAAAAATTTGGCTATGGGCGCATCACCATGCTTGACGGCGATAAACTGACTGTTGCCTTCGAGAAGGCCGGTACCAAAAAAGTAATGGCCGGATTTGTGGAAGAAGCGTAAGTGGGAAGTGCGTGCATGGTGCCTGTTTTCGTCATACCGGCAAAGGCCGGTATCCAGTATTGTGTTGCTACCTTTGCATTATGTGCTGGATAAAACGTATAACTGGGTCCCGGTTCCATCGGGATAACGGCTAGTAAAGCCCTACTTTCATGTCGTTATCGTATTATATATTTACGAATTTACACTCTTTATAGAGAACCATACCCTAGCCCTCTCTTAGCCTCGTAACGCATAACTTGAGCCGCCACCCATTTTGTAGTTCCGGGCTGCTGCACGTAAATATCGCGCCAGGCATTTCGACTTGTATGATTGGCTACACAATTTGCCCATTCCGAAGGTGTTCGTGGGTATTTGCCGTCCATGATTCTGCCATGTCGAATTTCTGCAAAATGATCACGATTTTTATAAGTTATTTTTAGCTTTGCTCCATTGTGTAGCACTATGTTTTTCCAATGATGGCCCTTATCAGGTGGACCATATCTTTCCAGGTGGTCATCCTCTTGAGTTTCAAGCCATTCGCGAACGTAATCTTCATTCCATAAATCAGTATCCCCTTCAGTGCGTTCTAAAAAATCGGACAGGACATTTTCGACAATATGGGAAACATCACCGGCCCTTCGGCGGCGTAATACGAGTTCATTGTGCAATCTTGCGTCAATAAGGACCGCTATCTCTCCATGGTCATTCATTCCAAATCTCCATTCATTATGACATTACTAAACTACCGCGACTGAGCAATAGTAGTAAAATAGTAATTCAATCCTGGAGTGTCAATGGCGTGCGCGTAAATCTCCGTGATAAGCGAGGTTAAATGATATCAAATATACGGTTGCATCCCGGCACATGACCTGAAATGAATGTGCCAACCAAAAAAGGAAAACAAAATGATTATTGTTGGCGGGTATATTGATATGCAAAGCGAGGCGGAGATTGCCTCTATTCTGGAGGCTGGAAATGAAATGGTCACGCAGACCTTAAAAGAAACCGGCTGTGTGGACTATTGCTTCGCCATTGATATTGGAAATTCATGCCGCATTCGCCTGTTTGAGGTGTGGATCAATCAGGCAGCACTGGACGCCCATATGCAAACCCCGCACATGGCGGTCTTTATGGGTGCCATTATGGGGGCCAAACGCGCCGGGGCCAGTGTTAGCGCCTATCAAGCCAGTGGGGCGACAAAATTGATGTGAGGGTCTTGGATGTCATTCCATGCTTCGAGGCAATTTCGTAAACACGCAATTTCGACCATAAGGTAGTTATTTATTACTCTTTCTTCCTCACCCCCGGCCTGCGCCGGGGCAGGCTCTGGGGTGCGAGGCGGAGACGAGCCTCGAAGGGTGGGTCATTCCAACCTACCATAATCATACGCCAAGAACGCCCCCGGTTGGATAAGTTTGGATATTTAGAACTGTTTCCTATCCCAAGTGTGTCACCCAGGAAATTTCACAGAAATTATCCGGGGTCTATGGGGTATAGCATCTGCACGATGGTTCCCGGATAAGGTTTTTTGTTTGCCCTATCGCTTCGCTATTTGAGGGCTACGTTTTTCCGGGATGACACGGAAGAAAGTGAAGCCGGGGATAGCAACCACTTATCCCCGCTGACCCTCGGGCACCTTTCATCTGTCCCTTAACTGTCCCTTATGGTGCGAAATTTGCCCCTGAATTGATACTTAAATCACCCTTATTGTCCCTTATTTAAGGGTGCTATTGCCCGCTATATGAGCACAAGAAAAAATACTTATCCCCACCCGGTCAGGATCAGCTATAATCGTGGAATTTGGAAGTTCTATGCTCTAAGAAAATGCCTATATCGCGATTTTGAAAGCGTCTTCGGTCTCGGCCAGAAACTCTTCGCGGATCGGGCTGGGTGGGCCAAACAAATGCCCTTGTGCGTAACCGGCATCAAGGTCAAGAAGTTCAACCACAGTGGCTTCGTCTTCTACCTTTTCGCCAATCATCTCTATACCGTGTCGCGCCAGATAGCGGGCAATATCGGTAATGAGGATGTCCGGTGCGGCGGGTAAGGCTGCACCAGGCGAGCCGTTAACAGCCGCCAGCAGGAGATCACCAGAGACCTTGAAGAATTTAACCCCGGCGCGTTGCATGTCTCTGGCGTCAAAATTGAGGTTCTCCACCTTGTCAATGGAAAACCGGAAGCCAAAATCCGCCAGACGGGCCATATTGCGTGCTTCTATAATGCCGCGTTCCTCAAAATCCTTTTGCCCGATCTCGAACACCACAGAGCCGGCAAGGTCTGCGTTCTGGCGCATGAAATCAAGAAATTGCGGAAAAAATACTTCATCTTTAAGGGACAGGGGAGAAATGTTGCAAACCAGGCCGATCTGGCGGTCTTTCTCGGTCAGGCGCCGCACAATCTGCACGCAACGGAACAGCAACAGATTATCGACAACGGTCATCAGGCCCGCTGGCTCGGCCACTTTTAGAAAATCAGCGGGCATGATGACATTGCCATCCTGATCGCGCAGACGGGTAAAACTTTCATAGAAATAGGTTTTGCGCTGAGGCAGGGAGACGATGGGCTGCAGGTGCAGTTCCACCCGTCCGGCGTCCAGTGCCTCGCGAACCAGTGTCAGCAATATATGACGGTCATTGGTTTCTTCTGGCTCGAGCATGGGGATTGCCGCCACACGTGCAGCCTCGGTAATACGAGAGGCAAGGGTGCCTTCCATATTGGCAATGATAGTCTCCAGGGCCTGTACTTCTGAAATAATGGCTTCGTCCCGGCGTAATGCTTCTTGTTCTAGCGATCTGGAAAGGGAACCTATTTCTTCATGAATAATGCCCATTTCAGACGTCAGGGCGATATTGGCCTTGCGCAGCGTGTCCAGACGTTTTTCCAGTCCAGCATTTTTGCTGGTACGAACAATGACGGAATGGATGTGCATGCCCGCCAAAAAGCTCAAGGCGCCCAAAAGTGATGCGACCGTTACGCTCACATCGATAAACCTCACCATGGCCAATGAAGCTACGGCTGCGCTCATGGCATAGAGCGAGAAAAACAAAAGTTCGGCCAGTCGACTCATAAAACCCGTTCACCTGCATTACACACCGGGTAAAAATCGCGCATTTATGGTTTCCAAGCCGTTAACCACTACCCTGTGAGAGGTTATTTTCATGTTGAAGCCTTCTCATTAACCGGTTTTATGCCTATATAGGCCTTGTCCCTTGGGACTATGGCGATAAACGCGCGTTAGACAGCTGGGCCGGACCCGGGGGCGGTACCCGGCGGCTCCACCATTTTCCCCTCTTGGCAGCTATGGTTGTGGGGGGAGAAGTTGATGGGGCCGAAACAGGATCGACGGACAGAAAGAAGCGTTAGCTTTTGCCCGGGTGAGGCCCGTTACAGGCTCAATCGCAAGAGTTGATAATGACAACTTTGCTCAAGAGACCGCTCTCGCTGCTTAACGCAGCGCGAGTAATCTCGCTCTAACTCCTTGGCTCATTGAGCGCCAGGGCGGGGTTCGGAGGCACCTGGCAACAGAAGCCTCCACTTATTCAGTCAACTAATATCAATAAACTCTATATGCTCGCCAAAGGCGAAGTACATGTTCCTAGATGGGGAGTGTGATTGACCTGTGCCGGGCATATGTTTACTCAAGGTGTCAGGAAACGGGGAGCATATAAGTGCCAAAAGATTTGATGCGTTATGACCTGCTTGCACAAGAAGCCTTGCGCGGTGTTGTTCGTGCAGCGGTGGTGCGCGCAGTCGAAGATGGCCTTCCCGGTAATCATCATTTTTATATCACTTTTCGCACTCATTATCCCGGTGCCAATGTTGACGCGCAATTGCTGGAAAAATACCCCGAAGAAATTACCATAGTGCTTGAGCATCAGTTTTGGGATCTTGCCTCGCTGGATGATGCTTTTGAGGTCACATTAAGTTTTGGTGGCGCACCGAAATATATCAAGGTTCCCTATGCCGCTGTGACCAGTTTTCATGACCCGGCGGTTGGTTTTGGGCTGAAATTTGATATGGGCACCCCTGAGGCATTGCCAGCAACGGCGGCGGCAACAAAAACTGTACCAACCCCTGACTCAGACATGAAGACAGACGATAGTGAGACGGATGCTGTTGGTGACGTGGTCAATCTGGATGCGTTTCGCCGCAAGTAAACCAAAAAGCGCAATCAACAAACTTTCCTGTTCATTTTCCTGCACGTGGGTACTGCTCTTGCCCTGCCCGGCATGTTATGTCGATAACGTGGTCAAGGAGATTCGTCATGGCCGATATGCGTACAGAAACAGACAGTTTTGGCCCACTCAAGGTGCCGGCAGATAAATACTGGGGTGCGCAAACAGCGCGTTCCTTGATAAATTTTGATATTGGTGACGAGACCATGCCGGTGCCATTGGTGCGTGCACTGGGCATTATCAAACAAGCCGCCGCACAAACCAATCACGCGCTTGATAATCTTGAGCCAGATATTGCCAAGTCAATCGAGCAAGCTGCGCAGGATGTTATTGATGGCAAGCTGGACGATAACTTCCCGTTACGGGTCTGGCAAACCGGGTCTGGCACCCAGACCAATATGAACGCTAATGAAGTGATCGCCAATCGCGCTATCGAGATTATGGGTGGCACCATTGGTTCAAAAACGCCCGTACATCCCAATGATCACGTCAATCGTAGTCAGTCATCAAACGACACATTCCCAACGGCCATGCATATCGCCGCTGCCATGCAGATCAAGGATCATCTGATCCCCGCACTGGAACATTTGCACGGGGCGCTTGACGCCAAATCAAGCGAATTTGCCAGCATCATCAAAAATGGTCGCACCCACACGCAAGATGCAACGCCGCTGACCCTGGGGCAGGAGTTTTCCGGCTATAGCGCGCAAATTAGCCTTGGCATTCGTCGGGCCAATCAGGCACTGAGCGAGTTATTGCCTTTGGCACAAGGGGGGACGGCGGTGGGTACAGGCCTGAACGCCAAGCCCGGTTTTGCGTTAAAGTTTGCCCAAAAGGTCAGCGCCATAACCGGCCTGGATTTTATTACCGCGCCCAACAAATTTGAAGCTCTGGCAGCCAGTGATGGCTATGTGGCCGCGCACGGGGCGCTGAACACCATTGCTGCATCGCTATTCAAGATTGCCAATGACATTCGCTTTTTAGGCTCCGGGCCACGGGGCGGCATTGGTGAGCTGATCTTGCCTGCCAACGAGCCAGGGTCATCGATCATGCCGGGCAAGGTGAACCCCACACAGTCCGAGGCGCTGACCATGGTCTGCGCGCAGGTGATGGGCAATCACACCACAATCAGCATGGCGGGCAGTCAGGGGCATTTCGAGTTGAATGTATTTCGCCCGGTTATGGCGCTTAACATGTTGCAATCAATAAGGCTTTTAGGCGATGCAACGCGTTCATTTACTGACAATTGTGTGGTTGGTATCGAGGCTGATATTGCACGCATTGATGAATTGATGCGCCGTTCCCTGATGCTGGTTACCGCGCTGGCCCCCACAATCGGGTATGACAATGCCACCAAGGTAGCCAAAGTGGCACATGCCAATGGCAGTACTTTACGCGAAGAAGCGGTGGCGCTGGGTTTTGTCACCGGTGAAGAATTTGACGCTATTGTGCGACCGGAAAACATGATTGCGCCGGGCTGAAATCACTCTGTCCTAAAGATCAATTGGGAAGATTGTACAGTGACGACACGAAGACATGCGCTTTATCTGGGTGGCGGCGGGCTTGCGCTGGCAAGCCTGTTTTCTCACACTGGTTGCACTCATAGCGCCAACACGTTGCATGTCTGGGAAGGCGAAGCTCTGGGTGCGCCCGGGTTTATCAAACTGCATGGCTTGAACGCGCAGGATGCAGACAAGGCGTTTATCCAGGCACAACAAACCATTGAACGTCTGGATAACCTCTTTTCGCTTTACAAACCGGGGTCAGAGATTTCCATACTTAACCGGGAGGGGCATCTGGATAATGCTTCGCCTGAACTGCGAGAGCTAGTCACTATGGCCAAGGGTATTTCCATACTGACCGATGGTGTTTTTGATATTAGCGTGCAGGTTCTTTGGGATGTCGCCAAAACATTGCCATCGGGAAGTGAAGACACAGAAAAAACCCGGAAAATGTGGGCAGCGGCACACGAACTGGTGGACTACACAAAAATTCACAATGCTGGCCCGCGCATCTGGTTTGAGGAACGGGGCATGGCCATTACCCTGAATGGCATCGCCCAGGGCTATATTAGCGAGCAAGTTGCAAAAGCACTTTATCAGTGGCAAGGCATTGGTGCTCTGGTCAATATTGGTGAATTTCAGGCTGTTGGGAAAACACCTTTTATCATTGATGTTCAGGATCCTGACAATGTGCTGGATATTGTGGGCAGCGTGACCCTGCAAAGTGCGGGTTTGGCAACATCATCAGCCAACGGTGGTTATCTGGGCAATGATTTGTCTCATATTTTCAATCCAGCAGATGTCAGAACCGGTGCGCAATTTACATCGGCCAGTGTGGTGCACAGATCAGCCACAATGGCCGATGGCCTGGCCACAGCTTTCACGATGATGGATGAAGAAAGCATACGAATTACAGCGAAAAAGTCAGACGTGATTGAGGTTGTTCTTGTTCAAGTGGACGGGCGCGTTATCCGGTTCTAGATTTCTTGCCGTTTGGTTTTCTGATCCACATATATAACCCGCTTAAAGACAGCAGAACAAGAAAAATACTGGCCAGCGCCATCAACCATGTGCCCACGGCACCAAAAAACCGCCCGGTATGAATATCAAGCAAGACGCGAGATACAGGCATGCCGCGCCCCGAATATCGCTTGATAATTTTATTTATTATTGCCTCCGGAAGAGGAGTTGGGTGTGTGCCGGTAAACGCAACGCCCTCAATACGCTCAACCAGGGTGCCATCCAGTAATGTTACGATCGTTTCCTCATTATTGGCAGCGTAGACAAACCGTTCCTCTTTTTTGGCCATGACCAATGGGGGTGCCAGTGTGATCGGATTCTGATCGCCGATATAGACCAGGCCATCAACCATCACCAACCAGTCCCCAGAACCCAGCAAAATACCAACGGGTTCAGTTTTTGGTGCCTGATTATAGGCTTTGGAAATCCACACGCCATTCCAGACCTGTCGGTCAAGATCCATTGGGCCAGAAAACAATAATAATAATCCGGTGACGGCCAGCACCATGACGAAAAACGCTGAAACAATGCCCAGCCGTCTGTGCCATCGCTTGAATATATTGGATAGTTTACGTTTCATTGTGTCGTTACAGATTTATCAAGATAAAGTGCCAGTCGCGCCAGTTTTTTCAAGGCCCGCACGGAAAGCGTGGCCCCTGATATGCCATCGATTTGGCGATCGAGTTTATTCAGCTTGGGCAATCTGGCCCCGATAAACTGTTTGGTGAAGAAATCGTGTTTAACCTCCCAGCCATGGCTTTCCCGATAAGTCAAAACATTCAGTTGTTCAATGGCACTCTCATTGATGACGACACCCACGGTGATGGGTTTGTATTTACCAATTTCATTTAGCACCCAAAGCGTTCGTGGCCCCTCTTGCCAGTAACGGATGCGCAGGCCAGCGTAATCATGACGCAGGATTTTTTTGATGTCTTGTTTGATGTTCTTATTCAGCCATAGTGTTTTTGCGTCTGGTACATCATATGCAAAAACAGAGCGAAGAAATTGCGTCTGCTCCGAGGGTTCTTCGGCGTAGGTTGAGGGGGTCAGACAGACCAAAACGTACAGCCCGATCAGGGCTATGCGTTTCAGGCTTGTGATGCACATCATTTTCATAGGCACCGTGTAAGAGGTTTAGAATTGATAGCCAATCCCCAGGTTCAGGGATTTGCGATCTTTAATTTCATTTTCCCGATCTTCGATGATATAATCCATTTTTAGAACGACATCAGGAATTGGCCAGAAATTGGCTCCGAACACGTGGCGCATCCGGCCAGTATTATTATTCAGGCCTTTATTGTTATCCCAGTCAGCATAACGGTAAAACACACCCAGTTGCGCCTCGTCAAATGTACCCATAGGCACATCGAACCTGTAGGAAGGCTCAACATAAAAGCCAGCCTGTTCATTGCGCCCGGTCAGGTCAACTTCGGCACCTGACAGTGACCAGTCCGCATAAAGCGCGCGCAAGCCAAAGCCATTCCACTTTGCATCTATATTGGCAGTCCACAAAAGTGCGCTGACACTTTTTCCGGTGATGGCATCTCCATCACTTTGGGTAACGTCATTCTGGTAATAAATTGAACTGGCCAGCTTTATGCCTGGGATACCACTATAGGCAATGCGACCGGTAAAGGCCTGATCTTTGAAATTGGCCTTGCCAACTTTTTGTCGGCCAGAGCGCACCTTGAAACCATTACCGGCATTTAACTCCAGCCCGGAGGAAATCACAGCGTCATAGGAAAACCCGCTTGTTCCCACATTACCGTGAACGCCAATACCACCTTCCCACCAGGTGGCCGGAATAATATCTTTCTCAACCGCATTGCGCTCGACACCGTAAAAGCTTGGTGGTTCGTGGGTTTCGTTAATCAGGCCAACCGGGATCAGGTGTACGCCGCCATAAACTTGCGTGCTCTCCCCCAGGTCGGCTTCGATATAGGCTTGTTCAAGCTCTACTTCGCCAACCTTACCTTCGCCGGCAATGGCATGTTCCAGTTCAATTTCAGAGAAAAACCGGATGCTGTCATTAAATTCATGGCCGACAAACAGCACGAAGCGGTGAAAATCAAGCTGATCCTTTGCACCGCCTTCATAATGCAGCTCGCCATAACCGCCAATGCTGGTTTTGTTGGCCCAACCCATGCCTGTATTTGCTGTGCCGGATTCAACAGCCAGCGCCACAGCCTCTACGCTTTGTCTGGTTTGCTCAATCACGGCTTTGGTTTGCGTGGTTTGCGCTTTTGTCTCGTTCAGTTTTTCCTGTAACCGGTTAATCATCGCCTGTTGCGCCTGAATGGTGCGCCACATTTCGTCCATGCTGGGGGTTTCCTGCTGGGCCGAGGCTGGCATGGCCAACAAAACCAGGCTGGTTGCCGCCGTACCGAGCAGGGTTTTTCTAAACAATGTCATCATTTTATGTCCACTGGGTCATGAAAACGGGTGCCACACTCAAATAGAACTATGACACATCCATGACTAAGCCCCCGGGTTGGGCGCTTTTCAAATACGTTGGCAGATCGCTTAATTGCGAATGCGTTGCATTACTATATTAGTCACTATACAGATGCAACTAAGAATTATTCGCAATTGCAGCGCGGTAAAACAGGAGAGAAAAAGGGATGTATACGTGTGTTTCACATTGCAACTGTGTTCCCCTGAAATCCAATAGAGTTATCAGGGGTTTATGGAGCATGGTATCTTCACTATGGTTCCCGGATAAAACTGACGTTTTTCCGGGATGACAGATTAGGGGGTCAGAAAACTAACCATTCATGTCACCCTGGGCGTCAGACCCGGGGCCTATAGTGAATTTGAGTTGCACAATGGTTCCTGGATAAAACTAAAGCTATTGCGGGATGACACAAAAGAGGAAAAACCGGGGATAACCATCATCCTCGTCATACCGGCGTAGGCCGGAGGATCGCCTTCTCCTTATTCCTGCTCACCCTCCCAAGCGCACCTCAGAGTCACGGCTTGATCTTTAGTTGGCAATATCTTCAGGGCGAACAATTTTCGCGCCAAGTTCTTTTAGAACCTCGGCAGCCTGATAGGCCTTCTCATGGTTGGCTGGTTTAGCACCGCGGTACATGGCAATTTCTGCGGTGGCTGTATAACGGGTAATCTGGCGAATATCATATCCGTCAAAAAATGGATCATAGCCATAAGCATAACCAAAATGAGGGCTGAAATAACTCCAGCCAAATCCATAATGACCACGATAGCCAAATCGTGAAGTTCCATAGCGAGACGCAAACCCTCTGGAATTCCTCAACCGTTCTTTTTTCTCGGTATTACGATCAGCAATGATGAAATGGTCAAACCCGCTCTGCCTTGTCAGTTCAGCAGCGCGATAGAGCAAATAGTTTTCGACCGTGTCGAGATCGGTGATCGAGTTTCCTGAAAAGGAAACGCGATAGCGATTGCTTTCAATACGTTGCTCGCTATAGCCGCTATAAGAATCTTCGGCGGCCTGATAGGGGGTGGCAGTGGCACATGCGGTCAGGATTAACCCGGCAGTGGCCAGTGTGAGTAAGGATAATGTGCGCATCAGTCTTCTCCATGGGTGTGGTAAAGAACGCCTGTAATATGGGCGCTTGAACTGGTTTCGTCGAGGGCGCTCATCATTTGTTCATCCATCATTCATGTTCAGAACGCTTTATTTGCGCTATAGGGTGGGTTGTATTTCGGTTTTTTGGGAAAAATGTATAATGTTAACCCTTGTTTTAATTACAATGTTTAGTGGTGCGTCTTTATCCACACCTGTTCTTGTGACCGATGCGCGCACGCTGGCAAATACTTGCATAGCCGAAGGTGAACCGGCGACGATGTGCGAGTGTTATGCGGGCTTTGTTGCCGATAACACCAGCGCAAAAGAACTTTCTGCCCTGACGGTACTGACCGACCCTGCCCATCGCGGGTCTATGGAATCAGCCCTTAAAGCCCTGACCACAATGGGGTTAACGCCTGGCGAAATTTTCAAAATGGCGATGAAGGCCGAGGCCTTGCAGGATAAGGCCAAAGCCCAGTGTGAGCCTGGGGATGCGGGTTGATTGCTAATAAAGTCAGTACACTGACGTTAGTTCGCATCTTAATAAAATAAGATCAGTTAGTTGACCTTAAATGGTGATAAAGTGCTGAAAATATCAGAAGATGACATACTTGACCGTATGCGGGTAGATAATCCTTGGTGGAAAACTGGCCAGGTGGCCACGGTTTCAAAATTCAAAAAACGCGCATATTTTGATAGTTTTGCTGAAGAAGCCATGCAAACGGCGTTTCGCCGTGCCGTGGTTTTGATGGGGCCACGACGGGTTGGAAAAACCGTACTCATTCACCAGCTAATCACTGATTTGATTAGTGATGGAAAATCACCGGAAGATATTCTCTATATCAGCATGGACACACCTGTTTACAGCCGCCTGTCACCGGAACAGGCGATGAAGATTTACCTAAAGCATATGATTGGAGACAGGGACACAAACCCATTCGTTTGTTTTGACGAAATCCAGTATGTCAAAGACTGGGAAATACATTTGAAAAGCCTGGTTGATAGTTATCCGTCTATCCAGTTTATTGTCAGTGGTTCTGCGGCAGCTGCCTTGAAAATGAAAAGTGCAGAATCCGGTGCTGGCCGGTTCACTGATTTTATACTGCCTCCACTCACCTTTTCAGAATACCTAAATCTCAAAGGCTTGGAAGATGAATCGATTATAGAAATGCCTGTATTTGGGTTTAATAAAACAACATATAGTGCAAAAGACATTTACGCCCTGAACCGGAATTTTGTAAATTATATCAATTTAGGCGGCTACCCGGAAATTGCTCTTTCTGATGAAAATGTAGACAGTCTGGCAAAGCGGTTGTGTGCCGACATTATTGAAAAGGTGCTACTTAGGGATTTACCATCACTTTATGGTGTTGGCGATGTGGCAGAACTGAATGCACTGTTCACAACACTGGCCTATAACACCGGTCAGAAAGTGTCCTTGGACAGCCTTTCCCAGAATGCCAGTATATCAAAAAACACATTAAAACGTTACCTTGAATATCTTGAGGCCGCGTTCCTGATTAAGCGAGTGGAGCGCATTGACCAGAACGCCAGAAAATTCAAAAGGGCTGTAACATTCAAAGTTTACCTGACCAGTCCTTCCATGCGCGCGGCTTTGTTTGGGCCTGTCGACGAAACCGATCCGGCAATGGGCGCGTTGGTCGAAACAGCTATTTTTTGCCAATGGTTCCATTCAGGTGATTTTGCTCAATTACGGTATGCCCGTTGGGACAAAAGTGAAGATGGCGAAGTTGATATTGTGTATCTTGATCGGCAATTACGGCGTCCAAGCTGGTGCCTGGAGGTCAAATGGTCTGACCGATACTTTGACAATCCAAACAAACTAAAATCGCTTTCAGTTTTCATGCGCAGCAATCTACAAATGCGGGAGATAGCTGGGGTTACAACAAAAACCAAACGGGGTATTCGCCGGGTTATGGGAACAAACGTGGAGTTCATACCTTCTGCTGAATACTGTTATACGGTGGGGAAAAATATACTTGTTACAGAAGCTGAAAAAATTGAGCAAGAAACCTTGGATGAGCAGCCAGATTTGTTTGAGGATTAACGGTTTTTCCCGCTTGCTCTATCACGGCGGGCCAGGAGTTTCAGACGCAGCGCGTTCAGTTCGATAAAACCATCTGCATCGGACTGGTTATAAACCACATCATCCTCAAACGTGACATGATCCAGCGAATAGAGCGAGCAGGGCGAGGTGCGCCCAACAACACTGGCAGAGCCTTTATAAAGCTTCATGCGCACTGAGCCGGTGACCATCTCCTGGCTGGCATCGATGGCCGCTTGCAGCATTTTGCGCTCTGGCGAGAACCAGAAGCCATTATAAATCAGCTCCGCATAGCGCGGCATTAACTCGTCTTTGAGGTGCGTTGCCCCGCCGTCCAGGGTGATTTGCTCTATCCCGCGATGAGCCACCAACAATATAGAGCCGCCAGGGGTTTCATAAATGCCCCGTGACTTCATGCCAATAAAGCGGTTTTCCAGCAGATCAAGACGGCCAATGCCGTGCGTGCCGCCAAGCTCGTTCAGCCGTGTCAGCAAAGTCGCCGGGGATAACATGATCCCGTCTATACTGACCGGATCGCCATGCTCAAAACCGATGTCGATATATTCAGGGCTATCCGGGGCATTTTCTGGCGATACGCTGCGTTGATAAACAAATTCAGGTGCTTCAATGGCCGGGTCTTCCAGTGCCTTGCCTTCGGACGACGTATGCAACAGGTTTGCATCCACCGAGAACGGTGCTTCCCCGCGCTTGTCTGCGGGTACGGGAATTCCCTGTTGTTCAGCATAGGCAATAAGATCTGTGCGCGATCCAAATTCCCATTGTCGCCAGGGCGAGATGATTTGCACATCTGGATCCAGCGCCAGATAGGCAAGCTCGAACCGTACCTGGTCATTGCCCTTGCCGGTGGCCCCGTGGCAAACTGCATCGGCCCCGGTTTCATGAGCAATCTCGATCTGGCGCTTGGCGATCAGGGGGCGGGCAATGGCGGTTCCCAAAAGGTACTGGCCTTCATAAACCGTATTGGCGCGAAACATGGGGAACACATAATCGCGGACAAATTCCTCGCGCAAATCCTCAACGAAGATTTCCTTGACACCCAGCTCTTGCGCTTTTTTGCGTGCTGGTTCCAGTTCTTCGCCCTGACCCAGATCGGCGGTGAAGGCGACCACTTCGGCCCCCATTTCGCTTTGCAGCCATTTCAGGATGATCGAGGTATCCAGTCCGCCGGAATAGGCAAGGACGACTTTTTTTGGCGCGTGTGCCATAACTGTGCTCCAGACTAGAAAGTTGTTGAGTGTGGAAATGCCGTAATAACATTGAAAGTCAATGGGCAAAGCGCAATCTGTGTTGTAGGCAAACTTGCCCTGGCCGGAATAAAGTCTGCGCGCAAAGAAAAAGGACAAGCAAATGGACATGGTAAACGAGGCACTGGCCGCCTATCCATGGGGTATATATCTGTGTCTGCTTGTGGCCCCGTTTGTTCAGGAGGACGCCGCCGTTATTGGTGCGGCTTCGGCCTCGACCATGGGGCTGGGTGCGCCGCTCTGGTTGTTTGCCGCGCTTGTTTTGGGCCTCAGCGCCAGTGATTTATGGAAATACTGGGCCGGGCGGGCGGCGCGCACCTACAATTGGGCAGAGCGTTTTTCGCAATGGAATGGCGTACAATCGGCAAAAAACAAAGTGCTCAAACGCCTTGGTCATACGTTAATGGCGGTGCGTTTCATCCCCGGCACCCGTATCCCGATTTATCTGGCTTCGGGGTTTTTCATGGCCCCCTTTGGCCGCTTTACCCTTTGGGTTGTGGTGTCCGGTATGGTTTATGCGGCGCTGACATTCGGGTTGTTCCATGCACTGGGCGAAGTGGGCGGCGAAAAGGCCAAGACCATCGTGCCGCTCATTGCCATCACCATAGTCCTGGCTGTTTTACTGGTTCAGTATGTGCGTGGCCGGATGCGTAAATCCAGCGCTGGGTAGAGTCTGGATTCAATTTATTATTTGATGCCGTATACGTCGCCATTTTGCTCGCTCGAACGTCCGACCGTAACGCCAGGCCCGTTCTTCTTTCCCATAGGCTATTTCTGCGGCGTGCGTTCCGTATTGTAAAATTAATGCATCAGCCTTGGCAGTGATTTCACTGGATGGAATGAGGTCGGGCTTGATAGAGCCAAGCCAAAACTCCCACATAAAAACTATAAAACCCGGGACGATAAAAACCGCAATCATAAACCAATAAGGCATTGCCAGATTATACTCACAAAATGTTCAGTCATTATATCTGTTTTTTAGATAACTGATAAACAGATATAAATAAAGCCCCTTCTGCATGAAATCGGTTGGGGAGATGGTGTGGCTAAAACAATTGGAACAGCGGCACACAGGGCGCTCATTGAGCTTTTAATACAAAAACGGATGGCAGCTGCGACCACCCAGAATGAGCTGGCCAGACAGCTTGGCGAATATCAATCCTTTGTTGCACGGCTTGAAAGTGGCCAGCGCCGGATTGATGTTATTGAATTTCTGGAACTGGCAAAAATACTGGACTTTGATGCCGCAGAAGCCATCCGTGCAATAGAACTGTTACTCTAATTCAATTGAGTTCACGACCTAATCTGCCTCTTCCGGCACCAGGGTTTCGCGGGCTGGATCAGTTTTCCAAACCAGAAAAGAATAGGCGATCGCATAAAGAACAGAACCAGTGCTGCCGACAACAAGCACAACCAACGCCCAGCGCGGGATCATCACCAGCGCCGTTATCAGGGTGGCAATACCGGTGAGCATGAACAACCAGCCTGTCACTCTATGGGTTTTGTCCCATGACAGATCAGACGACAACGTCCAGGGGGTGCGCACGCCCATGAACCAGTTGGGCCGCATTTTACCCATTACCGCGCCAAGTGCGGCCACAAATGCGCCGGTGAACACAGCAATCCAGCGTAGCAGGCCGGGGCCAGCCGACACATCGGCCAGATCAACGGCTCCGGCGGCGTTCAATACCATCATCATGTGGGCGAAGCACAGCACAAGGAATGTGCCAATCCAGACCGTCAGATACGGGAGGGAGGAACGCAGCAGGTTTTTGCGCCTGGGATCAATGAGCGGCAGGATAGAGAATAATACAGCCATGCCAAAGCCAATTGCGGGCATAAACCACAATACCATATTGCGGCCACCAAAGCGATCTGCCTGGCCTTGCAAATTCCAGTGGGTGGCAAATTTTCCATCCACAGGTAAATGTGGCATGGCCCAGACACTAATGCCAAGCATAATGATGACCAGTATTGTCGAAGCGATTTGCCCTTTACGGATCATTGTTGGTCTCCTTTACCAAAAAGTGCGGCCAGTGCTGCCAGTGCGTCTTCTGCCGCGCCCATGTTGAGGCGATAACGAATTTGCGTACCAAAGCGTTCGCCATGAACCAGCCCGGCGGCCTTCAATACGTTCAAATGCCCGGTCATGGTGGGCCAGGCCACTTCAAAGCGCCCGGCGATCTCGCCAGAAATCATCGGGCCATCGCGCAACATGGCCAAAATCTCCCGCCGAACCGGATGCGCCAGTGCCTTGAAGGTTTTATTCATTTTCACTAATTAGTGAAATTACTAATTAAAGTCAAGCCTGTATATTGAAATTTGATTTCTAACGCGCTTGCAAGGCTGACGAACCTGCGTCATGGTTCTGGCTGAAGCTGGAACCCCCCCACCCATGGATAAAATTCAGACACAGATTGCAAGCTGGAGTGAGAAGATCATTACCTGGCTGCAAAGCCCATCATTTTTGGCGCAATTACTTGCAATCATTATGGCCGTATTTCTGGCACAAGCCATAGCCACTTTATTGAAAAGAAAACTGGGGTTTTTTAGCAAGCAACCCAAAGGGGGGCGGTTCCTGGCGTTGAGGGTGATCGCATTCCGGTTAAGAGATTTACTGTTTGCGGCGGTGCTTATTGCGCTATTGGTCGGCGTTTCATTTGTTCTGACTACAATTGAGGAATTGGGGCAGGACTGGCTGGTCAGGATCGCACAGGGCCTGGCGGTTATTTTTCTGCTTTATAAGGCCGTTCGCCGTTTTATCTCCCACCCATTAGTGCAACGTCTGGTGCTATGGATAGGTATTCCATTGGCAATTTTGAAGGTTTTCGGCTGGCTTGAAGTGTTCATCAGCACCCTGGACGAAGCGGTTTTTGTATTGGGCGATATAAAATTTTCTGCCTTGATGTTTGCAAATTTACTGGTATTTGGCAGCTTGTTATTTTGGATAGGCAGGATATCAAACACAAAAGGCAAGGCAGCGATTCGAGCCTCGGCCTCTTTGGATGCTGGCACGCGTGAGGTGTTTGCCAAGATATTTGAGCTGGCTCTTTTTGGCATACTGTTTGTTCTGTTGCTTAACATTGTCGGGATCAATTTATCTGCACTTGTGGTGTTGGGCGGTGCTATAGGCCTGGGTATTGGTTTTGGGCTACAACAAATTGCCGCCAACTTTATATCTGGCATGATCTTGTTGCTTGACCGTTCATTAAAAATCGGAGATTTTGTAGAATTACCCGATGGTCAGCAAGGTTATGTGACGACGCTTAATATGCGCTCGGCAACCATAGAAACTACCGATGGCAAAGACATTATGGTGCCAAATGTCAAATTTATTGAAGAGGCATATAAGAATTGGACGCACCGGGACACCCGCCAGCGGTATGAGGTTTCATTTGCGGTCAGTTATGATACAGATATTGACACCCTTGAGAGTATCTTGATCCCGGCCATATCAGCGCACAAACAAGTGCTGCAAGACCCCGAACAACCTGATCTGGAACTGCGTAATTTTGGTGATTTTGGAATAAATTTTGCCGTAGAGTTCTGGGCGGACGGTATTGATGACGGGGTAAATAAATTTACGTCTGATCTGAACTTTATCGTTTGGCGAACCTTGCGCCAGCATGGCATAACCATGCCCTTGCCACAGCAGGAAATCCGTATTCTTAAATAGGACGAATATCATGACCCGACCCCTTATTCTCATCACCGGCGCATCGGCTGGTATCGGTGCTGCCCTCGCTCGCGAATATGCGTCCCATGGCTGGGATCTGGCGCTAACCGCACGGCGTAAAGATCGGCTGGAGGATCTGGCCAAAGAGATGAAAGCCAAAAACGGCGTCGATAGCCTGATTATCACCAAAGATATGCATACCAAAACCGCCCCCAAAGCCATTATAAAGGCCGTCACGGATGCCGGACGTCATGTGGACGGCCTGATTAACAATGCCGGCTATGGTATACCGGGCACGTTCAACCATCCGGGGTGGAAAGACCATGCCGCGTTCTTGCAAATCATGCTGACCGCGCCGTGTGAACTGGTCTATCTGACCATGCCAGGCATGGTAAAACGCGGTTTTGGGCGGATCATCAATGTGGCCTCTCTGGCCGGGCATTTGCCCGGCTCCAACGGGCATACGCTTTATGCCGCCGACAAGGCGTTTCTTATCAAGTTTTCGCAATCGCTAAATCTTGAAAATACCGGCACTGGCGTTCATGTAAGCGCATTGTGTCCGGGCTTCACTTATTCCGAATTTCATGATGCCAATGACACCCGCAAGCTGGTGTCAAAATTACCCGGATGGATGTGGAAAACCTCTGAAGAAGTGGCTGCTGTCGGTTATTTGGCCGCAGAGAAAAATGTCGCCGTGCGGGTGCCGGGCTTTGCCAATAAAACCATTGCTGCGTTGGGCAAGGTATTACCCGAACCCATGGCTATGGGGCTAATGCGACGGCAGACAAAAAACTTTCGCGTATCTGATGAAGAGGTCGGGAAAGCGGGATAAGGATTATTTTTTACGGCCCTTTGGATTTGGTTGCTCAGGTGATTTAGGATAGAGTTTGAACCTCAAAACATAAGAGGCACAAAATGAAACCTATTTTCTTGATTGGTATGTTCACGTTAGCTTTGTCGGGGCCTGTTTTTGCGCAAGAGCGTATATTCGAGGAGCCATACTGGACGAAAAAACCGGTGATAGAAGCTTTGGGGCGGGCGCAACTGGAAGTACCACCCAACCGGGCAAGTTTCAGCGTTGAGTTTCGTGAAACCAGCGTAAAGTCCGAAACTGCAATGCAGACGGCGGTTGAACGCGCCCGCATCGCCTATGATGTGATAAAAAAAATCGCCGGGGATGCGGCACGGGTGACCAGTTCTGTATCGGTCGAGCCATATTATAAACAATACCGCGACCGCGATGGCGACCGTATTGAAAATGAACGTGCCGACAAGGTTGATGGTTATGCCGCCGAAGCATCTTTGAGTGTGACCATGCTTGATGTTGGCAAGGCTGGTGAGGCACGGGCGGCGGCACTGGCGCTTGGGCCGGAACAATCGTCACGTATGCGTGTTTTTCTTGAACGCACCGCCGAAATAAACCGCAAAGCCTATGAAGCCGCCGCCCAGGATGCGGCTATGCGCGCAAAATCGAGCGCCAAAGCCGCTGGTGCCGTGCTTGGACAATTGCTGGTCTTGCAAGAAGGTAACGGGCCTTGCCTTGGTCAATGGACTTCTCAACCGGGCCGTGTTGTCGATCAATATGGCCGGGCACCCCGTCGGGCCATGGCGGCACCAATGGCAGATTCAGAAGTAGTCGTCTTCACTGGACAGCGAAAAAACGGTAAAACCATTACCATCACCCAGGCTGATATTGATGCGTTGAATGTACCATCAGACATGGTGCCGCAAACGGTAACCGCCCGGGTTTGCGCCGTTTATGCAATCGGCAATTAAACAAAAGAAACAGGAATATAAAGAAAATGATGAAACTCGTCTCCTTGCTCGGCATGTTTGCCCTGATGCTGTCCTCTCCGGCCTGTGCAGATCAGGCCGATAAAGCCCACGGCGGAAAGCTTTTTTTGAACGCAATTGGTGAAGTATCCGGCACCCCCGATATTGCCAATATCAGCGCCGGTGTCCTCAGCGAGGCAGTGACCGCAAATGCGGCTTTGGCCGCTAATCGCAAGCAAATGAACAGTGTTTTTAGCGCCCTGAAAGCCGCCGGGATCAAGGATCGGGACATCCAGACGACCGGGTTAAGCGTTAATCCCGTCTATGCGCCCTACAAACAGGGCGTGCGACCTGAGCAGCGCATTACCGGCTACCGGGTTTCCAATCAGGTGCGCGCGACGGTGCGCAATCTGGATGGCCTTGGCGCAGCCATAGATGCGCTGGTGGGCGCCGGTGCCAACACCATTGGCGGAATTTCCTTTGGCCTTTCCGACACTGAAACAGCGCAAAACAAGGCGCGCAAAAAAGCCATCGCGCACTTGCTTGCCAAGGCCGAGCTTTATGCCAACAGCGCCGGAATAGAGCTTGGGCCAATTCTGGAATTGCGGGAACAATCCTCCGGCGGGCCAGTTCCCATGCTGGCCTATGCCCGCATGGAGAGCATGGGCGCCGATGCGCCAACACCCATTGCTGCCGGGCAGGTTTCCACCCGTATTAGCGTTTCCGCGACCTTCGCCATTACACCGTAAAAGACGTGCTCTAACGCATGGGTATTATGGGTAACAAAAAATGAATGCAGTGTCTTTAATTTGCACGGCTCTGGCACCGCTTTATTGACGGGTTTGCGCTAGAATTCGTGCATGGGATTGGGCAGACATATATGTAATCGTGCCATGCCGTGGGTGCTGGTGGCGCTTGTGGCGGCTCTGGGCTTTGCTACGTCTGCTGCCGGTCAAACACCTCAACCAGAACAAGGCAAAGCGAAAACCATAATTGATGGTTTGCGCAACGAAGGTGACAATCTAGCGGTTTGGATACCGCCCGCTTTTTATGTGCAGATCGAGCCTGCGCACGTTCAGCAAAAACCTGTGAACATAGTCCTGCACTTTGTTAGTGAGAATATTGACCCGCGCTCCTCTTACCGCAAGACACGTATATTGCAACGCTATGTCCGCGGCGAAAGTGGTGAACACTGGTATGCTGTTGCCGGGGCTGGTTCCGGCACACTGGCGCTCTTACCTGGCGCGCCGGTAGAACCAGAAGGATTGCGTCTGCAAAAGCGTGCTAAAATTGGCTCGGCCCAACTTGGCATGGCCCGCGATATTGGAACCACGCGCTTGACCCTGGGTTATTTGCGACATGAAAATGATCGCGATCAACTGGTGCCGTACTATACGAATGTCAGTGGTCAAAACCTGGCGGCCATGACATTAACCCTGAAGCATTGATTATAGCCTGGTAAAAAATTTGGCTTGCGGCCCTGGCTTTGCTCCCTATGATACCGGTGTAAATAGGAGAGCGAAATGGGTGCTGTAGAAATGCTAACGCCGGTCATGGTTTTGGCCGGATGGACGATCTTTATTTTAATCTGGCTGTATGGCACACGTATACCAGCCATGAGGGCGGCCAAAATTCATCCACAGGCGGCGTTGGAGGGTGATTTATCATCAAAAATTCCGCTAAAAGTACGCCAGATCGCCGATAATTATAATCATCTGCTGGAGCAACCGCCGCTGTTTTATGCTGTGGCGCTGGCCATTGCGGTAATGGGGCATGTGGACATGATCGCGATTTATAGCGCCTGGGCCTATGTCGGGCTTCGTATCGTTCATTCATTGGTGCAATGCACCTATCACAAGGTCATGCACCGTTGGGCACTGTTTATGCTGTCCTCTATCGCGCTGGGTGTAATGGTGGTCAACGAGCTATTGAAACTGTTCGGCTAATACAAGTTTTGTTTTAGGCAGACTCCCTCTCATACGCAGAATGTGCTAGGCCAAACTGCAGTTTAGCGGCGAAAAGACGCGCAAAATGCTTGCCGCTTCAAAGGGGAGGGTTTTGTTGTGCGTTATACTTGGTCGGCTTTAGCGTCGATTGTTGTTGGTGTTTTGGGGTTTGCTAATCCGATACTTGCCGCCCCGGCGGTTAATGTTGCCACGGCACCGGATGCCAGATCAGTGGCCATTGGCACGCCAGCGACCATCTTTGTTGAGTTTGTAAACTCCGGCGCAGATACCGCCATAAATTGCCGAATTGCCAAACCTGTCGGCGTACCCATTGATCTGGCCTACCAAACCCTGGATGCGGGCGGGGCGCTAACCGGTGCGCCCGATACGCCGGCAAATGTTGCCGCCGGGGCCAGCCAGCGCTTTTTGGTAACCTTTACCGCCACTGCCGCCTTTGAGGGCCGTATTCATCTTAATTACGCTTGTGATAATTTCACCCCGTTTGTGTTTGAGGATGTCAATGATCTGTTCCTGACCGCCTCGGCGGGTGATCCGCCAGATATGATTGCCATTTTTGCTACGCCCTCGGGCGACGGGGTGATGCGGGTCGCTGCGCCCGGCGGTGCACAGGCCGCCGGTGGTGCAGTGGTCAATATCGGTTCAGCCGGTGGCGCTGCTATTGTTGATGTTACACCCACGTTTGGTGATTTCGACGAAGGCCTGGGGGTGACCTTAAGCATTTGCGAAACTGATCCGGGCACCGGAGCGTGCATGGCACCACCAGCGGGCGGCATTCAGATGAATATTGGTGGTGTCGCCAAAACATTTTCGGTATTTGCTATTGCCAATGAGGCCTATGGTGTTTCTCTTTTCCCCGAATATGTGCGCGTATCTGTAGTCTTTTCCGACCAGGCAATTGATCCACCCACGCTTGCAACAGAGACATCAGAAAGCGGCACGATCGCTCGCCCGGCGGCAATTTTCGGCACCATTCGTGGGCGTGGCTCGGTCGCCTTTACCGCACCGTCTGCCAATATACCCGACCCGGATATCAGCATTTTTGCCGGTGAATACAAACTGCGGATGCGCGATCTGCAGTTTGACCCCAATAGCGATTTTATCTCGGTTGGCACCTTGAATGTAGGCACCAATGGTGTGGCAACCGGGATTTACCATCGCTTTAATGCATTTGATGGCGATGGGAATTTTATTGGCGAGATGGATCAAGTGTTTGCTCTGGAAGGGCTGTTTGATCCCATTGTAAAGACGTTTGCCGGAGAGATGATTTTCATCCCTGATCTGTTTTTGAACACACCGCCCTTGCGTGGTAATTTTGTAGCCAATTTTGATCCTGGACGTTCGGTGCGCGGCACCTATAGCTTTTTATCCAATTCCGAAGAACCAGAAAAAGAAAAGGCAACTCGTGGGTTGGCACGTCAGCAGAGCGCCCCAGGCGGCAGCCCCAATATACAAGCAACAGGCATGCACTGGTTAGCCATTCAAAACTGCGCAATCGTACGCAATATCCCGTCTAGCAAAGTGTTTGACGTTTATTTGCGTGATATAAAAATTGGAACGGCCACTATTAACCGGAGCGGGGCTATATTTAATTTTTCCGGAATGATTACGGTTGCAGAGGGTGATTTTAATATTGCTGGCAATCTCGAAAATGCTGAAAGTGTTGGTGACTTTTTTGAAGACATTAATTTTCTGGATCAGCCATTTATGGCCACCAAACTTACCATTAAAGAGGCGAGCGGCGAACAAAAGACGGTGCTGGAAGATGGCGATATACCCGGCGGTATTCGTATAAAAAGGTTTGGAGAGCGGGAGGGGAAACTGGTAACCGGTTGCTCTGCAACAGGGTTTTCAATCGAGTTTTATCAGCATACGGCTACATTTGAAGACCCACGCAGTGTATCTCTGGTTCTTGAATTTCGCATGCCCATGCCGTGATGGTGTGTGCTGTGGCTTTGTCCGTTTAGCTCTGTTGTCATTACCCGATTCATTCGGGTAATCTAGGCTTTTCTGGTCTTCATCCAAAATCTGGATCACCCGGACAAGCCGGGTGATGACAGTTGGGTGGCGGTAATGTCATGCACGCTTGACATTATGGCTTCAATATGTCATGTTTCCTTTCCACATTGAGGAGAAAAGATGACATGAATATTCGGACAAGTGTAAAAGAAATTTGCGACAAGAAACCCTTCACCCCGTGGTTTCCGGTCTTTGTCGGCATTGGCACAGCGGTGGGTGCCGGCCCGGATGTACCTATGGCCGTTGGTGTTGGTGCCGGAGTGGTTCTTGGTCTGATTATTAGTCTGTGGCGTATGAAAGCAGTATAGAATAACGCAAAGTGTCGTCACCCGGCTTGTCCGGGTGATCCAGTTATGGATCGGTGCTGTTCCGGGTTGCCCGAACCAGTCCACTACTGTCCGGTTTAGAGTTTCCTCGAGTCAAAAAGAATAATAGACACAATCCGTTATGGTAAAAAGACTCTCCAGGATAGAACCTTGTCTCACTAATTTTTTCCTCCCCTGCCCTCATCCTGAGCTTGTCGAAGGAGCGGGGGAGGTGGGCGCGGATGCGTTCGGAGGGGGTGTTGACGGATTATCTTGTTGATAGTTTTAGCTTTTGGATGCTCCTGCCCCCTCCGCCAAAACTGACGTTTTAGCACCTCCCCCGCTCCTTCGACAAGCTCAGGATGAGGGCAGGGGAGGAAAATAAAAATAATGGCTAAACCGGACAGTAGTGGAACAAGCCCGGCAATGACAAGATTGGAAATTATGGGTATCTATCTCGAAAGAAATAACTGTTTCTTCCTGCATTAAAAAACCTAAGCGCACCTTATCTGTTGATAAGCAGATACTGCCCCTTGTGGTTAACTTGCATTTAAGCCCAATATGTTGGGGTATTCGTGAATGTTTATGAATCGTAGGGGCCAGTTAAAATGCACAATTCGTCTTCACGTCCAGGTTTGTTGACGCCGTCGTTTGCCTATAAGCCGTTTCGTTATCCCTGGGCCTATGATTTTTGGCAAAAACAACAGCAGGTTCACTGGATGCCAGAGGAGGTGCCACTGGGTGAGGATTGCTCTGACTGGGCCACGCGGCTGAACGATGGCGAGCGTAATTTGCTCACCCAGATTTTTCGCTTTTTTACCCAGGGCGATATTGAGGTGAACAACAATTATATGGAGCATTATGCCTGCGTGTTTAAGCCCACCGAGGTGAAAATGATGCTCAGCGCGTTTTCCAATATGGAAACCGTTCATATTGCGGCCTATGCGCTCTTGCTGGAAACCATTGGCATGCCGGACAGTGAATTTTCAGCCTTCATGGAATATGAAAGCATGGCGGCCAAGCATAATTACATGCAGGAATTTGGCACCGATACCAATGAAGACATTGCCCGCTCGCTGGCTATGTTTGGAGGCTTTACCGAAGGCCTGCAACTCTTTGCCTCGTTTGCCATGTTGATGAATTTTCCACGCTTTTCAAAAATGAAAGGTATGGGGCAGATTGTCTCCTGGTCGGTGCGCGACGAAAGCTTGCACTGTGAGGGCATGATGAAAATGTATCATGAATTTGCGGCCGAGACCGGTTGTGTGACCAAGGCGGTCGCCGATGATATTGTTGATTGTTGTAAAACTGTGGTCGGGCTTGAAGACAAGTTTATCGACCTTGCCTTTGAAATGGGCGAGGTGGAAGGTATGAACGCCGCCGATATCAAGGGTTATATCCGCTATATTGCTGATTGGCGGTTGGGCCAGCTTAATCTTCCAAAGGTATATGGCGTTAGCCAACACCCGTTACCATGGCTGAGTGAAATTCTGAACGGGGTTGAGCACGCAAATTTTTTTGAAGCCCGGGCTACAGAGTATTCCAAGGGTGCAACGCAAGGTGTGTGGCATGGCTCGGACGGTGTCTGGACGATGTTTAACAAACGCAACATCGCCGCAAGATCAAATTAAAATCAGGCGGCCCGGGTTTTGGCGCGCTGCAACAGATCGCTTAACTCCTTGAAATTTCCTGATTGATCGTTTGACATGGCCTCCCGTGCGCCACAGGTGCGCAAAAGCTTCATGGCCCGGCGGCTGGCCTCATGGGCGCATTGACCATTGGTTAACAAACCCTGATCGGGAAGTTTCAAATAGCAAATGGCCTTTTGAATGGGCGCTATGTTCTGGCCATCGATTTGTTCAAAGGCTTTGCTTTGCTTGATGGCTTCGTGGCAGAGCCGATCAAGACTTGTGCTGAGGCTGTGCTTGTCTTCTTCGCAAAAATTTCCCGCCAATACTCTTTTTTGTGCCTGGGCACTTACCGACAGGCGCTGGAACGTATTACCACCACCTTTGCAGAACCAGCGTTCGGTTTTGTGGGCAGCAATTGTGGCGTGCAAAAAAGCCGCCAGCTTTTGCTTGTTTTGCTCACCAACCATGCTTTGTTCAAAACTGATGAGGGTCAGAATTTGCTCACCTGGCGTTTTTTTGGTGCTTAATAACCGCTCGATAGAGTTGCTCTCCAAAAGGCGCGATGAGCGGATAATAAAGGCCTCGTTCAATTGATCGGGTGGGGCCAGAGCCTCGGGCAATTTCACCAGCCGATTGGCCAGCGAACGGTTCAAAGCGACCTCGTCCTGAAACCGGTCTGGGTACAGGCGGCGGGGGCCACGCAATTCGCGAAATAGCCGCGTCACCAAAGCACTTTGGGTTTCCGGCAATTTGCCAGAACTAATGGCAATGGCTAACAGGCGGGCGCTCTTGCTGGAACTTTCAGGTGGTTTGCCGCACAAAATGTCGGTGATACGATCCAGCCTGTCACCATTTTCTTCGCCGCCAGCACAGCTGTTAAGGGCATGGGGCAGAGCCGTAATATCGGCCAAAAAGGCATCCAGCACCACAAGGCCGGTATTGTCTTTTGCACATTCAACAATGGCATCACTGACACAACTGGCAAGAAACGAGATTTTATCGCCCCAGTTTTCAAGATCAGACATACGCGCCGCCAAAGCAGTGCTAAGCGCAAACCCTGGCTCTTTATATTTTTCAAGAGCCGCCAGGGTTTTGGCAAAACCCCGTTTATTAAAATCCAGCGTTCGGTTTTTTTGTTTGGCGCGGCGTAACTGATCTGTTGCTGCATCGGCCAGCTCGGTCAGACGGCGGACAATATGCTGAACTGAACATTCCAGTGCTCCGGCCTGGGCAATGGCAACTTTTTGTACCGCATGTTGACGGTCATGCCCGGCGGCGGACAGTTTTTCGGCAAGATCAGAGCGATGCAGTAATTCCAGCGCACACACGCGGTTTTGCCTCAGCCATGGGGCCAGCGCCCGCCCCAATGTGCGCCGGGCATGTACTGCGTAAAGGTCATCCGGGGTCAGGCAGGGCGGCTCCATTTTATTGTCCGCGCGGGTTTTGCGAATGTGGCGTTCTTCACCCTCTTCATAGATGGTGACGGTAAGAAAGGTGTTTTGCGTATCGTCATAGGATTCCTTGGTAACCCGAACAGACCCTTTGGGCATGGCGACAAGTTGGGCTTTGGCTATTGCCAAGGCCTCTGAGCGAGAGGGCAGCGCCTGAAATAAATACCATCCGGCCTTGCGGTTTTTTTTTGCATAAATTTCAAAGTGGACGTCTGTGCTCATAAATTTCCCCGAAGTTCAGGGTATTTATAGGCGCAATCCTTTAAGGTCTGGTGAAAGCCGTAATTTCGCCTATATTAAGCCCGGCTTTGCTCCTATGGGGCTATGACCTAGGATCAAGAGGTTTCACATGACCACGATTGCACTTGTTGATGACGATCAGAATATCCTGACCTCTGTCTCCATGTTTCTGGAGGCAGAAGGCTATACTGTTCAAACTTATCATGACGGGGTTGCGGCCCTGGCCGGCCTGATCGAGAGGCCACCGGATCTGGCCATTCTTGATGTTAAAATGCCCCGCATGGATGGCATGGAATTGCTGCGCCGGTTGCGCCAAACCTCCAATATTCCGGCTATATTCCTGACCTCCAAGGATGATGAAATTGATGAGGCGCTGGGACTTAACCTTGGCGCAGATGATTATGTCACCAAGCCATTTTCCCAACGGCTTTTGGCCAGCAGAATCAAGGCAATTTTGCGCCGCTCGCAAGGGGATATGGGCAGTGAAATAACCCAGGAAGGGGATCAAAAAATTGTCGTGCGCGGCTTGTTGACGCTGGATCCGAACCGCCATGCCTGTCTTTGGGATGGCAAACAGGTGCGTCTGACAGTGACAGAGTTTCTAATTTTGCAAGCCCTGGCCCAACGCCCTGGGTATGTCAAAAGCCGCGATCAATTGATGGACGCGGCCTATGATGACCAGATTTATGTGGATGATCGAACAATCGATTCGCATATCAAGAGACTGCGCAAGAAATTTCGCGTCATCGCTACTGATTTTGATGCCATAGAAACACTTTATGGCGTCGGTTATCGCTATACGGCGTGACAGAACCGACCCAGTTGCGTCGGCGGCCACGGGCCTGGTCACGCCTTTCGGCACAGATATTACTGGCTAATCTGGCCGGGCTATTGGTGCTATTGGCCGGGGTTCTTGTGCTGGATCAGATGCGCGAGGGATTGATAGAGGCGCGCATAGCCAATTTGCGCTCTCAGGCCGAATTGATCGCAGGTGTAATCGAAGAAGCAGCCACCTATGGCGAACCATCGCCCATGCTTGATATTCCCCGGGCGCGCTCTGTGATGAGTGGGTTGTTCCTCTCGGACGAAGCCGCCCGGGTGCGCCTTTTTGATGCCAGGGGCGCGTTGATCGCTGATAGTGCTATTTTGCTGGACAAGGTCAGGGTTGACCCTTTGGCACCCGTGCCACAACCGCAAAGCCTGCGCGAACGTCTTGAGGCAAGCATGGCCCGGATCATTGATATGGTAAGTAATGCGCCGCCATTCAAACGACGTATTGGCGAGTACACACGCACAACCCAGGAAGAGGTCAGCCTGGCGCTTTTGGGTGAGGCGGTGGCGGGCGAACGCCTTGGACGCAATGGCCAGCAACTGGTTTCAGTTTCCGTACCCGTGCAACGGGTAGTCGCTGTTCTGGGTGTGGTCATGGTCGAATCCGGTGATGTGGATGCCATTATTGCCGCAGAGCGTCGCGCCCTGGTTCCCTTTATTCTGGTGGCCGTACTGGTAACAATTCTGTCATCAGCATTGCTGACGGTTTTTATTGCCAGACCCATTCGCAAGCTGGCCCATGCCGCAGAACATATCCGTCGGGGTGGCCCGCACCGGGCCATGCCTGACCTTTCCGGGCGGCACGATGAAATCGGCGATCTTTCCCAAGCTTTTGAGGCCATGACGGCAACACTTTATGATCGTCTTGGTGCCATTGAAAGTTTTGCCGCCGATGTTGCTCACGAAATTAAAAATCCACTGACCTCAATCCAGAGCGCGGTGGAGACCCTGCCCGCCGTTCAAAGTCCTGCACAACGGGCAAAGCTTCATAAAATTCTGCAGAACGATGTGCAGCGGCTAAACCGGCTTATCACTGATATTTCCACGTCCTCGCGTCTTGATGTTGATCTCGCCCGAACGCGGGCAGAGCCGGTTGAATTACCATTGATGATGAAAAATATTGTAGGCAGCTATGACCAGAAAAGTTCTGGCTCCCGCATACCGGTTACACTGGATATTGCACAAGACACACCAGAAATTATATATGGCGCAGAAAATGCACTGGCACGGGTATTTCAAAACCTAATTGATAATGCGCGCACGTTTAGCCCTAAGGGCGCGAAGGTTCATGTTCGCATTGAACCAGTTCTGTTCGATACGGCGGACAAGCCCGATACGGTGCGTATTCTCGTTGATGATGAGGGGCCGGGTATTCCGGCCTCTAGTCTGGAAAGCATTTTCAAGCGGTTTTATACAGATCGCCCGGCCGGCGAACATTTTGGTTCTCACTCCGGGCTGGGGCTTGCGATTGCCCGGCAGATTTGCACGGCGCACAAGGGCCGTATCTGGGTCGAAAACAGAACCGCGAGTGATGAAAACGCCCCCGTAAAAACCGGTGCCCGCTTTGTTGTCGAATTGCCCGTTGATATGAGATCATAAATATCTCTTTGCAGGGCCAGTGACATGGGTTTAGATGCGAATCACGGTGAGGCCTAGGATGTTTTTATGATCGGGATGGTTGTTGTAACCCATGGACAATTGGCGCGCGAATTTCTCGCGGCGATGGAACATGTTGTGGGTGTGCAAAAAAATACCAGAAGCATCTGTATTGGTGCCGACGATGATATGGATCAACGTCGCAATGATATTGCCGAGGCGGTGCGCGCCACCGATACCGGCGAAGGGGTGCTGATCTTGACCGATATGTTTGGCGGTACACCTTCAAACCTTGCCTTGTCCCTTCTTGAAAAAGACAAGGTTGAGGTGTTGGCCGGTGTTAATCTGCCCATGCTTATCAAAATTGCCGAAGCCCGCGCCAGTACGACCCTGAACGAGCTGGCTGCGCAAGGACTGGATGCCGGCGCGCGTTATATTGCGCTGGGGTCTGCTCTTGGTCGAAATCCACCATAAATATGTCGGATTCAACAGGCAGGGACAGACCTCATTTCAATTTTGCAATTCTGTTTAACAGGAAAGGGTGGGATGCCAGCAAAGTCGATAAAAGACGGGCCTACCCCTATACAAAAGACCTTGCGCCGCAGGTCGTACCTTCCTGTCATATCCGCACAGGCACGTGCATACTTGTTTATCATTCTTGGGGTTGGTCTGGCGCACCTGGTTTTGTTGGCCCTGCTGAGTCAGCATAAATACGCGCAAAACACCCTTGCCGAACAAAGCGCGATCCAGATTGTAATCGTGTCCCCACCCCCGGTGGAAGAACAGTTACCGCCCGAAATTTTACGCCCGAAAACAATCGATCAATCAACAAAAAAACGGCCAAAAGAAAAACCACCAACACGCAAGTCCCGCCCTTCAAATAACAACAAGATTATGACCGATGAAGCACAAAATTCCAAACCGCCTGATGCCGCAGCGCGTTATGGTGCTTATCTGGTACGCCCGTGGGCTGCTCAGGGGAGCGCCCTGGAGCAGTTTTATCGGGGGTTTAATTGCGCACGTCTGAATGCCGGGATTAGTCGCCGTAACTGTACGGATGATCCGGTCAATCTTGTGCAGGGCATGGAGGCAAAGATTGCCGCTGTTTCGGTCTTGATGGCCAGGCGCGGCATCACACGTGCAGATAAGGCAAAATGGCTGGGCGTTGATCCATCGCCGCCTGGCAGTACCCAGCCCTTAACAACAAAAGGCCCAACTGGCGCACCGGCAATAACAGAAAATTTTGATAAAATACCGCCAAAATACCGCGACCCTGGATTTGGAGATTAGGGCCAAGTTGACGGATCAATTTTTTGTGAACATGTTCATCGCAATAAAACGTGACTGGCATCACGGTGTTTACTAAAACCATGAGATAGATTTGAACTTGTTTACTATTGAGAGAGTTTAGGGGTTGGCATTGGGCACGAAAGAGGGTGACGAGGAAAATGGTAGGCGGAGAAAAACCCGTGAGCGTATTCTAAAGGCCGCCAAAAAAGTCATTACTAAAAAGGGTATGGAAGCAACTACTATCCGCAAAATCGCTGATAAAGCGGGGGTGTCTCCCGGCCTTGTCATTCAGCATTTTGGCTCCAAGGCTGGATTAATTCAGGAAATATTTCTCGAATCCAATAAAATCTTGCTGGACATATTCAAAGAGCGCATGGATTCAGCTGAATCTTTTTTGGAACTGGCTCTGGGTGCGCTGGAATCCATGTGTGCTCGTGATTTACACGATCCCGCACTGTGACCCGCCAGGTTATGGCCTTTACCTGGTCATGGGGGGCAGAAGAGGAAGAAAAGTTTAGCAAAACCTTGCAAGATATGAGCGAGGTCGTTGCCAATTCCATGTCGGTACAATTTTTGCCAGAAAACGATGGACACAGGCGGGTGGCCTCTTTTGCTCTGGTCAATATGTATGTTGGATATTTGCGTATTGCCTTGCAGGAAAACTGGTCAGCACAAAGACTGATTGAGGCTATCAAGCCTGGTGTGCGTATTGTTGTCATCGGACTTGAAGCCATGGCCAAACAGCAAAATAATGATAATGAAACAAAATGAATTTTGCCTCTGACACCAGTGCGCCCGCGCACCATAAAGTACTGGAAGCGGTGTTGGCGGCAAATCAAGGTTATGCCCCCAGTTACGGCGCCGATCCGTGGACGGCCAAGGCCTGCACGGCGCTTTGCGATCTATTTGAAACTGAACTGGCTGTTACATTTGTTAATTCAGGAACTGCAGCCAATGCTCTGGCCCTTAGTATCCTGTGTCCACCAGATGGGGCGACCATCTGTCATGAAAATGCACATATAAATCGCGATGAACGCGGTGCCCCCGAATTCTATACCCATGGTGGCAAATTGTTGCTGTTACCTGGCGCTCATGACAAAATATCGGCGACAAACCTTGAACCGCTTCTGGGTGCCATAAACCGCAGCTTTGTTCATGAAACCCCTGCCGATGTGTTGTCCCTGTCGCAGCTTGGCGAAGCCGGCGCTGCCTATGATGTCACCGAGATTGTATGCCTGTGTGATCTTGCCCACGCTGCGGGATTGCATACCCATATGGACGGCGCACGCTTGGCCAATGCGTTGGTCAGCACCAAAGCTACCCCCGCAGATATGACCTGGCGTGCCGGTATCGATGTGCTCTCTTTCGGGTTTACCAAAAATGGAGCCATGGGTGCGGAGGCCGTGATCCTCTTTGGCAAGATGGCCAAACGCCTTGACACCCTTGAGGCTCGTCGAAAACGTGGCGGCCATATGCCACCAAAACAACGCTTTGTCGCGGCGCAAGTGCTGGCCATGTTGCAAGACGGGTTATGGCTGGAGTTAGCCACACATGCCAACACGCAAGCCAGCGCATTGGCCGATGGATTTTCCCACGCCGGCGCAAAATTGCAACATCCGGTTCAGGGCAATGAGGTGTTTGTCTGCCTCAGGGGTGGCCAAGCGGCTGCCCTGCGCAAGGCCGGGGCGCAATTTTATGATTGGCCTGATGGTTCTGCACGCTTTGTCACAAACTGGAATACGCAAAAGAGCGATATTCACGCGGCGATTGCGGCCCTTGGTTAGGCTTAGAGCCAAATTCATATAGATCATTTGCACTAGACGAATTTTGGTTTTCCCGGCTCGCGCGAATCTGCTGCACGTGTTATGCTGAATTCGCAGAGTTAACCGAGCCGCGAGGAATACCATGTTTGAGCAACAGATTGAACGGGCCAAAAACCTGATCCTTTCTCCCAAAACCGAATGGGAGGTTATTGATGGTGAAAGCGTAGAAATGGCCGCGCTTTACAAAAGCTGGATTATGCCCCTGGCGGCAATTCCAGCGATTGCCAGCTTTATTGGCACATCCATTCTTGGCGTTGGTGCGTATGGGTTTCATTATCGGGTACCGTTTTTTTCAGGCCTTGTTGCTGCGGCAGTTTCTTTTGTTATTGCCCTGGCCGGGGTGTTTCTTTTCGCCCATATCATTAGTTTTCTGGCCCCTTATTTCGGGGCGCAGAAAAATCTGAAACAGGCCTTCAAGGTCGCGGCCTATATGCCGGTTGCAGCCTGGCTTTCCGGGGTGTTTTTGATCATTCCCTCCCTGTCCCTTCTGGCGCTCATTGGTGGGCTATATTCGCTTTATCTGTTGTTTGTCGGCGTGCCTGTGCTGATGAACCCGGGAAAAGACAAGGCCGTACCCTATACAATTACGGCAATCATTGGTGCCATCGTCATGGGGTTGGTTCTTTCTTTGGTGTCAAGCGCGATGCTGCCCCACAGACTACCCGGTGCCTTCACCAAAAACACAACCGAACGGGCTATGGAAAAGCGCACCAAAAATATGGAAAAAGCCGCTGAAAAAGGCGATCTTGGCGGCATGCTGGCCGCCATGACCGGTGGATCGAACGAAACGGTTAGCGATCCTGAAGCCTTGAAAAAACTTGCACCCGCAAAACTTGGCGGCTTAAAGCGCACCGAGGTCAGTGTTGAGACACTGAATGTGCCGCTAAAGGCGGTCACTCTAAAGGCTGTTTACGAGGGTGACGGTGGCAGGAGTATGACACTGAGTGTGACCAACTCACCCGGGGTCAATGTCCTTAAAACCGTGGCGGGCATGACCGGCAACACAAGATCAATAAAAAAAGATGATGGCAGTTTTGAAAAGTTGTCCAAAGAAAAAGAAAAAATGATTATCCAAAACTGGGATGCACAAACGGCCGAAGGCACTTATGCGTGGAGCTATAAAAACTTCATAGTTTCTGTTGAAGGGCAGGACATGCCAATGAAAACCCTCAAAAAAGCCGCAGAAGTAATTTCATCTTCTGATCTGGATCGACTGAAAAAAGGCTAGGATCCAGACTTATTCAAATGGTTTAATTTCATGCTTTTAAGGGATGCTGAATGGAAGAAAGTCAATGCAGCAAAGGCTAACTGCCTTTGCAAGGCTGAGTTTCGACAGACAGCTTCTCATAAAAACACCTGTAAGGCGAGGTCTCTTTTTCGCTTAAAGGCGTCAAAAGATCTTGAAAATACACCATACTTCCTGCGCCCTTTCTCCTGTTTAACCAAAAAACACCTCCTCGTGAAATCAATCATCTGAATAAGTCTGGATCCTAGGGTCGCGCCACATACGTTTACCTGCGTCGCAGGGTCACATCCTGAACTGATAAAACCTTGATAGAGTGCTTCTATATCGTGCATTAAAACCAAGGATAAAGCCATGGATATTGCCCCAGATCTGGTTAGCGCCATTATTGACCACGCCCGTGCTTTTGACGCCAAGGAAGCCGAGACTGACCCGGATTCAGGCTCTAACCCGACCGATGACGGCGATCTGGATATTTTGCAAGACACTCCCGGTGATCTGACCGCCGATGATTTACGCGCTGTCATTGAAGCACTGAACGTGGATCAGGCTGCGGAACTGGTGGCATTGATGTGGATTGGCCGGGGTCAATATGAAGGTATCGAATGGGCACATGCGGTGATGCGCGCGCGTGAGCGAGCCACCGGGCCAACGTCTCGCTATCTTATGGGTGTGCCAATGCTGGGTGATTATCTGCAAGATGGTCTTGAGGCGGTCATGAATGCCGGGGTTCGTGACCAGGCCTGAAATTTAATCCTTTTTCGCCAACGGATGGGCATTTTGCACCAGCTCAATCAGGCGTTCATCAAGCACATGGGTATAAATCTGGGTGGTGGAAATATCCGCATGACCGAGCAACATTTGCACAGCGCGCAGATCAGCCCCACCGGCCAGTAAATGACTGGCAAAGGCGTGGCGCAAGACATGGGGGGAAACCTTGGCTGGATCCAACCCTGCTTTTGCAGCCAGTGTTTTTATAATGGCATGAAATCGCTCGCGGCTTAAATGCCCGGTTTTTGCCCGAGACGGAAACAAAAACCCGGCGGCGCGGCTGCGTATTGCGCCATTGGGTAAGAATTGGTCGCGCACGGTGAGATAAGCCTGAATGGCGTCAAGGGCTGCAGGGCTTAATGGTACCAACCGCTCGCGCCCACCCTTGCCCCGCACCATGAGCATGCGCTCGCCGCGCTGACCTGTGGCTATCGGCAGGGCCAGCATTTCTGATACGCGCAAACCCGAGGCATAAAGAATGTGCAAAAGCGCACTGCTGCGTAAGCCTGCCGGGCGGGTATCGGCGGCGGCTGTTTCCAGCAAAGCCTCCACCTGGTCTGTTGATAGAACTTTTGGCAGGGAACGCGGTAATTTTGGTGCTGATAATGCCAATGCCGGGTTTGCGTCCAGAATTTTCTCTGTGTGGGCAAAACGGTAAAGACGCCGTAATGCACTTAGTTTTCGTGCCGCCGTGCGGGCGCCAAGACCACGCATGGAGAGGTTTGCCAGCCAGCTTTCCAGATCGCCCGTCTTGGCTGCCTTAAGTGTGGTTTGGCGCGTTTTTACAAAGTTCGCCAGGTCTTCAAGATCGCGACGATAGGCCAATATGGTGTTGTGTGCCGCGCCCCGCTCAGCACTCATCATTTCCAAGAACTGTTCAATGAGGACGCTATCATTCATCAACGCTGTAATGCAGGCGCGACCCCAACATCATCTCCAGCGCGGCCTGCCGGGCAAGATCATCATAGCCTAAAACCTTGAACGCCTCGATTGCCGCCGCACCACATTGGGGGGCAATTCTGTCAAACCCGCTATCGGCCAACATCAAGGCAATACGCAAGACACTGGCCGCCTTGGCATTTTGCGCAGCACTGTCTGCAATGGCGGCCCGCGCTCCGGCGGTGCAAGGCGCAAATTCTTCCCTGTCGGGGGTATACCCAAAAAGAAAATTACGGTGACTGTCGCGCAAAGGTGTGCCAAGGGCCAACAGCGTCATTATATCTGTATAGGCCAGCCGAGCGCGTTGTGCATCGGCTATGTCTGCATCATTTAAGGTCACCAATGGCGCACCGGAAAACAAGGCAAACAAACGCACCATGGACGCATCATCAGGTTCAACAAAAACCCTTGCGTCGGCAGGTCTGTTTGCTGCCAACAAGGCATAGGCAAACAAGGGACGCATGGCGTTCTCAATATCTTCGTTATGAGACAGGTCTTGCAACAGCGGCGCATAGAGATGGCTTGTCGCCAAAAATCCGTCCAGTTCCTTTTCCTGGCGCAAGGCTTCATGAATGGCTCTGGCGCGTCCGGTATCTGTGCGCGCCAGGTTTGCACTTTGATAAATCAAGGCAGGCCGCGCACCCTCCTCGCTGGCAAGGGCGATGGCAAACAGGCTCTCATCATTGATGAGTGTATCATCAGTGTTTTGCGTAATGTCATCAGTATGCTGGGCATCATCGGTATTAAGGCCGGGCCATTGTATATAAATTCGGGCAAGTCTGTCAGCATTTGTTAATCCGGCAATGGCCTTGCGTCGAGCGGCAACAAGGCCAACAACACCGCCAGCTCTGGCCATTGCACTGTGCAAGGCAAATGGTGCATCGCTAAGATCAATGGGTGCGCCGGCAAAGCGGGCCATGGCAAGTTCAAGGGCGTTAATGGGCCGGGCCGGGGTCATGTCCTTGTCCAGCATGCGATTAAGTGCCAGTAGAAAATCCACATCATTCGGGTCAGCTTCAAGGGCCAGATCAGCGGTTAATTCAGCAGCGGCCCTGCGCTCTTCACGGGCAAAACAAAATGCCCGCACTTTTAGCCAGAACACCGCATCGCGGCCATTTTGCAACCGCATTGCGGTCTCGCACGCATTGCTATCCTGCCCCAGGGCCAGAAAGGCACGGGTGGCGATGGCTGCATTTTCAGGATCAGAAAGGCCGCCGGGGCTTCGTTCTGCCAGGTCGATAACCGCATCAAGCAATCCCAGGCGATAAACACTGGCAAGGCGCAAACTGGCCAATGCAGTATGGTTTGCGCTATTTGGCGGTGGGTCAGATGGGGACATTAACACACTGGCGGCCAGACGATTTAATAGCGAGGAAGCCCCGGTTTCTGGCAGATCGCTCATCAGATTTGCAACCGTTTGCGCATCTGTACCGCGCCATTGCCCAGGGTGCATTGCAAACGGAATACCGGCGCGAGCACCAACTTGAAAAGGCTCTATCTGACCAAGGGTTTGTATTTGCACCGGGGATTGCGTTATTGCCGCCCCCGCAAAAAACCAGGCAAGTACCATTATCACCGGCCCTATGCTCTGGCGTGTCATTGCGGGTAGTCGGCTATAATCCATTTTGCAGTTCCATGCGAATTTGTGTGGATTTGGTTTTTTGGTCATTGGCGGCACCGACCAGCATGGCAAAACCAGTCAAAACAAGCACGAGAGCAATCACAATTCCTACAACAATGCGCCGCATATCAGTTTCCTTTTTAAGTTCACAGCCTTACTTGCCTGAAGTATAACGCAACTATGGCAAAAGATGGGAAAAATTCAAAGGATTTACACGCCGCGCTCACATGGGAGCAGATGCCGGATCGAATGATCGTGCTGATCGGCCTTATGGGTGCGGGTAAAACCAGCGTCGGTCGTCGCCTGGCCTCGGCGCTTGGTGTGCCGTTTTTTGATGCCGATGAGGAGATTGAAAAAGCAGCGGGGCAAAATGTTGAGGACATTTTTGCTGATTATGGAGAAGCTGCCTTTCGCGATGGTGAGCGTAAAGTGATCGAACGCTTGCTGGCCGGCCCGTCTGGTGTTTTGGCAACTGGCGGCGGTGCATTTATGGATGGGCAAACCCGCGCCCTTATTCGCGACAAAGGCCTGAGCATCTGGCTTCATGCTGATCTTGCTGTTCTGATGGAGCGCGTATCGCGTCGTGACACACGCCCGTTATTGCGCCAACCTGATCCTCGCAACATCATGAAAACTCTCATGGCAAAACGATACCCGATCTATGCAGAGGCGGATATTCGTGTTGAAAGCGGTGTTTCCTCTCATACACATGCAGTAGAGCAAATCATATTTGCGCTCAAATCCAGGCAACAAAACCCATGAACTTGAACCTAAGAACAACACAGGTTGATCTGGCCGAACGTTCGTATCCGGTGTTAAGCGGGCCGGGCGCGTTATCTGCATCCATGGACAGGGTGGCCACGCTTTGCCCTAATGGACGATTGATCTGCGTCACCGATGAGACCGTGGCGACCTTGCACCTTGAAACACTGACCGGTGTTTGTGAGGAGGCTGGGATACATCTTCACCCCTTGATTGTTCCTCCCGGAGAATCGCAAAAAAGCTTTGCCCGGCTTGAGGCATTGTGTGGCGATCTGCTGGCGCTGGAGGTTGAGCGCGGGGAAGCCATTGCCGCCTTTGGTGGCGGTGTTGTGGGTGATTTAACCGGCTTTGCCAGTGCCATTGTGAAACGTGGCACCGGGTTTATCCAGATACCCACCACATTACTGGCCCAGGTGGATAGCTCGGTTGGGGGCAAAACCGCGATAAACATGCCAGCGGGTAAAAACCTGATCGGGGCGTTTCACCAACCTGCTCTGGTTATTGCAGATATTGCCTTTTTGCAGACCTTGCCAGCACGGCAAATGCGGGCAGGTTATGCTGAAATTGTCAAATATGCCGCGCTTGGCGACGCGACGTTTTTTAACTGGCTGGAGAGCAATGGCGCGGCAGCACTGGCTGGCGACGAGGGCAAACTAACCGAAGTCATAAGCCAGGCCATAGCCGGCAAAGCCGGTATTGTTGCCAGGGATGAGCGCGAAAGCGGCGAACGGGCGCTGTTGAACCTTGGTCACAGTTTTGGCCATGCTCTGGAAAGTCAGGCAGGTTTCGAGGACGCATTACTGCATGGCGAGGCCGTGGCGGCGGGCATGGATATTGCTTTTGCCTATGCGGTTCATTTGGGATTATGCCCGCAAGAGGATCACGCGTTGCTGCGTCGGCATTTGCGTGTCAGTGGCCTGCCTTCATGCTTGAGTGAAGCGCCGGGTGGGCCTTATACTGCCAGTGCAATGATACACAGCCTTAACAACGATAAAAAAAACCGGAACGGGAATTTGCGCCTCGTCTTGCCCAGAGGGCTTGGCACGACCTTTGTCTATGTGGAAGCTGACGTGCAAAGCCTTGAAAATTTCCTGAATGTGCAATTGGGAGCAGGCTAATGGATCCGGCCAGTTTGCTCATTGGTGGTGCAGTTATTGTGCTGCTTATCCTGTCGGCATTTTTTTCAGGCTCGGAAACTGCACTGACCGCAACATCGCGGGCGCGCATGTATCAATTGGAAAAAGAGGGCAAAAAGGGCGCAAAAAGGGTTAACCAGCTGATTGCCGACCGTGAAAGTCTGATCGGTTCGATTTTGCTGGGCAATAACATTGTCAACATTCTGGCCTCGGCGTTGACCACGGCGTTGTTTTTGCGTCTGTTTGGTCAATATGGCGTGGTGCTGGCCACTATTACCATGACGGCATTGGTTCTGGTGTTTGCCGAAGTGGCGCCCAAAACCTGGGCGATCAGCAATCCTGATCGCGCCGCCTTGCTGGTGTCGCTGCCCATAAAAATTATCCGTATCCTGTTTGCCCCGATTGTGATGGGGGTTGAGGCGATTATTAAAGCCTTGTTCAAAATATTCGGTATTCGTGCAGAGGGGCCAATTTTAAGCGCCCATGAAGAAATTCGCGGCGCTGTTGATCTTTTCTCAGATGAAGGCGGAGTGCAAAAAAATGACCGTGACATGATCGGTGGCATTTTGGATCTGCAAGACCTTAGTGTTGAAGATATAATGATCCACCGCAAAACCATGCGCATGATTGACGCCTGTCAGAAACCACAAGCAATCATCGTCGAGGCACTGGAAAGCCCCTATACACGCCTGCCTTTGTGGGAAAATGATCCTGAAAACATCATTGGTATTCTTCACGCCAAAGACCTTTTACGTGCCATTCACATGAAGGGCGGGGATTTTAACACTGTTGATATTCGCGCCATTATGCGCACCCCCTGGTTTACCCCCGAAACCACAACCCTGCCTGAACAGCTCAACGCCTTTCGGGCGCGCCATGAACACTTCGCCCTGGTGGTCGATGAGTATGGTGCGTTGATGGGCCTGGTTACGCTTGAGGATATTTTAGAAGAAATTGTCGGCCAGATAGAGGACGAACATGACCGCCCGGTGCACGGCGTTCATCGCCAAGGCGATGGCTCAGTTCTGGTCAAGGGTGATGTCAGTGTGCGCGATCTTAACCGGGCGATGGAATGGGATATTCCCGATGAGGAGGCGGTGACTGTTGCCGGGCTTGTTATCCACGAAAGCCAGACCATTCCGCAAACCGGGCAGGCATTTTCCTATTATGGTTACCGTTTTGAGATTATGGATCGCAAACGCAACCAGATAACCAGCCTGAAAATCACATCTGCACCCAGGCTCACAAAAAATTGATAAGCAATTTATGGTATTTCCGCCAATTTTAGCGCATCCTGATGCAGGAAATATGGTGGGTATGGTGCCGGTGATCGTCTGTTTTGAATATAACGCTTATGGGCAACACAAACCACATCCAAATCAACAGGGTGGCAAGTCAAATGAAATTCGCAATTATCAGAATTCTCATTTTTGCATTACCGCTCTTCTTTCTTTCAATGGGTGCGCAGGCACAGCCAGCCAATGATAACTTTGCACAGTCCACTAATGTCTTTGGTCAAAGCGGTGAACTGTTGCTGGACAACACTGGCGCCACCAAACAGGCCAGCGAGCCAAACCATGCCAGCAATGCTGGCGGCGCAACCATCTGGGTCACCCTTAATGGCATCGGGGGCCGGGTATTTGTCGATACCGAAGGTAGTGAAATAGATACCTTGCTGGCCACTTATACAGGTAATTCTGTGAACACGTTGAACCTTCTGAACGAAAATGACGACCGTGATCCCGGTTCGATACCCGCTCAGGGCAATCGAACGGTGGCTTCACGTGCCTCTACCAGCCGGACATTTTTTGATGTCGTGGGCATACCCTATCGCATCGCCATTGATGGAAAAAACGGCGCACAAGGCAAAATCCGGCTGCGCTGGCGTTCACAAAACCTCGGGCCGTTGACGCAAGGTGTGGCGGCGGTCAGCCCGTCGGCGCGTGCGGTGCAGATCGGCAATCTGGTTTCCGCCTTTGCCACCATGATTAATGCAGGTGCAGTTACAGCCAATAATTGCGCTCTGGGGTTCACCCTCGGCCTGCCCCTTGACGCATTTTTCTTTCAGACCACCGATCCGCTTACCAATGCACCTGTCGGCACGGCAAACACGCCGGTAAACATCGCGCCGGGCGCGGCGCAGAGTTTTGTGTTTTCGTTTACCCCAAGCGCAGCCCTGAACGGTGAGCCTGTGGAGATTGCCTATCGATGCGATAATATGGGTGTGGTTGCTGCCATTGAGGGCGTAAACACGTTTCAACTCACGGCAACAGTAAATCCTACACCTGACCTGGTTTCCATTTCAGCGACGCCCGATGGTGACGGCATTGTAAAAATCCCGGTTGGTGGTGCTGCGGCTTTTAGTGTTGCTGCGATCAATATCGGTAGTAATGGTACAATCACTTTTCGCAGTATTGCCAGCGATGCCACACTGCCACTGTTAATTTTTGTCTGTGAAACCGACAATGCCGGTGCCTGTATGCAGCCACCGGCAGCCAGCGTTAATGCACTGTTTGGGACAAATGAATCACGTACATTTTCGATATTTCTAAACAACACAGACAATACGCCTATTGTTCTGGATCCGGCAAAAACCCGTGCTGTTGCCGAGTTCCTGGTCAATGGGCAGGTGGTTGGTGCCACCAGTGTCGCCGTGCAAACCGTGCCTTGACCATGGTCATCAGAACCTGGGGGAAAATGACCAGCGCGGTCATTGTGGTGATACTTTTCTGGGCAAATCCGGATATCGGACGTGCGCAATGGTATGTATCCGCCGAGGCAGGGGTCAGCCAGCCGATTGACCAGATCAGCAAGGTGGGCACGGTAAAAACAGATGCCGAGTATAAAGTCGGCCCGGCGCTGGCCGGTGCAATTGGTTATCAATTCACCGGCTGGCGGCTGGAGGGGGAACTGGCCTGGCGTGACAATTCGGTGGACTCGTTCAGCGTCAATACCGTCTCTAAAAACATATCGAACAATAACACCGGTGCCGTAACAGCAATCGTCAATGCGCTTTATGACTTTGAAAATGACAGCCCGGTAACCCCGTTCCTGGGTGCCGGTCTTGGCATTGCTTTTGCCCGGCAGAACATAGGCTATGACGTAAATCGCCTGAGCGGTCATTCAGACAGCATCGCCTGGCAGTTGATCGGCGGGGTTGAAACAACGGTCAGTGCGCGTATCTCGGGTTTTGTAAAAGCCCGCTATGTCAGTGCGCCATCGCTTCATTTTAGCCGCACCATTGCAGCAGGCACTCAAAACCTGTCGTCAGAATTTGACGGCCTGGTTTTTATGGTTGGTATCAGGCGCCATCTGGGTGAACCGTCCCGAAAACAAAATGTCGAAAAGACGCCCGGCCCCTGGTACATTTCCGGTCAACTTGGGCTGGCCTCGATCAAGGATCAAGTCAGTGAGGGTGGGGGGCAGCGTCTTGATACCGGTTTCGCGCCTGGCGCCTTTGCCGCCCTGGCGCTGGGCCGGGCCTTTGAAACTGGGCCAGGGCGAGTCAGGCTGGAACTGGATCTGTCGACCCGCTCCAATGACACCAGAACACTGGCCTTTAATGGCAATGACTTAACAGATGTTGCCGCCAATGGTGCCTATGACTTTGTGGTGATGGGCAATGCACATTTTGATCTTGACGGGATTGCGGGAATAAGGCCCAGCCTGGGCGGCGGAGCCGGGTTGGTACATTCTTCGGTTTATTCACGCTATAGCGGTATTTTTATCAATGGCTCGGACGAAACGTTTGGCTATCAGTTGTTTGGCGGCTTGTCATATGCTTTGGGGACACAGCTGGAGCTGTTTGGGGAAGCCCGCTATCTTCACGCCCAAAACCCGGCGTTCAGGCGTGTTACCTCTTTTGAGACCGTAGGTTTGCGCTCTCAATACCGGGGCTGGAATTTTGGCCTCGGGTTTCGGTATTTTTTTGCCAAAAGGTGACTTTCAGGCTGCTTCAGTATACATCTCCCGATCACCATTTCCGGGGAGTCCCTTATGCCATTATTCACCGTTTTTCGATCAGCACTGCTCCTGATTGCCTTTTCCCTGCCCAACCTCGTGATGGCCAAGGAAAAGGCCGACATGATCGTTTATGGCGATTATGTCTTGTCCATGGAAGAGGGCGCGGGGGTGCTAAAAGACGGCGCAGTTGCGGTCAGGGACGGTGCCATTATCGCGATTGGGCCACGGGCAGAGATCAATACACAATACAAGGCAGCATCAAGAATTTTCGGCAAAAACAGGGTGCTGATGCCGGGATTGGTCAATGGCCACACCCATGCCGCCATGGTGTTGTTTCGCGGTATAGCTGACGATATGGCGCTGATCGACTGGCTGCAAAATTATATCTTCCCTATGGAAGGCAAGTTTGTTGATGAGGACTTCATACGCGCCGGGGCGGCGCTGGCCTGTTGGGAAATGATCCGGGGCGGCACTACCACCATTGTCGACATGTATTTCTATCCCCAAATCGCTGCGCAAATTTACCAGCAGTGCGGTATCCGGGCGATTTTGGGTGCGCCGATGATTGATTATCCCAGCCCCGGTTTTTCTGGTTGGGATGACAGCTTTGCTGCCGGGCATGATTTTGTGCGCGATTTCAAAGATCCGACGGGAAAGCTGGTTGCTGCCTTTGCCCCGCATGGTGCCTATACGGTGTCGCCAGAGCACCTCAAAGAGGTTCTTGATGCCGCTAATGATCTGCACGCGCCCATGATGATGCATGTGGCCGAAAGCCCGTCTGAAATGGAGGTGATGGAGGAGCGATATGGCAATAGTTCAGTGCGTCATATTGCCGGACTTGGCATGCTCGATTTTCCCCTGATTGCTGCCCACATGGTCTGGCCCGATGAGGACGAAATGGATATGTTGGCGATGAGTGATGTCGGCCCCATCCATAACCCCACCTCCAACATGAAAACCGCCGCAGGGTTTTCTCCGGTGGCGCAAATGCTATCCAGAGGGATTAACGTCGGTCTTGGCACAGACGGGGCTGCCTCGAATAATGATCTGGATATGTGGGAAGAAATTCGCCTTGCTGCGCTTCTGCACAAGGGCAAATCCGGCGACCCAACACTGATCCCGGCCAGCACTGCTTTGGCTATGGCTACCCGCATTGGTGCCCTCGCCATTGGCCTTGGTGATGTGACCGGCAGTCTGGTTCCCGACAAGCGCGCCGACATGATACAGCTAAGCTTGAGCAGCCCGCACATGGCACCATTGTATGACGTGGAATCGCACCTGGTTTATGTGGCCGGATCACGTGATGTGGTGACCAGTATTGTTGATGGTCAGGTGTTGATGCGTGATGGTAAAGTGCGCACGCTGAACGCCGCGCAAGTGACCAAAGACGCGCAGGTTCAAGCGGGCAAAATCCGTGAGGCGCTGGCCGAAAATTAAATAGCCAAAGCCCTTATTATGCGGCTCTGGGTGCGACCTCTTGTATCGCCAGTGCATCCAGCGCCATGGCCAGATCGGCCCAGATGTCATCCACTGTCTCTAGCCCCACCGACAAGCGCAGCAAGGTATCTGATATGCCGTGGGCAGCGCGCTCATCTGCGGTATAGGTGGCGTGGGTCATGCTGGCCGGGTGCTGGATCAATGTATCAGCATCGCCAAGGCTGACGGCACGTTTGACAAGCTCCAGGGCGTTCATCATGTGGGCGGCACCGGCAAGGTCAGCGTTTAATTCAAAGGCAATCATGCCACCGGAGCCGCGCATTTGCCGCCGGGCCAGATCATGCTGCGCAAAGCTGTTCAGGCCGGGATAATAAACCTCACGCACAGCCGGATGTGCTTCAAGACGGGTGGCAATGGTCTGGGCGGAGGTGCAGTGACGATCCATGCGTATCTCAAGAGTTTTCAGACCGCGCATGATCTGGTGCGCTGTCAGGGGGGTCATCACGGCGCCGGTCATGTCTTTCAAACCCTCGACGCGCACCTGCAACATATCATCTGCGCTGCCTGCCGCCATGCCGGCAATGAGGTCACCATGACCGCCCAGGTATTTGGTGGCCGAATGAACCACAATGTCTGCGCCCAGTGCCAGGGGTTGTTGTAAATACGGTGTGCAATAGGTGTTATCGACGATGGTTTTAATGTTGTGCTGGTCGGCAATGGTGCTTACCGCCGTAATATCCACAAGGCGCATATTGGGATTGCTTGGGCTTTCAAAATAGATAATGCGGGTCTTGTCGGTGATCGCCGTCTTTAACGCGGCCAGATCATTCAGATCAACATCACGCACGGTGACGCCAAAGCGCGAAAGCCCGTGTTGAAGAAAGGCAAATGTGCAACCATACAGCGTTTTGTCTGCGATGATCTCATCACCGGCGCTCAGGAATGTCCACAAAACCGAGGTAATCGCCCCCATGCCCGAGGCGAAACTCAGCGCCGCTTCGGCATTTTCCAGTGTTGCAAAGCGCATCTCAAGTGCTGATAGCGTCGGGTTGCTAACCCGGCTGTAAAAATGCCCGGGCTTTTCACCGGCAAACAGTGCGGCACCATCCTCTACCCGTTCAAAAGTAAAGGTGGAACTCATGTAAAGCGGTGGATTTAACGCCCCTTCGGGTTGGCTTGTGTGCATGGAGCCATGAATGGCGCGGGTAGCAAAGCCGGATTTTGTATCGTTTATTGCCATAATGCGTCTCCTAAATACTGTTCTGATACAAGCATTATGCGCGATTGTTCGCGCCACGTGCTTGCGAAATATTGCTAATAAAACTATAAAATTAGCAGATATTGCCAATATGAGAACGTTATGGATACCATAGATCGAAAAATTGTCCGGGCTTTGCAGGAAAACGCTCGGCTGACCAATCAGGAATTATCCGAACGGGTGGGGTTATCGCCATCGCCCTGTTTGCGCCGGATGCGGGCGTTGGAACGGCGCGGCGTGCTCACCGGCTATACGGCGTTGGTAGATCAGGAAAAATATGGCCTGCCACTTAATGTCTTTGTGCAGATCAAGCTGGAACGCCCGTCTGATGAGCTGATCCGCGGCTTTGAGGCTGGGATTAATCATGCCGATGAGATACTGGAATGTTATCTGATGACCGGCTCAAGCGATTATTTGCTGCATGTGGTCAGCGCCAGTTTGCAGGATTATGAATACTTTATCCGCAACGTGCTGGCCAAACTGCCAGGGGTTCATTCCATTGATTCCAAATTTGCCTTTGGTCAGGTGAAAAAGAACACGGTATTCCCTCGGGGGTAAACCGGCACACATTAAGCGAATACCGGCTCTGGCATGTGATCCCAAGTTTTTCCACGAAATTCCCGACCCGTTTTTTTCTTGTTTGCACCACCCCATTGTTTGAAGAAAAAAGCGACATTATGAGTTTCACATTGTTCGTATATTTCTTCCACCCAAACGTTGGATATTGGGCGTGATTTTGGGCCAGATTCACCACCTACGATTGCCCAGTGAATTTTTTTTAAATCCACCAAGCCAACAGAACCAATTAAGGGCTCAAATGAAATGAATCTGACTGCGGCGGTACATTTTGCCAAATCTCTAATTCGATAAGTAACAGCTTGATCTTCAACGGATGTTCCTAACCACACATTATGGAGCGGCAGCTTTTTTCTTTGCTGTAAAAACTCCAACATCCTTTCGGGCTGTTTAGTTAGTACCTGGAAGGTATGAATGGGTGACGCTGCCATTACTGCCCAAACCTTTTCTACGAACTCAAAAGGAATGTTATCTTGAAAAAGATCGGACATGGAATTTACAAAAACCAACCGGGGTTTGCGCCAAGTCAGGGGTGTTTTTAAGACAGCATCATTCAAATGAACCTTGCCAGTCCATACGTGACGATTTCCACTTTTCCGTGTTGTTCCGATGTAATTTTCATGCCCCATGGCTTGCAAACGTGCGGCCATACGCATCGCATAACAATTAGTGCACCCCGATGAAATAATGCGGCAACCCGAAACGGGATTCCATGTTGCATCTGTCCATTCTATGTCTGATAGACCGGCCATATCAGTTTTCTGATACTCCTTTCAAGACGGTTTTGGCAAATTTGCGAGCTAAATTAGAAGCCTCAGGACTTGGATTAGCCCAAGCAAAAATAAGAGAATATAACGGGTGGTTCCGACTTTTGCCTAACGGTACCCATTTGTCCAGAACACCACCAGGAAAAATATTTTTCATTTGCGATATCATCAACTTCGTTACACTCTCAACTGTAGCTGTCCGCTTGGAAACATCACGCTCACCAAAAAGGTCATTTTCTCTTTCTATAGTTGCTAATTGGCTTAATATTTCTTGACTCCCAAAAAGACTAATTAATGATTTTATATGGGTTTCGTGAATTTTACCCTTTTTGGAAACTTGACGGCATACACCCGTTCCTGATGGAAACAAATACCAAAGGTCAATGGCCTTAGTTTCGGCCAAGGCCTTGATAGTATCCCAGGCAACCTGATTACCAAACGGATCCAAAAATACTACAGCCCTGTTTTTGTTCCAATTGATTGATTTACACAATTCTTTCAATTTTGTATTTGCGTCAGCGTAATGAAATTCACATTTATTAAATCTGTGATGTGGTGAGAACCGTTCCTTCAATTCCGTTATATTGGAACGCTTTTTATCAATAAAAACGTAACGCTGAAATGGAGTTCGCAAATCCATTGCTCTTTGTGCGGAACCCATAAGAACGGCTTGCTTCTCACTCTCATAGAACTCCTGAAAAAGAGCGGGTGGTCTTGCAGAAGTGTTGCTAGGTACTTCGCCAGAACCTGCAAATGCATCAATGTAAATTCTGTCAAATGGCTGGTTTTTCAAGGCAGTAGAAAACATTCCTAGATAGTTTTCTATAATTCGCAGTTTTTGGGTCGTATGCTCACCACCGAATGCTCTTTGACTCATTATGGCCTCCATTAAATGCGAACATAATAAGAACATCGATAAAAATTGCAAGTAGGCATCTTATCGGAGTAGGGTTTGGTTGTTGCCTTATTTTATCTCGTTGAACCGGAGCCTTTCATGACAGACCTTATTTCACTCGCTGCAAATGCCCCCAAGGCCGAGCTGCATTTGCATATTGAAGGTTCATTCGAGCCGGCACTGATGTTTGAAATTGCCCGGCGCAATGGCGTAAAGCTGCCCTTTGCCTCGGTTGAGGGTATTCGTGCCGCCTATGACTTTTCCAATTTGCAGGAATTTTTGGATATTTACTATCAGGGTATGAGTGTGCTCTTGAAACGTCAGGATTTTTACGACCTGACCTGGGCTTATTTGACCCGTGCAGCCGCCGATAACGTCATCCACACCGAGATTTTCTTTGATCCGCAGGGGCATACGGAACGCGGCGTGGCGTTTGCCGATGCGGTGGATGGTATTACTCGTGCGTTGGCAGATGCACGCGCCAAACTGGGCATGTCTTCAAAACTCATCATGTGCTTTTTGCGTCATTTAAGCGAGGAAGACGCCTTTGCTACCCTGGAAGATGCTGTGCCATTCCTGTCCGTGATTGATGGTGTGGGACTGGATAGCTCGGAGGTCGGGCATCCACCATCCAAATTTGCCCGGGTGTTTGCCAAGGCCCGCGAAATGGGCTTGCGTGTGGTTGCTCATGCGGGCGAAGAGGGGCCACCGGATTATGTCTGGGAGGCACTGGATATTTTGAAGGTGGCGCGCGTGGATCATGGCAATCGTGCGCTGGAGGACAAAAAACTGGTGGCGCGATTGGCCGGAGAAGGCATGTGCCTGACCGTTTGCCCCTTATCCAACCTCAAGCTTTGTGTTGTGGATGATATGAAAGACCATCCGATCAAGGCCATGCTGGACGCCGGGTTGAAGCCGTGCATAAATTCCGATGACCCGTCGTATTTTGGCGGCTATGTAAACGATAATTTTGCCGCGCTGATTAAAGCCCTGCCACTTAACCGCAAGGATGTGGAGCAGCTCTTGCGCAACAGCTTTGAAGGCTCGTTTCTGGATGCGCCTGATAAACAGGCAGTCTTGGCGAAACTGGATGATTATCTGGCCTCAGCATGAGTGTTGTCTTCATAAATCAGCGGGGCCATGGCCAGGCCGGTGTGAAAATATTGCTCGCGCCAGTTGGGGCGCAGCCGATCAAGTAATAATGCCTCGCCGGCACCCAGGGCATAAAAACTGACACGACCATTTTTTTTAAGGTCAAAACGATCCAGGTTTTTAAGCACAGACACGCGCAAGTTTAAGGCCAGGGCAGAATAATCATAAGGGCTTTCGCCCCTGCGAAACCGCTCGATTGCGGCTTCTGCCAGGGCAATTTCACTATAACGTGATACACCTTCCTGCCATAACTGGAACTCTGCATAACGGCCTTGGGCGGCGCTTACTCGGGCAAAAGCGGCACGGCGGGCTTTGTGATATGTGACAATGCGACGCTGAAAAACAATACTTTCCCGGGCGCGCAAGGTATCAACAAGGGCATATGCCATGTTTTGGAACGCGGCCCGCGCGCCCTCCTCCTCATAGGGAAAGGGATAGTTCAACATCCACATGCCCCCGTCATCATCGCCCGCCAGTCCAAGGGCGCTGACCTGCTTGTAATAATCAGGCTGGCTCATCTGCATTTGATGAAAATGTTCGTGCAACAATGTAGAAATCCACGCGGCCTCATTACGCTCGGTCACATCAGGTGTGCCAATAACCACGGTTGAAATGCCATCCACCGCTGGAAATGTTGCCTGTAAGTTGGGTGCAAACATCCGTTTTCTGGTCGCGACCGCGCACCCTGTTATTGGCTCCAGCCCCAGGTCATCAAACCCCTGTGCCGGGCCGACAGGACAGAACAAAAAGCTGTGGTCTTTGCCGGTGAGCAAAACCGGATACGGGGTTTTGGCAAAGCCCGGCCAGATTGTGTCGCCTTGGCGATCAGCGATTGTACGCGCTTCGGCGATGAGTGTCGAAACGCCAGTTGGCAATTTGGCCACCGAACCGGTTTGCAAAAAAACAGCGAGAACGAAACCAAGTATTACCATGGGTGCATCTTGCCCGGGTTTTAGATCAAAGACACGTTAAAGCTTTGCAAGGTCAGGCCGTCGTATCAATGGTGCTGCCGGGTGTAGCATCGTTATCCCCCGCCGCTTCTGGCTCTGTTTGCACCGGTGGCCGCCCCGATGAAACAGCAACCATGGCCGCGCGTAACGTGCGTTCTCCCAGAAGGTAGCCTGGCTGGATTACTTCGACCACTTCGCCGGCGGGTGCGGTTGAGGGAAGTTGCACCACCGCCTGATGGTGATTGGGATTGAATTTTTCACCTTTGGGGTCAATTTTGCGAACCCCGTGGCGATCCAGGGCTGCATGGAGGTTTTTATCGGTCAGCTCAACGCCGGAAATAAGACCGCCCAGGGCTTCGGAGGCATGATCGCGAGCCTCAGCCGGGATAGCCGAGAGGGCACGAGAAAGGTTATCAGCAACATCAAGAAGATCGCGGGCCAGGCTGGTCACAGCATATTTGCGCGCGTCAGCAATTTCCCGTGCGGCGCGTTTACGGGTATTTTCGGCCTCCGCAGCAATGCGAAACATTTGCTCCCTGAGCTTGCCCAATTCCTCGCGCAGATCAGGTTCCTGATCGATTGCATTGGCATCAAGGGCTTCAGGCTGGTTTTCATCACCTGCCTCTGTTGCTTCTGTTTCAGCGTGATCTTCTGCGTGTTCGTTCATCTTGTCTTACTCACTTTCCTGTCAGGCGATCCAGTACGTGCCCAACGGCGCGGGCGGTATAATCCACCATGGGAATCACCCGTGCATAATTTATCCGTGTCGGGCCAATAACGCCAAGGGCCCCAATAACTCGTCTTTCGCTATCCATATAGGGTGCCACGATCACGCTTGAACCCGACAAGCTGAATAAAGCATTCTCGGAACCGATAAAAATTTTTACCCCCGGCGCGTTTCGAGCTTGCTCCATCAGTTCCACCACGTCCTTTTTACGCTCCAGATCATCAAAGAGATAGCGGATGCGCTCAAGATCTGCAGTTGCCTCCACAGATTGTAACAGGTTGGAGCGCCCGCGAACGATCAGTGCCCGCTCATCACCGCTTCCTCCTGCCCAATCGGCCAGGCCGCTGGTTATAAGGCTTTGCGCGGCTTCATCCAGGGCGGTGGCATGTGATGCAATTTCTTGTAAAATATCTTCGCGGGCTTCTTCAAGTGTTCGCCCTTTTAGCTGCGTTGAAAGATAATTTCCTGCCTCGCTAAGGGCTGCCGGTGTTGCACCAGGGGGCTGATCCATCACGCGGTTTTCTACACTGCCATCTTCATATACCAATACGGCCAGTGTTTGCTCGGGTGATATGGAGACAAAGTCTACGTGGCGTAATGCGGTCTCATGTGCCGGGGCCAGTACCAGCCCGGCCCCGCCAGCAAGACCTGAAAGCATGGTGGAGGCCTCGGTCAGTGCCTGATCCAGTGTGCCGCCATGGGCGCGCACGCGGGTGTCAATATCGTGCTGCTCTGTTTGTGCCAGATCGCCAATTTGCAATAGCCCGTCTACGAACAGGCGAAGGCCCGCCTGTGTCGGGAGGCGTCCGGCGCTGACATGCGGGGCGCTAAGCAGGCCCATGCTGGCCAGATCAGCCAGGGTGTTGCGAATGGACGCTGACGATAATCCGCTCTTGCCATGCTGCGCCAATGTTCGTGAGCCAACCGGCTCACCATCATTAAGGTAGGCCTCGACCAGTTCGCGGAATATTTCGCGGCTGCGCTCATCCAGCGTGTTTAACGGGGAAATGGGCGGTGTGTTCATATTTTGATGATTTGGTCTCCTGCACGTTCCGTCAAGGGGTATTGCAGTATTCGCCAGCCAGTTTATGACACCAGCAGATTAAAATATGGAGTTTATCTATGCGTCCATCGAACCGCCAAAACGATCAATTACGTGAGTTCAGCCTTGAAACAGGTATTATGCCCTATGCGGAAGGATCGTGCATTTCGCGTTTTGGGAATACCCATGTTCTCTGTTCGGCCAGTATTAGTGAAAAAGTGCCGCCGTGGATGCGCGGCTCTGGTAAAGGCTGGGTGACGGCGGAATACGGCATGTTGCCCCGGGCCACCCATACCCGCATGCGCCGCGAGGCAGCGCAAGGCAAACAATCGGGCCGCACTCAGGAAATTCAACGCCTGATCGGGCGCTCATTACGTGCTGTAACCGACTTAACGGCTCTGGGTGAGCGCCAGATTGTGCTTGATTGTGATGTCATTCAGGCCGATGGCGGCACCCGCACCGCCTCCATTTGCGGGGCATGGGTGGCATTAAAGTTGGCGTGCTTGGGTTTGGTCAAAAATGGCGTCTTATCAACTGACCCGGTGTTTGACATGGCCGCCGCCATTTCCTGCGGCATTGTTGATGACACAGCCGTTCTTGATCTGGAGTATGTTGAGGACAGCCGCGCACAAACGGATGCCAACTTTGTGCTTTCCGGCACTGGCGGTATTATCGAAATTCAGGCCACCGCCGAAGATAAACCCCTGGCCTTTGATGATTTTGATGCGCTTCTGGTTCATGCACGAAAAGGCTGTGCAGAAATTTTTGAAGCGCAACGGGAAGCGGTGGAAGGTTAAAAATTCTCAAGCGTGGATTATAGAAAGTTTAAGAGTTGCCTGAGAGTCTGAGTACATAATCGTTGGTCTACAGGTTCGAGACGTCCTATTTGGCGGTCGATCAGAGTATTTGGCAATGTGAACAGCTTGCAACGAATTAACGAAGGGACGTGAAGTCCGGCTTTGGCTAGATTTTTGATGTCAACGTCGCTTGGCCAATGGCTCCGGGCAGCTGTTGTAATCATGCTTAGTAGAGTATGAGCATTTTGTTGATTGGCTGTACGGGTAGAAATAACCAGTGCTGGGCGTGGTTTTTGTATCGGCATATCCACAAATGGAAAGGGCACAATCACTACGTCCCATTGTTCATAGGTTATCAAAGGCCCGTGCGTCATCATCGTCTTTCCATTCATTTAGGCTGGCTGCGATCGATTGCAAATATGAATTTTGCCGTGTGTCGGGCCATGACAGGATGCCAGATTTACCGGGGTGAGCCGCTGCTTTTTTATTGCGCCACTCAAATTCAACCGAAACCGACTTGCCCAGTTTGCAGGCAATGTCGGCAATGTTTGGCCAAGCGTTTTTGGCCGATACGCCCTGCAAAGAAATCACCCCGCCCGCAACAGGCTTGTACCCATTGTCAGTTTTTATACCGGAAATGACACATGCTGTTGACAGTGAACAAAGATAATTTTCATCGTCATTTTCATGCGCTGCCATCTCGTAGAGGACATGTAATACGCTGTTCCATTTTGCTCTTGGAACGGCCTTGCCATCTATATAAGCACGGATAAGTCGAGTGTGGGTAAGGTTGGGCGGGTCGTCGCTGGCATATTGCAGGGGTTTTTCAAAATTGTTAGCAGAAGGTGCTTCATCAAGTGTATTGTTTGCGGTATTTTGCTGTTGGTAGTGTCCGAGAAGTCGAGCGATGACGGTGTCATATGTGTCTACCAGTGGGCGGGCCACGCCTTGAAGAGACTTTAACGTTGATTTTTCAATTTCGATTGCCACCTTGGTCATGCGCATCTCCCATGTATATAAAAATATATTTTCATATATTTCTCTAAAAATCAATATATTTTTGCATATGTATAAGGTCATGTGATTTTTGAGTGTGGTTTTTCAAAACTGCAATCTCAGCGCCAGTTGCCAATGACATGGAGGTTCAAGCAATAAAACCCGTCACATAAACAGACGCGGGAGGGCGGGCAGTTTGTTGGCCAGTAAATTGCGCATTGGTGTGCTGGTCAGCCTGGCCATCATGACATCCTTGCCGGGCTGAAAGGTCTGTGCGGCATGTAATGCGACCTTACGCACAATACGTGCAGGCAGAGTATTGTTGGTATAAAGCGACATCATTTTTTCGGTCATCTGGTATAAGGGCCAGCTAAGGCGGCGGTGATCGCGCTGATAGGCCCTTAGCGCCCCCGGCGCGCCTATATCGCGCCCTCTGGCAATGGATTGACGCAAATGCCCGGCCAGATTGGCAACACCCTGAATGCCAAAATTAAAACCATGGGCGGTAACCGGGTGCATGCCAACGGCGGCGTCGCCGATCAGTACCAGACGATCCGTATAAAATTTCTGCGCATAGACGCCGACCAGCGGATAGGCGATGCGCGGGCCATCACAGGCCAATTTTCCAAGCAGGCTCTTTAAGCGCGGCTCTGTGGCGCGGGCATAGGCCTGGTCATCCATGTCCATGAATTCGTTGGCGACATCGGCGGCAAACGTCTGCACAATGGAGGCTTTGTTGCCATTGATCGGCAAAACCGCCAGCCCGCCATCATAGCGAAACAACTCATGGGCGATGTAATGGTGTGATTTTTCATGGGCCATGCGCCCGACAATCATGGTCTGACCAAAATCGTGCATGTCCGCCATTATGCCACTGCTTTGGCGAATTTTGGAAAACCTCGTATCGGCAGCTACGGCCAGGGCGCCGGTAAAAATTGATCCATCACTTAATATGAGCGTGGCGACCTTTTCGCCGCGCTGCAGGGTGCTGACTTCGGCATCGAAAAACAGCGTTATATTGGCTTTGCTCTTGGCCACATCATAAAGCGCCTTGCGGATCAAATGGTTGGAAACAATGTTGCCAAGACGGTCAGCCCCGGTCGCCCTTGGGTCAAAAACAAGACTTGATGGCCCATTGCCGTCGTGTACCCTGGCGCATCGGATCGGCGAAACCTGATCCGTGTCGATGTATTGCCATGCCCCCAGCTCATCCATGATCTGTCGTGATTTCTCCGAAAGGGCAATGTCGCGACCATCAAAGGTCGGATTTGCCAGTGCCTTTTTGGGCTGGCGATCAAAAACCGCAACTTTTTGCCCCATACCCGCCATCAGGCTGGCAAACGCCAGCCCCGCCGGGCCGCCGCCTATGACAAGAATATCGTAAACCATAACCCTGCTCCATTTTGCTGAACTCGCCCTAGGCAAGCGCACTGAATACGAAGTTGCTTATGCTTGTAGTATGACCATTCGTCGCAGGTACACTTGTCTGCTGGTGCGTTCATGTCTTGCTAATTTCTTGACACGGTGTTTTGGGTAATTTAAATACTGACTGATTGATTAGTTACTTTGTTTGGTTATGTTATTGTGCTTAATATGGCCGCATGCCATAGAACAAGGTGTCTCAATTGGTAAGTATCGTTTGACAAATGTTATGACGTCCTCAGCCGGGAAACAATTATATGAAAAACAGACATATTGCCAACGATACGTCGCAGATCATTATTAATGGAACACTTTCTGCAATGGCGGATGAAAATATCGCCCATCTGACCACCAAGTCCATTAGCAAGAAAGCGGGTGTTTCCACCGCGTCAATTCATTATTTTTTTAATACAAAAGAAAACCTTATTTACAATTCGTTTGTCTTCGTCATTAGAAGTATTCGTGAAGAAATGCTGCATGTGAGAAAGGCTGAAAAAGACCCAATCGACAGGGTAAGAGAAGCCATAAGAGTGCATTTCAGTGCAACACATTTATCCCATGAGGCAGCCAGTATCTGGCCGCAATTATGGGTCTATTCCACCTATAATGCGCAAACAGGTCGGCTTTTCAAAATATTTGGCGCCCGCATGATTTCCAACTTTACACATGATCTGTGCCAGGCGGGCCTAAGCAGACGCAAAGCGCGCTCTGCAGCTATTAAAATTCGGGCTTTGATAATCGGACTTTGGGTTGAAAAACAAATATCAAAAAACGTAAGTCCGGGTGAGTGTTGGAAGATTTTTGATCAACTTTTGCTGGATTTAATGACTGAAGCAGAAAACAGCTCTTCCTAGAAAAGACAAAATACCAGCAATGCAAGGACGTCGAGTATGGGTGAAACCATCGAAACACAAATGGTAAAAAGCCATGCGAGGGCAGTTGTGATTGGCGGCGGCGTTGTGGGGGTTTCAACCCTTTATCACTTGGCAAAAAAGGGTTGGTCGGATGTTGTTCTTGTTGAGCGCAATGAGCTGACTTCCGGGTCTACATGGCACGCGGCCGGTTTGCTGCCGCTATTCAATATGAGCTATTCTGTTGGGCAATTGCACAAATACTCTGTTGACCTTTATGGGCGGCTTGAAGCGCAAACCGGGCAGGATGTTGGCTTGCGCACTGTTTCCAACATTCGCCTTGCCACTAATCAGGACAGGATGGACGAGTACCATCAATATGCGGGCGTGGCACAAACCATTGGCGTTAATGTTGAGTTTTTGACCCCGGATGAAGTGATTGATCTTTGGCCTTTTGCGGTAAAAGATGGGCTTGTCGGTGCTATGCGTCACCCGGATGATGGTTATGTGCAGCCTGCGGATTTGACGCAGGCCTTTGCCATTGGCGCTCGCGCTAATGGAGCAAAAATTTATCGCAATACTGTGGTAACGGGCATTACGCAATTACCCGGTGGAGAGTGGTGCGTATCTACTAACAAAGGCGATATTGTTTGCGAGCATGTGATTTCAGCAACGGGAAACTTTGCCCGCCAAACCGGGGCAATGATCGGATTGGATATTCCGGTTATCCCTGTGGAACATCAATACATCGTTACTGAGGCTCACCCCGATATTGTAGCGCGCAAACAACAGGGTTTGCCAGAGCTTGGCGTGTTAAGAGAGTCTGATGGCTCCTGGTATATGCGCGAGGAAGCAGGCGGCTTAATTTTGGGGCCTTATGAAAAAGGCGCACCAGCCTGCTATGTGAATGGCCCGGCGCAAAACGCAGAGTACGAGCTTTTTCAAGACGATATAGACCGCCTGATCCCTTATATTGAGTCGGCCATTCATCGTGTTCCACTCTTTGAAAACCTGGGCATAAAAAAAGTATATAACGGTGCGATTGCCTATACCCCGGACGGCAATCCCATTGTTGGCCCTGCCTGGGGCAAGCGTAATTTCTGGCTTAATGAAGGACACAGCTTTGGGATAACGGCGGCGGGCGGGGCCGGCTGGCAATTGGCGGAATGGATCGTTGAGGGTGAGCCAGGTGTGGATATGCTAGGTGTGGATCCAAGGCGGTTTGGTGAATACGCAACCAAAAGCTATCTCATTGAAAAAAATGAAGAGGCCTATGCCGATGTGTTTGCCATACACTACCCGGATGAAGAACGGGCAGCAGCAAGGCCTTTGCGAACATCGCCTTGTTATGACCGTATGAAAGACCGTGGTGCCGTCTTTGGTCAGCTCTTTGGTTGGGAGCGCCCAAACTGGTTTGCGCCAAAAGGTGTTGACCAAAAGGATGACTGGTCATTCCGGCGCTCCTCATGGTTTGAGCATGTGGGTAACGAGTGCAAAAACGTTCAGGAAAATGTTGGTCTCCTGGACATGACCGCATTTGCCAAATGCCGGGTATCAGGCCCGGGTGCCACCGACTTTCTGAATTATTTGCTCGCCAATAAAATGCCGGTTAAAATTGGTCGCGTAGGACTGGCGCACGGTTTGACCAGTCGAGGTGGTGTTCATTCAGAATTTACCGTGCAGCGCGAGGCAGAGGATTGTTATTATCTGGTTTCTGCGGGTGCCTACCACCGGTTGGATCATGACTGGTTACAAAAACACATGCCAACGGATGGTTCCGTTCAGTTTGTTGATCTGACAAATGCCAAAGGGGTGCTGGTTGTAGCCGGGCCAAAAGCACGGGATCTCTTGCAACCCTTATGCGGTGCAGACATTTCAAGTGCAGCTTTTCCCTGGCTGACCGGGCAGGAAACGTCAATTGGGCACGCGCCGGTAAAACTTTTGCGGGTGAATTTTGTTGGTGAGCTTGGTTGGGAAATTCATCATCCGATTGAGTATCAAAATCATATTTTTGATGTTTTGATGGAGCATGGTGAGCCATACGGGATAAAGCCCTTTGGCATTAGGGCCATGGATAGTATGCGGATGGAAAAATCCTACCGCCTTGTCGGCACAGAAATGTCTATTGAATATTCGGCTTATGAGTCCGGACTTGGTCGTTTTGTCTCCCGCAAAAAAGAAAATGACTTCATTGGCCGTGACAGCCTTTTTGCCTGGGAGAAACGCGGCGCAGATAATGCATTTGTGACGATTGAGGTGCTGGGTGTTGACGATGCTGATGTGATTGGCAACAACCCGATTTATGCCAAAGGTAAAGTTGTCGGGCGCGCCACCAGCGGCAATTACGGGTTCAGAACCGGAAAATCACTGGCGCTGGGGATGGTGTGCCCGGATCAGTCAGAAATTGGTAACCAGCTGGAAATTGATATTCTTGGCAAGCGATATGCAGCGATCGTTGTAGAAGAAAGTCCTTATGATCCGACAAACGAGAAATTAAGGTCTTAGGCGGGAGGCGGATGGTGAAATATTCAGCCGGCTCTTTGTTTGCCAATGCCCTTCACGGTCATAAAAAGTGGCCAAAGCAATGGCCCGATGCTGCCCCCAAAACATCATATGATGTTATCATTGTCGGGGCAGGCGGTCATGGGCTTGGTGCGGCGTATTATCTTGCCAAAAAATACGGAATTACCAATGTTGCTGTAATTGAAAAAGGCTGGCTTGGTGGCGGCAATACTGGCCGCAATACGACCATTATCCGCTCGAATTATCTGTATGATGAAAGCGCCCGTATTTACGATCATGCGGTGGATCTGTGGGACGGGCTTAGTCAGGAGCTGAATTATAATGTGATGTTTTCAAAACGCGGTGTTTTGATGCTGGCCCATTCTGTTCATGATGTACAAAGCTTTCAACGCCACATCCATGCCAACAGGTTAAACGGCGTTGATAATCAATGGCTAAGCCCTGAAGAGGCAAAGGCCTTTTGCCCACCGCTGGATATTTCCCCGGGCGCACGTTATCCGGTTATGGGGGCGGCCCTGCAAAGGCGGGCTGGAACAGCGCGCCATGATACGGTCGCATGGGGGTATGCGCGCGCTGCGGCGGCACTGGGTGTTGATATTATCCAAAATTGTGCGGTGACCGGCATCAAAAGAGGTACTGATGGTGCTGTGCGGGGCGTTGAAACAGAGCGGGGCTTTATTGGCGCCAACAAAATCGGTGTATCGGCGGCAGGAAACAGCTCGGTTTTGATGCAGATGGCAGGGTTGAGGTTCCCTCTGGAAAGCTACCCCTTGCAAGCATTGGTCTCCGAGCCAGTCAAACCGGTTATGCCCTGTGTGGTGATGTCAAACAGCGTGCACGCTTATATCAGCCAGTCCGACAAGGGGGAGTTGGTGATCGGGGCGGGAACAGATCAGTATATTTCCTACAGCCAGCGCGGCGCGCTGCACATTTTGGAGCACACATTAGCCTCGATCTGTGAAATCTTCCCGATTTTTAAACGCATGCGTATGCTGCGATCCTGGGGCGGCGTTGTCGATGTAACACCGGATCGCTCGCCAATTTTAGGCAAAACCCCGGTGCCGGGTCTTTATGTAAATTGTGGCTGGGGTACGGGTGGTTTCAAGGCAACGCCCGGTGCCGGTAATTTGCTGGCCTATACCATCGCCAGGGATGAGCCACACCCGATCAACGCACCCTATACGCTTGAACGCTTCAAGGGTGGACGCCTGATCGATGAAGCCGCTGCCGCTGCTGTGGCCCATTAGGGGGATGCCATGCTGTTGATTAAATGCCCTTATTGTGAAGAAGAACGACCAGAGATTGAATTTTCCTATGCTGGTGAAGCCCATATTGTGCGTCCAACAGATCCCTCAAAGATGGATGACACGGCATGGGCCGAATATTTGTTTATTCGCGACAACACACGCGGTGTTCATTATGAGCGCTGGTATCACATTCATGGCTGCGCACGGTTTTTTAATGCGGTGCGTGACACCATAAGTGATAAATTCATCATGACCTACAAAATGGGCCTGCCCAGACCTGCTGACGTTGAAATTGCGAAGGTCAAAGAATGAAAAATTTTCGCAAAACCGGGCGCGGGCGTATTCGCAGGGCGCGGCTCATCAGCTTTACCTTTGATGATCGACAATATCAGGGTTTTGTGGGAGACACACTGGCCTCTGCCTTGCTGGCCAATGGCGTGCATTTGATCGGGCGGTCGTTCAAATATCACCGACCCCGCGGGTTTTTAGGCGCAGGTTCCGAGGAGGCCAATGCCCTGGTGACATTTGATCGCGGCCCTGGGCGGGTAACCTCAAATGTACGGGCCACAACGCTGGAGCTTTTTGATGGCCTGGTGGCGTATAGTCAGAATAATTATCCAAATTTGAAGTTTGATCTTGGTGCGATCAATGACATTTTTTCGATGATGTTCCCTGCCGGATTTTATAACAAGACCTTCATGTGGCCCAAATCATTCTGGGACAAGGTATACGAGCCTGTTATTCGCAAACTGGCGGGTCTTGGCCCTGCGCCGACTGAGGCTGATGCCGATCATTATGCCAGCCTCTATGGTCATTGTGAGGTTTTGGTGGTCGGTGCTGGCCCCGCTGGTATTGCCGCAGCCCTGGCGGCGTCTGAAAAGGGTGACAGGGTTATTCTGGCTGATGAGCAAAACGAACTTGGTGGCAGTCTGCTTTCAAATCCGGAGGCAAGGATTGATGGGCAATTGGCATGGCAATGGCTGGATAAAAGCCTTGAAACCTTGTGGTTGCGCAAAAATGTAACCCTGCTGTCCCGCACCACCGTTATTGGCTATTACCATGATAATTTTCTGGGGCTGGTCGAGCGCCTGACGGATCATCAGGGCGATATAAACCCTGCCTCGCCAAGGGAGTGTCTGCACCGGATCAGGGCAGGTAAGGTGATCCTTGCCGCCGGTGCCATTGAGCGCCCATTGGTGTTTGCCGGTAATGACAGGCCAGGCGTGATGCTGGCATCTGCGGCACAAACCTATTTGAACCGTTACGGCGTTGCTGTTGGGGATAATGTGGCCGTTTTCACCTCACATGACAGTGCCTATGAAACGGCATTTGATTTGTCAGATGCTGGTGTAAAAATATCGTCTATCATTGATTTACGCGCAGATGTTTCTGAAATCCTTTTGCAACAGGCGCACGAAAGAGGCATTGCCGTTCTGACCGGCACTGTGGTGTGCGGTACAAAAGGGAGACTGAGAATAACAGGTGTTCGTGTCGCAAAATTTCAAAACCAGAAGGTCAGTAATGGCACGGAGCATATTGCTTGCGATTGTTTGCTTATGACGGGTGGCTGGACGCCAAGCGTTCACCTTTTTTCCCATTCCAAAGGCTCATTAAAATGGCAAGATGACATTGGTGCTGCCGTTCCTGATATGGCTAATGAAAACACGCTGTCCGTCGGTGCCTGTAATGGCACTTTTGGTTTGAGTGCCGGACTGGAGGAGGGGTCTATTGCCGGGGGTGGGGGAAATCCATTTCGTACAGAGGAAACAGAATTTGGAACCGGTCAAACATGGCAAACATTGCCCACAAATCGTGACCCGTCGAGGATCAAGGCCTTTGTGGACTTTCAAAACGATGTGACAGAAAAAGACATTAATCTTGCGGTTCTAGAGGGTTTCAAATCGATCGAGCATGTCAAACGCTACACCACCACCGGCATGGCAACCGATCAGGGTAAAACCTCAAATCTGAACGCAGTGCAGATCGCCTCAAAAGCAATCCAGATACCCGTGCAAAAAATTGGCCTTACCACCTTTCGCCCGCCCTTTACCCCGACAAGCTTTGGGGCGCTGGTTGGGCATCGGGCAGATGATTTGTTTGACGTTACCCGTAAAACCTCAATTGATGGCTGGGCAGACGACAATGGCGCTGTTTTTGAACCTGTCAGCCTGTGGCGACGTGCCAGATATTTCCCGCAAGGCAATGAGGATATGCATGCTGCTGTTGCACGCGAGTGCAAGGCAACGCGCAATGAATTGGGTATTTTTGATGCCTCAACCTTGGGGAAAATTGAAGTCGTAGGCCCGGATGCAGCCAAATTTATGAATTTGATGTATACCAATCCATGGACGATGCTGGCCATCGGGCGATGCCGCTATGGCCTGATGCTGCACGAGGATGGATATATTATGGATGATGGTGTCATTGGCCGCTTGGCCGATGACCGTTTTCATGTCACCACCACCACCGGCGGTGCGCCGCGGGTTTTGCGGATGATGGAAGATTATCTGCAAACAGAATGGCCAGATCTGAACGTCTGGCTTACCTCAACAACAGAGCAATGGGCAGTTATTGCGCTTAATGGCCCCCACGCCCGAAAACTGCTTGAGCCTTTCATAGATGGCATTGACCTTGGCCCGGAAGCTTTTCCGCATATGGCGGTGCGCGAAGGGACAATTTTCGGTGTGGAAACAAGGTTATTCCGGGTTAGCTTCTCAGGGGAGCTAGGTTTTGAGATCAACGTGCCGGCACATTATGGCAGGGCCTTGTGGGAAAAACTGTTCAATGCTGGAAAAGCGTACGGCATAACACCGTATGGTACCGAAACCATGCACGTTCTTCGTGCTGAAAAAGGTTATATCATTGTTGGTCAGGACACCGACGGAACCATAACCCCTGATGATGCAGGAATGTCGTGGGCAATTGGTAAAAAGAAACCGGATTTTGTTGGCAAGCGGTCACTGGCCCGTGCCGATATACAAGCTCCGGGGCGTAAGCAATTGGTCGGATTGCTCACCACTGATCCCAACATTGTTCTGGAAGAAGGCGCGCAAATCGTTGCTACGCCCGGGCAATCTGTACCTATGACCATGATTGGTCATGTCACATCCTCTTATTGGAGCACAACGCTAAATCGTTCAATTGCGCTGGCGGTTGTAAAAAGTGGTCGTGCGCAGACAGGCAGCAATATTTATGTACCAATGCCTGAAAAGACTCATGAAGCAAAAATTTGTGCGACAGTATTTTATGATCCCAAAGGGGAGAGATTAAATGTTGTCTGAAAAAACCGGGATACATTTATCAATAGATCAAGGGGTGCGCCTTGCCCCGATATTGACCAATGAGACCGAAATTGGCGGCGTAAGGCTTATTGATGAGCAGGTTCGCTATAGCCTACGCTTCAAACCAGAAGACATAGCGGCTGTGCGAAAGGCAAGCCAGCTGGATTTGCCAGCAAACATTGGCATGTCGTCGATAAAGGGTGGCCAGCTGGTTCTGCGGCTTGGCCCCGATGAGTGGTTGTTGATTTCTGATCTGTCCAGAGCGTTGGCGTTAAAACAAACCTTTGCCACGCTTTCTAGTAAGTTTACATGCAGTGTTGTTGATATTTCTCACCGCAATCTGGGATTCATTGTGCACGGGGAAAATGCTGAAAACATCTTGAATACAGGTTGTCCACTGGACTTATCCCTGCATGTATTTCCTGTTGGGAAATGCACGCGCACAGTTTATGAGAACACCGAAATTATACTGTTGAGGAAAGCTGAACATGAATTTCATGTTGAGGTTTGGCGGTCATTCGCGCCATATCTTTCACGCTTTTTTGAGACGTCTGTCACCGATAAGGCGCAAATCCGGATGGGGGCAAGAGATGACAAATAACGATATACGGCTGGCAACCTTTCGCAGGGGGGGTGCTGAAATAACGCCCTTGGCTGAAACACAACAAAGCATGGATCAGGTGTTTATTGAAGATCTGACCCTGGAAGCATCAATTGGTGTCTATCAGCACGAACTGACGAAAAAACAGCCTGTTCAAATCAATATTGTTATGGATTTATCCCCCCTGGAGCGGGGGGCCAGTTATAATATTGGCAACATTGTTTGTTATGACCAGACATGTCAGGGCGTAAAGGCAATTCTTGATAATGGTCATATTGGCCTGGTTGAAGATATGGCAGAGAAAATTGCGGCCTATTGTCTTGAGCATATAAGGGTCTTGCGCGTTGATGTACGGGTTTCAAAACCCAGGGCAATCAAACAAACCACCCATGTCGGGGTGCGCATAGTACGGGTTAAATAAGTGCGCCGGTTCATCTGTGATAATTTTGCAGACTATCACCCAGAGCAGATTTCAGCTCATCAAGATGTGGCTCATAATTTTTCCATTGCGCCAACCCTTTGGTATTGATGGGTTCGCGCACCTGCTCTGAGCTGGCGGTACGTACTTCACGTTTGGTTTTATAAAAATCAATGCAGGATTGCTCAAAAGGCAGATTGCAATGCTCCAGAATACGCCGAACCTGCGTTTCCAAATCATCGACCACATCCTCATACTGCACATGTAAAACCTTGCCAGGCAAAACCCTGTCCCAGTGATCCATCAGTTCAACATACCCTTTATAATAACGTCCAATATTATCGAGACTGTAGGTAAATTCCTGCCCTTCGGCAAAAAGTTGTTTGAAGCCACTAAAGCAGCACGACATGGGATTACGGCGGGCATCAATGATTTTTGCATTGGGAAGGATGCTATGAATAAGGCCTATATGGCGAAAATTATTGGGCATTTTATCAGTAAAATATGGTGCACCTTTGCGATGTAATTGAGTCTCTTTGATGTATGTGTCCCCAAATTTGCACATTTGTTCATTGGTTAACTCGGACAGGATTTTGGGGTATCTACTACCGCTCCCGGCCAGGCTGCGGCCACGTAAATTATGTGAAAGCGTCAAAATATTGGGCAGCTCCAGCGTCCCATCCACTTGTGAATGTGACGCTAAAATTTGTTCCAGTAATGTGGAGCCAGCCCTTGGGAGACCGACTATGAAAACAGGCGCATCTTCCTGACATCCATTGCCTTTATTTTTGTCGAATAATTCTGTCGTGCAATGCCCGGATTGGGCATGAAGCTCTTCATCCATTATCTCGGCGCTATAGCCGCTTTGCATGTTTTTTAAATCATTACCCCGCTTGTAGAATAAAAATGATTTTTCATAGTCATGACGGTCTTCATAGGCTTTACCAAGGGCAAAGCAAAAATGAATACGGTTGCGATAAAGGGTGTTGATATCGCTTTCTTGAGTGTGCATTGCTGACACTTCTTCATCATTAAACTGGTAGGTTTTCAGATTAGCCAGTGAGTAATAAGCATCGGCGTGGTCGGGCTTCGCTCTGTAGGCATCACGGTATGAGGCAATAGCATCACTTTGTCGCCCGGAGGTTTTAAGCACATGCCCGCGTGAAGTCAGTGTGGATGGGTCATTTGGTAATTTTTCCAGAACTTTATCGAACATTGATAATGCGGTGTCATAATCACCGGCCTGTAGACTTTCTATGGCGTAGGTCGATTGAAAAACCGGGCTATTTTTATCCTTGTTCAAAAGGTATTTAGCCTGCTTAACAGACTGTTTTAACTTCTGTCGTTTTCGCAAAACCTGAATGTAATCAAGACGTATCTGGATATTTTCCGGATCAAACTCTATGGCACTTTCCAACAAAAAATCCGCTTCATCCAGCACACCAAAACGCATGCCTATTTCAGCAAGTAGGCGCATAGCTTCAATGTGATGGGGATGGTTTTGCAGGAAATGGCGGCATAAATTCTCAGCTTTGAGAGTTTTTCCCTCATAAATAAAATTTGTTACGCTTAACAACTCTTTAGGTAAAGCAGCCAGTCTATCCGCCTGACCACTGGCCCGTTTAGCCTCTTCTTTGCGCCCGGCCTCTTGTAATAATTCAATCTGCGCCCGCCAGCTCGCAATAAGGGCAGGGTTGAGCACGCAAGCCTGGCTAAAAGCGCGTAATGCATTCTCTGATTGGCCAAGTTCGCGATATAAATGGCCTTCTTCCTGAAAAGTGCGACCAAAATCAGGGGCCAGGGCTTTTAATTTTTCAATAATGGCAAAGGCGGCATCGGAACGTTTGGCATAACGTTGGCAAACGGCGCTCATATATAATGCATCCTGATGTTCTGGTGCTTTATCCAAAATACCGCAAAGTGATGTCAGGGCAGCATCAAACTGGCTGTTATAAATTTGCGACTGGGCAGTTCTGATAGTGCCTGAAAAATTTTCAATGTCTAAAGACATAAAATACAACAACCCATAATAATGACAAAAAAAGAAGGCGCCCCAATACTGGAGCGCCTTCAAATTTTAGTCAATGAAACGAAAACTTACAAATTTTAATAATCTACGGACAGGCGCATACCCCAAGTCCGAGGACGGTTTACAGATATCCGTTCACGATCAAAACCAAAGTTGTTGTTTAGCTGTGCCCGTTCATCGGTCAAATTATCACCGTAAAACTCCAATGCCCAGCGATCATGCGCAATGCCAGCCGTTAAGCCGAGGATAAAATAACTATCCTGCTTGGCGCGGTTAATGGAAACAATATCGCTGAAGGATGATGCAGAGTACGCCATTGAAGGTTGAAAATGGGCGTCAAAGCCATTGTCCATAGTCCACTCATACCGGGCGCGTAAATTGCCCTGGAATGAAGGGGCGTAGGCCAGGTCTTCTCCCTTGCCAGCAATGGCCACACTGGCACCAACAAGTTTGGTAACTTTAGCGTCCAGTATGGAAACCGCGCCAACAACTGTTAAGCCATCTATGCTGGCAGGTGCCCAGGTAAGATCGGCCTCAATACCTTTAATTTCGGCATCGGCGGCATTATCTGAAAAGAGAAGATTGGATACAGATGTATCAAAAATTGTCGTTTGCAAATCACCAATATCAACGAAGAACGCACTACCGTTCAATCGAACCTGTCCATCAGCCAGATCAAGTTTCCAGCCAAATTCGTAGTTCTTTACGGTGTCTGTTCTGACGATTGCGGGAACGGCCCCGCCACCAGCACCGGCTGGCCGGTTGGGAAGTCCAGGTCGGAACCCTTCTGAATAGGTCAAATAAAGCAATGCATCTGACGACGGCGTCCAGGACAAATTACCCTTAAACACCGTGCCTGTTGCCACAGCTTTCTTTGGCACCGGAACGCCGTTGATAATCTGAGTACCATCAAATTGGGTATCAAGATTTGTCCCAAACGCATTAACGTCTATGCCGCCAAAATTAAAGAATGAGGAATTGGCGCTGCCTTTAAGGCTCACCCGAACATCATGGTAACGCGCCCCGCCCGTGAAGGTGAGCACGTCAGGAATAATATCATAGCTAAGTTCCCCAAAAGCGCCTAACTGCACGTCATCCCTGGTGATGTCATTAAAGAATATGACGCCGAGAGGACGAGGGTTTGGATCGCTGACCGAAGAACCTGGTAGCGGCCCATTTTGCGGCCAACCAAACACGCCGGGGGTGAAACTTTCAGCAAAAATTGAGCCTGGATAGGTGAAATTATTACGTTCCACGAGTTTTTGGTCGCTATAAAACCCACCAGCCGTAACCCGCATGCGTTTTTCCGAAGGGGTGGTAAAGCGCAACTCATGAGTAAAAATTTCTGTTTCCGTCGTTGAATCCACAAACAGATTTGGTGCCTGGCACGTACCCGATGGTGCGCCTCCAGGATAAGTGACCGAGCCATCGCAAATGTAATATGGCAAATACTGCCCAACAAACAAATAGTCTGTGTAGTCAACCGTTTGTTTTACATCCCGATCAAGAAATGCGCCTGTGTATACGACATCAAGAGCACCCATGCGGCCTTCCAGTGTCCAGGACGTGTTGTCGAACTTGTCATTGGTTTCGTCCGGTGAAAATCTCTTGACTGATAGTTGATTGGGGTCATTGATCTCAGGGTCATAAAAGAAAACCCCGTCAGACTCGATTTTCTGACGGGCATGGGTGGCGCTTAATTTCCAGTCATCATTTATGAAATATGTCGAGGAAAGCCTAAATCCTGTATAGGTTGTGTCGTTAAAATTCTTTTCGACAAGATCAAGATTGTTGGCTTCCAGAAAAGTCACACCAGAGAAATCTGCTCCCGCTTGAAATCCGGGGTTTGTCGGCACACCGTTTCTACGTGTCACAACACCTTGGAAACGGGCGCTTTCCCGTGCGGAGACTGTGCCAGCCACATTGTCGATATATCCCCCTTGATTATCGATATAAAATACGCCGCGAACGGCAAATTTATCTTCAATAATTGGGTAGTTAACAACGGCTTCAATCTTTTCGCTCATTCCACCGTGCTCAGTGAACGAAACGCCGGTTTTCATTTTCGCGAAAAACTCGCTTGTATCGGCCTTGTTGGTAATCAAACGAATCGTCCCGGCCTGTGAACTGGCGCCAAACAACGTGCCTTGTGGCCCGGGCAGAACCTCGACACGGTTCAGGTCAGCCGCGTAGACATCAAGATTACGTCCAACCTGGGTGACGGGTTGTTCGTCCAGATAAAGGGCAACGTTTGGTGCCAGGCCGGCAACGCCGGCGGTCGTCAGATTTGGCGTAGTAGAGGCGAGGCCACGGATATAAATTGTCCCCTGTCCAGGGCCGCTGCCGCCGGAGGTCACGCCGGGCAATTGTAAAATATAATCGGTAAAGACCTCGACACCCAAATCATCCAGGGTTCTTTCGCTCATGGCCTGAACAGCAACCGGAATATCCTGTGCATTTTCTGCACGCTTGGTTGCCGTAACAATTATTTCATCAACTTGAGCATGAACTGCCGTGCTTAATGTAGAGGCCACGGCAATTGCCGAAACGCTCATTAAAAGTCTGTTCATCGAAATTCCCCACTACGTTTATAACTAACTGATTAGTAAGTTACCCTTAATTGACCCTTGCCCAACTGTCAAGAATTCTGAAAAATTTCTGTAATTGTTTTTCCCGAGATTTCCTGTGCAGACTTTCAATAAACAAATATTTTGTCTTGAATGACAATCAGGAAAATTTGCAATTGGAGAAATGCAAGGCTAAGTCAAGGAAAAAGGGGTAGGATTTATGGCTAAAAAAACGAGTATTAGTGATAATTTTAATACTAAAAATATGAAGTTTTCAGGGTTTGATGTTCATCCATTTGTTTTTTTTGTTTCCTCATCCTTAATACTGTTTTTGGTTGTTTTTACATTACTTTATCCTGTTTTCGCTGCCGAGTTATTCGGTAAGGCCTTGAGTGTTGTCACCACCAAATTTAACTGGCTGATGACATTGTTGGCGAATATATTTATCCTGACGGCTGTCGTCATTATGGTGTCTCCGTATGGAAAAGTTCGCCTGGGCGGAGCAGACGCGAAGCCTGACTTTGGTTATATAGCCTGGTTTGCCATGCTGTTTGCTGCGGGAATAGGCATTGGACTTGTTTTTTTCGGGGTTAGCGAGCCGCTGTCATATTTTACAAGCTCTGTTGCCGAGGGTGCGGGACAGATTGGCAGCTATGCCCCGTTGGGCGGCGCCCCTGGGGATGTTGCCGAAGCCAAGCGGATTAGTATGGCGGCGTCCATAATGCACTGGACATTTCACCCGTGGTCAATTTATGCACTTGTTGCCCTGTCTTTGGCGCTTTCAAGCTATAACTTTGGACTGCCACTGACTATTCGTTCAGGGTTTTATCCAATTTTTGGAGATCTGGTCTGGGGCCCACTGGGTAACGTTATTGACACCCTTGCCGTTATTGCCACCGTTTTTGGTTTGGCGACCTCTTTAGGGCTAGGAGCACAACAGGCATTATCCGGATTAAATTTCCTTTTTGGTGTTGAAATCACTGTTGTGAACCAGATTATTCTTGCGTTTGTGATTGCCTCGATAACGGTTCTTTCCTTGTATTTGGGGTTAAAAAAGGGTGTCCGGCGATTAAGTGAAATTAACATGGGGCTAGCTGGCCTCCTTTTCATTTTTGTTGTGATTGTTGGCCCCACCGCGCTTATTTTTACTGATCTGGCGAATGGCCTTGTTGCTTACGTGCAGAAACTTCCTGCACTTTCAAATCCGTTTGGTCGATCAGATCAGCTGTTTTTTAATGAGTGGACGACTTTTTATTGGGCATGGTGGAGCGCCTGGGCGCCTTTTGTTGGCATGTTTGTCGCCCGTATTTCACGAGGACGCACGGTGCGGGAATTTATTTTTTATGTGCTGCTGGTGCCATCAATAATCAGCACATTGTGGATGACCGCTTTTGGTAGCGTTGGCATAGATCAAGTCAGCAATGGGCATACCGCTTTGGCGGAAGCTGCATTACAGCTCAAACTTTTTGTTATGCTCGAACAATTGCCATTGACGTCAATCACATCGTTTGTGGGTATCATTTTGATCCTCGTCTTTTTTGTTACCTCCTGGGATTCCGGCGCCCTTGTGCTGGATACAATTTCAGCTGGTGGTAAAATTGGCACAAACAAAAGGCAGCGTATTTTCTGGGTCTTTCTTGTGGGCGCGGTGGCCAGTGCGCTTTTAATCGGCGGGGGTCTAAAGTCTCTGCAATCCGCGTCGATTATAACCGGTTTGCCGTTTATGGTGATTATTGGCGTTATGTGTATAGGCCTGTTCAAGGGATTGGCCAGAGCCAAAAAAGAGCAGGTTTCTCACAACCGTGCCAGTGCGTCGAACAATACATCATAGTCAAGAAAGACTGATGACCCTGGTCGCGTCTAAGGGGAAGCCGCTACGGCATGTAGCTTGCGTGCGATAAACTCAACTGTTCTGAAACGGGACTGGAGAGACATAATGCGTATGCCCAAACTGCACATTACCCTGATAACGGGTGTTTTCATGACCGCTGGCATGGCTATTGGCGGCAGCGCCATGGCCGGGCAAAGCGATTTTTGCCTGACTGGCACAGTATCCTCAGAGCAACAGCGCATAGATTGCGCCGGACGCTGGATTTCAGCAGATGGCACCCGCTTTGGCCCACGGGTTGAGCCACGTGACACACCCAGAACACCCCATCCTGCCTGGCGCAGCACACAAACAACCGGCTATGGTCAGGCCCATGCCAGTACTTCGCGCACATATTCCACCCATCAGGCGGGTGCGCCCACCTCTGTCTGGACGCCGCCAGCACCCTATCAACATAATGCCAATCCCGTGGTGGTAACCCGGGGCAACCATTCCAACAGCTATGATGGCAATTATGATGTTTATGTACCAACCCGGCCCCATATCCCCCCTGTATCAACCCATCATTCTTATCAGAGCACCTGTGGTAGCCATGGCGGCAAACGCCATCATGACGCTGTAAGTTATTGCGATACGCGTGCTCCGGCCATACCGGTTGAGGGTTGTTTTAGCCTTGGTGCTTCAGGGCAAGCCCACCCGGTGCCGTGTCCGACCGGTGGCACCCGTATCCACACAACCAGCACTTACGCGCCACGCGTGCAAGCTACAGCCCATGCCAGCGCCAATGTAACGGTCAGTAATACTGCATTTTTTAACTCACTTTCTGGGGGCGTCGGCGGTGGCGCACCGGCTTTCTTTGGCGGCGGCGGTGGCACCTTCATTAGCGGTGGTGGCGGCAGCGTGCTGTCCAGAGCGCCATTGATACGTTTTCGGTCTAAAAATCGTGGACGTAAAGGCGGCGGTGGTCACCATGGCGGCGGATGTGATTGTTCTGGTGGCGGCATGATGGGCATGGGCGGCGGCGATTAAGAGGCGATAGGTTTCTCACCCACACTGCAATAAAACAACTTTAGCGGGAAAATCGGGCTTGTTTTGTTCTGATTATAGGAGTAAAGTCCTATTTTTTGAATTTCGGTTCCGGAATGAGGCTATTTTTTATCTCCATCTTCGGGCTTGTGTTGACCAGCGCCAGCACAGCCATGACGCGAGATGTGCTTTCCGGCCCCATCTCGGCAGAGCTGATCCGCGTGGTGGATGGTGATACGCTGGCGGTTCGCGCCCTGATCTGGCCCGACCAACATATCGACATAAAGGTGCGTCTGGCCAACATTGATGCGCCTGAACTATTCCGTCCGAAATGTGACGTCGAACGGGTGCGCGCTCACGAGGCCCGGGATTTTCTTAATCGCTATCTTGGTGAACAGGTCATGCTCAAAACTGTACATCTTGGTAAATATGCTGGCCGGGTCATTGCGCGCGTGGAAACAGATGCCGGCGATGATTTATCAGCATTGCTGCTACGCGCCGGCCTTGCCCATTCCATGAGTGACCCATCGTCCTGGTGTCCTGATGGCTCCTGACGTTAATGACCGTTACGGTTCACAGCAATGCCGCCTGAATAAACATCCAGAATTGTGCGGGTGTTGTGTATGTCGTCCAGCGGATTTGCTTCCAGTATTATGAAATCAGCAATAGCACCAGGCACAATTACGCCCATATCAGTTTGCTTCATAAACCGGGCTGGGGATAACGTGGCAGCCCGCAGCGCCTCTGCTTCGGAAAGCCCTGCTTCAACCAGCAAAGCCAGTTCCTGATGCAAGCTTTCTCCGGGTACAATAAAGGGCGTGCCAGCGTCTGAACCGGCCAGTATAATTGCCCCTTGCCGGGCAAGTTCTCTTGCCATCCATTTTGCATGAGAGAGGGATATGGCCCTTTTGGCACGCCATTCATTGTTTGTGCGCGCCATGGCGCTGGTGCGGTCAGCACGCCAATAAGATTGTATAATCGCCGGCATGGCTTCCATAAATTCTGGTTCTTCAAAATCCGATTTTCGCATCGCGGTTGATATTTCCCGAACGACAAGAGTTGGTGTTTGCGCCACCTTGGCAGTTATCAAGGCATCAAAAACATAGGCGCACGCGGCCTGATCGTTTGCTGCACAGTATCCACCCAGCTCTATGGACTGATGCTCAATGCTAGCCATGCGCAAAATTGCCGGGTCATTAGCACCTGCACTGGCGGGAAGGTGCCCGGCAACGGGTAGATTTTGTAAGAGCGCCTCCTCAAGAATAGCCTCAAATACGGCCTTGGGGGTCATCGTATATACTTTAAGAAAATCAACGCCGGCCTGCTTGAGCATACGAACGGCTGCACGAGCTTCTTCGGCATTGCTCAACGCAATGGATAGCGACGGGTCAACGGGTTGTGGTCCATCCAGAAACGGACCTGGATACCATAAATGTGGTGCGGAAATCTCGCATGCATTAATGCGTGCATGGGTAGCCGCTGCAATTTCAAGGCTGCCACCCATGTCACGCACTGCTGTGACGCCAGACTTCAAAAACATCTGGAAAAATGGCTCGGGTACGTCTTTATCCCATAATGTGTGCACATGCATGTCCCACAAACCTGGAATGATATAAGCGCCTTTGCCATCAATCCATTTTATAGTCAGTGGTGTTTGGACGTTAATTTCATCAGCATCCGTTTCAAGCGCAATGCGACCACCAGAGAGCACCAAAGCACGATTTTGCCGAATTGTGCCATGCTCCACATCAACAATGTTCACCGGCGATAAAACCGTATCCATGGGCGCGGAACAAGTCATTTGTCGGGCATTTACACCTGTACCCCAGCACGCAAGAAGCAATAAAACAACAAATCGCACCATCATGAATTTTCCTGATCCTTTAATAATAAAAGTTAGTCCGGCGGCGGGGTTTTTTCCCGATACGCGCATAGATCATTGATCGAGCATAACCAGCACCGGGGTTTGCGAGCCAGACAGGTATAACGCCCGTGCAGGATAAGCCAGTGATGGGCGTGCTGTGCGTATTCTGCTGGTAAGGTTTTCAACAATGCTTTTTCCACCTCCAGCGGATTGCGCCCCGGGGCCATACGGGTTCTGTTCGATACGCGAAAAATATGCGTATCCACCGCCATGGTTGGCATGGCAAACACAACATTCAGTACGACATTTGCGGTTTTTCGCCCAACCCCGGCCAGGCTTTCCAGTGCCTCTCGCGACCCAGGTACTTCACCGTCATAATGATCCACAAGGCGCGCAGAAAGGAGAATGACGTTTTTTGCCTTGGTACGAAAAAGCCCTATGGTTTTAATGTAATTGCGAACTTTATCTTCCCCAAGACTCAGCATTTTTTGCGGTGTATTGGCAATTTCAAACAGGGCTTTGGTCGCCTTGTTCACGCCCTTGTCTGTGGCTTGCGCCGAAAGCACAACAGCAACCAGCAAGGTGTAGGCATTTGTATAATTCAACTCTGTCTGTGGTTCCGGGTCAGCAGCAGCCAGACGTGCATATATTTGCTCTATGGTTTTTCGCGACAATGACCTGGGGATTGTCTGTCTTTTTGATGTGACCGCCATGATTTTCAATCCTTTATCCCAAACCCAAAGACTTTCTTTACTCCGATGCGTTAGGGTCTGGTATGCAAAACATCAGAACCATATCATTATTACTGGCCAGCATTGCACTTTTCCTCCCCGCACCTGCCTATGCAAGCGGTGGTAAATCGAAGGCAAGCACAAAGGTTGAGACCAAAGCATTTGGTACCAAGTCCATATCCGAGGCCACAGAAAATTTTGTCGAGTTTTATCCAAGTGCAGCCACTATTTTTAACGGCAACCGGCCCGCAGGATTTATGCATTTTGAATATGGCCTCGAGATAAACGATCCTGCTGTTCGCGCATACGCCATTAAAATAGCGCCGCGTCTACGTGATTTCTATGGGCGTATTCTCACGCAATATGCGGGCAGTCATTATGACCCTGGCATGGTACCTGATGTGGATTATTTATTGACTCGCATGCAAAGTATTACTGACCGAACCATCGGCAAGGGTAAGGCCCGGGTTTTGGTATCCAGCCTGATGGTCAGTGAAAAATAAAGATCGCCCCTCTTCACATTATTTACTGGGCGCTCATACCCCCATCAATTTTAAGTTCTATCCCGGTGATAAATTTGGACTCGTTCGAGGCCAGATAAACCGCCGCATAGGCAATGTCATCCGGCTCACCAATGCGGCGAAGCGGAATACCGCGCGCCAGTTTGTTCATCAACTCTTCATCAGAACCAGCCTCCAGCACCTTACCCATGCCAAACAAAATTGGCGTCTTGATAAATACCGGGTGTATGGAATTGGAGCGAATATCATAGCCTTGAGAGGCGCAATGCAAGGCGACAGACTTTGACAAAAGCCAAACGGCTGCCTTGGCGGCATTATAGGCGCTCATATTACCGGCCGCATAAAGACCGGCAATAGATGATATGTTGATAATACTTCCCGGTGCATGGTTTTTCATAACACCAAGGGCGTATTTACAACCCAGAAAAACCGAATCCGCGTCCACCGACATGACTTTTTTCCAGTTTTTGAAACTTTCCTCCTCTACCGAACCCATAGAGCCAATACCGGCATTGTTGACCAGCACATTAAAGCCACCAAGCGCCTCATCGGCCTGTTTAACCACCTCTATCCAGCTTTGCTCGTCCGCCACATTGTGGGCAAACGCATGGGCTGCGCCTTGAAACTCAGCATTTATTCTGGCGGCCATAACCTGCGCGCCTTCCAGATTAATATCTGTAAGCGCAACTTGCGCCCCTTCAGCCGCAAACATCTGTGCCATTGCCGCGCCAAGCCCCGATGCACCACCTGTAATAACTGCACGTTTTCCTGTTAGCCGTCCCGCCATGTCTTTTCCCTTTTTTATTGCTAAAAATAATTACTGCGTTTGCAGGCGTTTGACCAAGGCCATAATCATGGCTTTGGGTGACAATTGGGCCGAAACAACCATCATTTTATTGGATAACCCCGGAATGGTTTCACGTTTTCCCTTGGCAAAGGCCCGATAACCGGCGCTTGCTACCTTTGTTGGCGTCATCATTGGTGACAACTTGAGCAAGAGTGAACCTTTCATCGCCGCTGCATCCTGAAATCCGGACTTTACCGGCCCTGGACACAGGGCACAGGCGGTAACGCCGGTATCCTTCAATTCAGTATAAAGTGCCTGGGTAAAGCTTAACACATAGGCTTTGGAGGCATAATAAACCGCCATGTTTGGCCCTGGCATAAAGGCAGCGGTGGAGGCCACATTTATGACCCCGCCCCGGCGACGCGCTGTCATCTCAGGTAACAAGGCACAGGTCAGCTCTGTTAGCGAGCGGATATTCAGATCCACCATGGAAACCAGTCTGCCGCAATCGGCCTCTGCCACCGGATCCATATCGCCAAAACCGGCATTGTTGACCAGCACATCCACCTCCAGATGAAGGTCATCCACAGCTTTCAGCAGTTTCTTTGCCCCATCCGGCACCGCAAGATCCACGGGCAAGACGTGGGTTTTTGCGCCTTCACCGGCAAGCCTTGCGGCCACATCCGCAAGCCGGTCTGCGCTGCGTGCCGCCAGAGCAATATCATAGCCATGGCGGGCAAATTCAAAAGCCAAGGCTTCGCCAATGCCGCCCGAGGCGCCGGTGACAAGGGCAAGCGGGGCGCTCATGATGCAATCTCGTCCATAAACGCGGCCAGGGTTACGTCCTTGTCGGTCACCCCATCGGCATCATGGGTGGTCAGAGTTACGTCAACGCGATTATAGACATTGAACCATTCGGGGTGGTGATCCATTTGCTCCGCCTTTAGCGCCACCCGGGCCATAAAACCAAAGGCGGCGCTAAAATCAGCAAACTCAAAGGTTTTGCAAATGGCATCACGGCCTTCTTGTGATTTCCAACCGCTTAACAAGGCCATTGCTGCCGCCGCACCCATTCGTCCACTCATGGCCTGTTTCTCCTGATATATCTCACATCCCAACACGATCGTAATTTCATCACAAGCAAAATCAATAAAACAGTTCCGTTCATGTCAGCAAATCCTTAACATGATTGCGTCATAATACGCTCAGACAAGACCTAAGGAGCGGCCAATGACCCATTTTCTGGTATCAGATGAAAACCCGAACGGGCGCAAACTTGAAGACCTGTTGATAGAAATTCGCGGCGATATTTTGCACCGTTGCACCAAAATTGCCGATGACCCGCGCCCCGAAGCCATGGCGGTTCTGGCCAATAATGTGATGATTCTGGAACACATCACCGAAGCCATACATCTGGCTCAGGTTTCCACAAAAACACTGGATACCGCCTTTGGTCGTTCACAGGCTGACAAGGGTGGGCCACCGCGTATCGGGGTTAGCTGATACTTTTCCAAAAAAACGCTTTGCGGTTGATGCGAATTGAAGCAAGCTTGCGTCCATCATATCAGGCGCAGTGGCGTAAAGGTGGGTATTATGAAGCTGGCCGTTCTCAAGGAACGTATCGTAGGCGAAACGCGCGTGGCCATCACGCCGGAGACTGTCAAAAAATTTATTGCAGCAGGTCATACAGTGGCCGTGCAAACCGGTGCCGGAACGGGCGCCAGTATTTCTGATGCGCTCTATAAAGACGCCGGGGCTAGCATTGCTAAAACTGCCGCCGCAACCCTGAAGGGCGCAGACATGCTCCTTTGTGTGCGTCGTCCGGGCGCAAACGTGCTCAACGGCCTCAAAAAAGGGGCTGGTCTTGTTGGCCTTCTTGATCCCTATGATGATGCGACCTTTGTGCGCTCTTGCGCGGCCAAGGGCATTGATCTTTACGCCATGGAGTTCATACCGCGCATAAGTCGCGCGCAATCCATGGATGCGCTTTCGTCACAATCCAATCTGGCCGGTTATCGCGCCATCATCGAGGCGGCGGTTATTTATGGCCGCGCCTTGCCAATGATGATGACAGCCGCCGGCACCGTTGCCCCGGCCAAGACCTTTATCATGGGCGTTGGTGTTGCTGGCCTGCAAGCCATTGCCACGGCGCGCCGTCTTGGCGGCATTGTCACCGCCACTGATGTGCGCCCGGCCACAAAAGAACAGGTTGCCTCGCTCGGGGCAAAATTTGTCGCCGTTGAGGATGAAGAGTTCAAGGCCGCAGAAACCGCTGGCGGTTATGCCAAGCAAATGTCGGCTGCGTATAGGAAGAAACAGGCTGAACTGGTCGCCAAACATATTGCCAAACAGGACATTGTTATCACCACGGCACTAATCCCCGGTCGGCCCGCACCCAAACTGATCGATGAAGCCATGGTCAAGGCCATGCCACCAGGCGCGGTAATCATTGATATGGCAGCGGAACGCGGCGGCAATTGCACCCTGACACAAGTAGGCAAGGTGATTGAAAAACACGGCGTCACCATTGCCGGGTTTACCAATTTGCCAGCGCATCTGGCCGCCGCAACCACGGCGCTTTATGCCAAGAACCTTTTGAACTTCCTGCCGCTTCTAACCAGCGAGAAAGGTCAATATGGCCCCGATTGGGATGATGAGATTGTTGTGGGGGCCAATTTAACCCGCGCGGGCAAGGTCACCCATGAAGCGTTCATTGCAAAAAAGAAACCCGCAGCGAAAAAAACTCCGGTGAAGAAAGCTGCACCTAAAAAAACATCGGCTAAAAAACCGACCGCTAAAAAGATGGTCGTTAAAAAAGCCACAACTAAAAAACCTGCCATAAAAAAACCTGCCATAAAAAACCCGAATGCGCGGCGCGCCAAACCAAAAAAGAAGGAAAGCTGACATGCTCGCAATTGCCTCAGACCTGGCCGTGGATCCGTTTGTCTTCCGCCTGGCGATTTTCACCCTGGCCTGTTTTGTCGGCTATTTTGTCGTCTGGAGTGTCACTCCGGCCTTGCATACGCCGCTCATGGCGGTGACCAACGCCATTTCCTCGGTCATCATCGTTGGTGCGCTGATCGCTGCCTCGGCCCACGCCTTTATGGGATCGGATGAGAGCGTCAAAGCCGCCTTTGGTATGACGAGGGCTTTCGGTTTCATCGCCATTACCCTGGCGTCGGTAAATATATTCGGTGGCTTTCTCGTTACCCAGCGTATGCTGGCCATGTACAAAAAGAAGGGCTGACCCGCTATGAGTGCCAATCTTGCTGCTGTTCTTTATCTGGTTTCCGGGGTTCTGTTTATCCAGGCCTTGCGCGGGCTTGCCTCGCCGGAAAGCGCCCGCAGGGGCAATCTTTACGGCATGGCCGGCATGGCCATTGCCATCCTGACGACGCTATTTGCCATTCGTCTTGACTTTATGACTCTGGTTCTTGTCCTTGGCGGGCTAACCATTGGCGGCACGGTCGGCGCGGTGATTGCCCGGCGCATTGCCATGACCGCCATGCCGCAACTGGTTGCCGCCTTTCACTCCCTCGTTGGTATGGCCGCCGTTTTTGTTGCCGCCGCCGCGCTTTATGCGCCTGAGGCCTTTGGCATAAACAACCCGGACGGCTCACTGCATTTACAATCCTTGATCGAATTATCCCTGGGCGTGTTTATTGGTGCGGTGACGTTCTCCGGTTCGGTCATCGCCTTTGCCAAACTGAACGGCAACATGTCCGGCAAGCCGATCCTTCTTCCCCTGCGGCATATTATCAATCTTGGTCTGCTTGGCGTTGCCATTGTGCTGGTCTTCATGCTCGGCGGTACCCATGGCACAGGACAGGAAGCACAGTCATTGTTCTGGATACTGACACTGGTTGCGCTGGTCTTTGGGGTGCTGCTCATCATTCCCATTGGCGGCGCGGATATGCCGGTGGTGGTCTCCATGCTGAACTCCTATTCCGGCTGGGCTGCTGCTGCTTTGGGTTTCACGCTGGAAAATACGGCATTGCTTATCACAGGCGCGCTGGTTGGCTCGTCCGGGGCGATCCTCTCCTACATTATGTGCAAGGGTATGAACCGCTCATTTCTGTCGGTCATTATGGGCGGGTTTGGCGAAACTGCCGCCGCCGCCGAAGATGACGGGGTCGAGCGTAACGTCAAGCGCGGTGCCGCCGAAGATGCAGCCTTTATCATGAAAAATGCCGGCAAGGTCATCATTGTGCCCGGCTATGGCATGGCCGTGGCCCAGGCCCAGCACGCGCTAAAGGAAATGGCTAACCTTCTCAAGGAAGAAGGCGTCGAGGTTAAATACGCCATTCACCCGGTGGCCGGGCGTATGCCAGGGCACATGAATGTGCTCCTCGCCGAGGCCGATGTGCCCTATGATGATGTGTTCGAGCTGGAGGATATCAATACCGAGTTTGGCACCGCCGATGTGGCCTTTGTTATCGGCGCCAATGATGTCACCAACCCCGCAGCCGAGGATGATCCCACCTCGCCGATTTACGGCATGCCGGTGCTGAACGTGTGGAATGCCGGCACGGTGATGTTTATCAAACGCTCCCTGGGGGCCGGATACGCCGGTATCGAAAACCCGCTCTTTTTCCGCGATAACACCATGATGCTCTTGATGGATGCCAAAAAAATGGTCGAGGAGATCAACAAGGCGCTTTAGGGGTAAGTTTGTCCCTGTAAAAGGGCGTATTATGTTTACTAAAAATGTATTCTTCTGGTCTGCTATCGCTGTGGTTCTGGTGGCAATTACACTGATTATTTTCTCCAGCATCATGCCAGTGTATCATAATGAAGAATTGGCAAGAACCATTACATCTGACTATAGTTGGGAGGCTTTACCAAAAGAAGAGTACGATGCCTTTATGGAAAACTGGCATCAGCGACTGGCGGGTGTCAGTACCAAAAAATATCCTGTCTTGGATGCAGGTCAGGGGCTTCTTTCGTTTGGCCTGGCCCTGTTTGCCGTTTATCTTTTTCTGGTGTTCCGCAAACTCTATAGCTTGAAGAAATGGTCTACCCCTTCAAGGCGGTGGTTGTTCATTCTTATTGCTGTGGTTGGCACAGTGCTTATCCTTCTGGGGGCTTTTGAGCGAAATCTATCAGCACTAACCAGAGGTCAATTACCCATTTGGGCAGATTCCATTGCAATCCCCATGATGTATACCACTCATGCGCTTAAAAACTTGACGGTCACGACAATCGTGCTGGGTGTTATCCAGCTATTTAGGGCAAATTTGCCCGTTCCCTTATGGATTTGGCATACCAACCATCCAGTAACCAGTTGGTTGACCTTGATCTTTTATGGTGTTTTAGGGCTATTTACGGCGATCGGCATTGTTGAAGATATAATTGACGGCGCATGGCTTTCCATACCCGGTTGGCTCATCTGGCTTTATATTCTGGCCTCTAGCCGTGCAGCAATTTTGAGTTGGTATAAATAAATTTTCATCTAACCGCCTCGTCCTCACACTTTAACTTCCCGGCAGCCAATAAATCGGTATAAAGGGCTTCGGGGCTGACATCCACAGTGCCATTACTCGCTTGATTTTTCGGGATTTTCCCTCCTGTTTTGGCGTTAAAAACAACCTCGTATTGTCATTACCGGGCTTGTCCCGGTAATCCAGTCCTGCTTTGTAACGCCGCTCTGGATTACCCGAATAAAATCGGGTAATGACAAGCTGAGACGGCAAAAACATCCATCCCTGTCATTCCGCAAAGGCAATAGCCTTATCCGATATGAGTACCCTCAAACGCAATGCCACAAAAGCTGCAGTGCTGATCTACCGGTTGTCGCCGGGAGGGTGAACACAGAGCCGCGCTCAAAAGCTAAGCGTCAGCACCGCGATAGCGCAAAAAAAGGCACGCTTTTGCGGACATGGCTAACCCGACTAAACAAGTTTAGTTAATGAACAATACGGACTATAAAACCTCTATCCAAGTGATGATTGCCTATTTTCAATAATGATTCGCTTTGTTCATGCGGTAATGTTACTTTTCCTTTACGGGGAGGAACGGGGTGAAATTCAAAATGGCGGTTCGCCCAAAGCGAACCTGGAACCATGACGCCTCTGGTCAGAGGCAGTCATACAGGCAAGGTGTTGGTGCAGCACAGGTTCATAAGCTCGGTTGCAAGGCTACGGCTATGGCCGCTGGACAATTGCGCCATGGCGACCCACTGGCATCTGCGGCCCTTGGAATTACCCGGGCGCAACGTATGGCACTGGCCGGGTTGCTTGGTTTTCTGGCTGGCCTGGTGATAATTGCCCCACAGGCAACGGCACTGTTTGTACATCATTTTCTCTGGTTATTTTTTTCGGTCTCTATTGCGTTTCGTATACTCATGCTGATGCTGTCATCACGGCCCAAAACCACATGCACATTACCGCCGCAGAGCGATCTGCCTGTGTATACCATACTGATCCCGCTTTACCGGGAAACCGAGGTTCTGGGTGGTTTATGCGAGGCCATCGGGGCGCTCAATTATCCAAAGTTAAAACTGGATGTGAAGCTGTTGCTGGAGGCCGACGACAAGCAAACCATTCAGGCACTTAAAGGTCGTGTGCTTGGCCCTGAATGGGAAATTCTCATCGTGCCACCCGTTGGCCCGCAAACCAAGCCAAAGGCGCTCAATGTCGGCTTTGCCAGAGCCAGAGGTGAACTGGTGAGCATTTATGATGCCGAAGATCGCCCGCACCCCGATCAGTTACTACATGCGGCGCGCGCGTTTGCATGCGATGCAACGGGCCGTCTGGGCTGTGTGCAGGCACCGTTGTCGTATTATAATGCCGATCAGAACTGGTTGACTCACCAGTTCGCGCTTGAATATGCGGCGCATTTTCAGGTGCTGCTTCCGGCCATGGCGCGCCTTGGCTTGCCCTTTCCCCTTGGCGGCACCAGCAACCATTTTCGCTGCTCTGCCTTGCGTCATGTAGGGGCCTGGGATCCCTATAACGTCACCGAAGATGCTGATCTTGGTTATCGGTTAAGCGCAAACGGATGGCATCTGGATGCCATTATTCCGCCAACACGCGAAGAAGCGGTTTCGCGCCCGGGGCCTTGGCGTCGCCAACGCTCGCGCTGGCTCAAGGGCTATATGCAAACTTTAGGCGTGCATATGCGCCGCCCGGCCAGGCAAAATGCACTGGCCGGTATGCTATCCATAACCATGACGCTGGGCACCGCTGTTCTGGCGGCATTGGGCCATGCGTCTTTTTCTATTTTACTCATCATTAGCCTTGTTCTTTCGCCATGGCTGGGCAGCATGCTGTCCCTGGCTGATTATGGGCTTGCTGCAAGCGGATTTGTGGTCGGGATTATAATGCTGGGCGTCGGGGCAAGGCGCGCCGGATTTGCTGTGACCATTGGGGATTTACCGGGCGCAGTGCTTTATTGGTCAATGCAAAGCTGGGCCATGGCCAAAGCCCTGGTGGATATTGTCATTCGTCCCTTCCACTGGGAAAAAACCCGGCACGGGTTCTGCCCACCGCCAAAGGCTAAACGCCGACCTTGATAATGTCTGGCGGACGCTCAAATATAACATTATGACATTGACCATAACCCTGATTGTCCTCGTCCTGGCCGTTTTCGTGTTTGCCTTTGGTGCCTGGCGCGACAGCCGCCCGCGTGAGCCGGGCAACCCGATCCTGTTTAGCTGGAAGCCGGTCTATATGATCGCCCTTGTGGTCGCTATTGTCATGCTGGTGCATCTGGCCAACATGTTTGGTATTGAAACCGGCAAGGGCCGGGGCCGGTTTTAGGTGTTTTCTGCATTCCAATACGTTAAACACCAGAGCCGGTTGATTGCTTTTTAGAGTTTTGCAAACAAGGGTGGTAATTATTACTACCCTGCTTTATATTACTGTTGAAACTTCGTTATGCACAGGAGCGAAACATGCCTGCTCAACACGCCAAGAGCATTGCCCTGACGGCAGAATGGGATCGGTGGGTCGACGCTCTTGTCGCCGCTGGTGAATATAAAAGCGCCAGCGAAGTCATGCGCGACGGTTTGCGTGCCTTACGCGACGGGCGCGAGCGTCATCAGGCTAACCTTATGGAAATTCGCGTGCGTATAGACAAAGCACTCGATCAGGCCGACAGGGGCGTATTCGCGCAAGGCTCGGGCGAGGACGCCGTGCGGCGCGCCTTTGACACCGCGTGTAACAAAACAACCTCATGAAGCCATGGCGGTTAACACCACAGGCAGAACAAAGCCTTATCGATATTGCAGTCTGGACATTCGACCGCTTTGGCCAGGCGCAAGCACTTGCTTACCGCGATGGACTGATAAAACAGATAGATGCGATTGCTGTTGGCACACCGCCTCATCCGCGCTCTTGCGGTTTGTTGATGCCAGGCCGTTCGGACGTCGAGGGACTAACGTTTTATCGTGAAGGCGGTCATTTCATTATTTTGCGCCAAACAGATGAATTGCTGGAAATTATTGAGTTTTTGCATGAAAGCTCAAACCTGCCAGATTTGATTGAGAGGTTGAAATGATCCTGCGCCGCGTTATGAAGCATGTAACCGACCAGAACTGGTTTGCCGTTGGCATTGACTTCGTCATTGTCGTGGTCGGTGTGTTTATGGGTTTTCAGGTTCAGCAATGGGCCACCAACGCTGGCCAGCGGGAAAGCGAGAAAGGTTATTTGAACAGGCTGCATGGCGAGGTTGTGCAATTAACCCAGGACAGATTTCGCTACATTATGGATGTACAAGACAATCAACTGGCATTAACCAGTGTCGTTGCGGTTTTGCAAAACCAGTCGGATCGCCAGGCACTGACAGACGCTGAATGTGAAGCAATAGCTGAATCACATATCTATTCAAACCCGACAGCAGACCTGCCAACAATAACTGAGCTTTTATCAACCGGGCGTTTTGATGCTCTGCAGGCAAAAGGCGTTCGGGCGGCAATTACGCGGTTCAATCAGAGCGCCTTGCGCGGTGGTGATGTGATTGATGCGGTGAACAGAAACATTTTCACATTGGCGCGCGGTTTCCCAAAGCTCATTCAACTTGAGACAATTCGCGATAAAAATTCCGTACCTAAAATCAGGACGGGCGCACGATGCGATGTAGATGCTATGAAAGCCGACCAAGGGTTCATGAACACGTTTGTCGATAACAGGGATCGATATGCGCACTATGCCGTGTTCGCAGTGGTACCGGTAACAGAATCGCTGATCTTGTTACACGATGCGCTGGATCAGGCCCTTGGCATTACTCATGATATGGTTGAGGGCGATGAATGATCCCGCACCGCGTCAGTGGCCAGTTATTCATTTCCTCAAGCTTCCATATTCGGACATCACGCCCAATCTTTTGAAAAAGTCATGTTTCCAGTTTGAGAACTTTGGCTGATAGCTGATAACCTCAAATTCAATCCCATCAGGATCACGAAAATAAAACCGCCTACCCGGTTCATAATCGCCAAAAGAATAGGTCTCAAACCCGGCTTTTTCGACCTTTCGCTCCACCTTATCCAGATCGTTAACCACCATTCCAATATGATTAAGACCGCCAATTCGCGAATAACTGCTGGTATTTTGCCGTATGGGCGATCCTTTGCAATAGATGGCAAGGTAGGAGTTTTTGCCGCCTACATGCACGGTATAACCATTATTAATGGCGTTTCCTGACCATCTGATTTTCCAACCAAACAGCGCACAAAGCCGCGCGGCGGTTATTTGTGGGTCACGAACGGTTATATTGATATGTTCCAAGACGCTTGCGGTCATGATGACCTCCTTTTTCAATGCTTGCCTAGGGTTTGAATCTAATCTACGACCTCAAGTTAACTTGAGGTCAAGTGTTTTTTTCAGGAGGTGAATATGACCGCATCACGCAAGGGATTTCTGATCGGCAAAGTGGCTGATCGAACTGGCATTACGGTATCAGCCATCCGCCATTACGAGATGGAGGGTTTGGTGCAATCCACGCGCGATGCTGGTGGGCGGCGGGTGTTTGAGCCAGCCGACATTCGCCGTATATCCTTTGTCATTATCACGCAAAAGTTAGGGTTTTCGCTAAGCCAAATTCGCGAAGAACTGGCGTTACTTCCTCAAGGGCGCACGCCTACGAAAAAAGATTGGCAACGCATCAGCCGCAGCTTTGGTCGCAAAATTGATGAACGCATTGAAAGCCTGACCCTGCTCAGGGAAAAACTGACCGGCTGCATTGGTTGCGGCTGTTTATCCTTGAAAAAGTGTGCGCTCTATAATGCACAAGACGTGGCCCAGAAATGGGGCGCCGGGCCGCGTTACCTCATGGGCAACACGCCAAAGAATTGACGCCGCACAGTTTTGATGAGATACGTGGCTTTCTTGAGGAGAAAAGCCAATGAACAAGCGTAACCGCTAGTAATCGGTAAAGACTGACGGGGCAAAACCACGCCCGCAATTTCTTTTCTTTTTTCAGGACAATCAAAATGAAACGACTCGACGGCAAGTTATGCCTGGTCACCGGTGCTGCGCGCGGCATTGGCGAGGCTATCGCACGGGCTTTTACCCGGGAGGGCGCACAGGTTTATGTTACTGATATTGACCAGATCAATGGTAACGCAGTTGCCAAAGACATGGGCGCAGAGTTTATCAAACTTGATGTTGCCTGTGAAACTGACTGGTCGCACATGGCCAAAACCGTGCCCGAACTGGATGTGCTGGTCAATAATGCCGGCATTACCGGGTTCGAGGAGGGTTTTCGCGCTCAAAAGCTAAGCGTCAGCACCGCAATAGCGCAAAGAAAAATTGTTGCACACGATCCGGAAAACGCCAGCCTTGAGGATTGGCGTGCCGTGCACCGAGTTAATCTGGATGGTACGTTTATGGGCTGCCGCTATGCCATTGGTGCCATGCGCAGGCGCGGTTCCGGATCCATTATCAATATCTCATCGCGCTCGGGCATGGTGGGAATACCGGGTGCAGCGGCCTATGCCTCATCAAAGGCGGCCATTCGCAACCATACCAAAACCGTGGCGCTTTATTGCGCACAAAACGACCTGAATATCCGTTGTAACTCTATCCACCCGGCGGCGATCCTGACCCCCATGTGGGAACCCATGCTGGGCAAGGGCGAAGATCGCGAAGCGCGCATGAAGACTTTGGTGATCGACACCCCGATGGGGCGCTTTGGCACGGTGGAGGAGGTGTCCGCCCTGGCGTTGCTTCTGGCCTCGGACGAGGCGGCCTATATCACCGGCACAGAGCTAACCATTGATGGTGGCATATTGGCCGGCTCGGCGGTAATGCCCGGATAGTAAATATGTGTGTCACCCCGGAAATTTTGTAAAAATTATCCGGGATCTATTGTGAAGTATCATGCACTATGGTTCCCGGATAAGGCATTTTGTTTGTCCTATCGCTTCGCTATTTGAGGACTGACGTTTTTCCGGGATGACAAAGTTATTTGATGGGCGGTGGTTTATGGAAACAATATGATCCATTTTCGCTCTGATGAGCGTGCGGTTTATATCGAAAATGTAACTTGCCGGTAACACGTGCATACGCAAGGGTGTAACGGTCAACAAACTAATCGGGATACACAAATGAACGTCCAGAAACATATCGGGTTTTTGATCTTCCTGCCGATCTATGGCTATTTGAAATTTGCCGTGGCCCCGGCAATGATGGCCCAACCGGGGTATATGATGACCACAGCATTGCTGGTTATTATGACGGCGGTGATCCCCTATTTTCTTTCCTGGTTTTTGGTACAGAAAATTGAAGGTTATGCCCGCTATGGTGCCGCGCTTGTTTTGCCACTGGTTTTAGGGGCTGCCGGTCTGGCGACATATTACTTTCTCATTATTGTGCCGATGGAGACACCTTTGACCCTGGCCAAGGTATTACCGCGCTCTATTACACCGGGTGTGGTCTTGGGCCTGATACTGCTGGCCTCAACGTTTTTGCATCGCGAGAAATAAATACCGCAACAACGCCTGACCTCCCAGGGTTCAAAATCGACCATTGAATATTTTTTGCGCTAGGGCCACACTGTGCCAATTATGCAGCAAAAAACTGAATTAAAACGGGTTCTCAACCGTCTCGACGCCGCCGTACTGGGTTTTGGCGCGATCATCGGCTGGGGCTGGATCATTTTGGCCGGCACATGGATTGCCAATGCCGGTATCGGCGGTGCCGTTCTTGCCTTCACCCTTGGCGCAACAGCCATAATCGTCATCGGCTTGACCTATGCAGAACTGGCCTCGGCCATGCCAATGGCTGGCGGTGAACATGCATATGCAGAGCGTGCCTTTGGCCCAATGGCAGCGTTTATCTGCACCTGGGCGATCATATTTGGTTATGTTTCGGTTGTCGCGTTTGAGGCAATCGCCCTGCCGGTTGCGGTCGTGTACCTGTTTCCTGCGTTCAAGGCCTGGCCCTTGTGGGAGATCGCCGGTTACCGCGTTCATGGTAGCGAAGCATTGCTTGGCGGCGTTGTTGCGCTGGCCATTACCATTATGAATGTGTGGGGCGTGCGCCTGGCTGCGCGGGTGCAGGGTGTCGTGGTGATTGTGTTGTTCCTCGCCGGGGCAGTGCTGATCGCTGGTGGCTTGACCAACCTTGATCGTATTCCGCTAGACATTGAAACCTGGAAAGGCTTTTCGGGGGTGTTCGCGGTGATTATCATGGTGCCGTTTTTGTTCGTCGGCTTTGATGTCATTCCCCAATCGGCTGAGGAAATAGCCGGCCCGAAAAAAGACATTGGGCGCGCGCTGATATTTTCAATTCTGTTGGCTGTGGTGTTTTATCTGGTCATTGTTTTTGCTGTGGGTCTGGCACCGATGGACATGAATAAGGTTGATATCGCAACAGCCGACGCTGCCGGTGCCTGGTGGCAGTCGGACAAGATGGCCGCCTTCGTCATTATTGCCGGTATTGGCGGCATTCTTACCAGCTGGAATTCATTCCTGATCGGCGGTAGCCGGGCGTTGTTTGCCATGGCGCGCGCAGGGCAATTACCTTCTGTGCTGGCGCGGGTGCATTCGCGCTTTGGTACGCCATGGACGGCCATTGCCCTGGTCGGCGGTGTGTCAGTTTTGGCACCTTTGCTGGGTCGCAACGCCCTGGTCTGGATCGTCAATGCCGGGGCTTTTGGTATCACCATCGCTTATACGTTTGTCGCCGCCGCCTTCGTGGTTCTGCGGCGCAGGGAGCCGGATATGGAACGCCCGTTTCGTGCGCCCGGTGGCATCGGCGTTGGTGTCGCGGCTTTTCTTTTAGGTACAGGCATCTTGGTGCTCTATATGCCCTTTTCTCCTTCGGCGCTGGCCTGGCCTGCCGAGTGGGGAATGCTTGGTGGGTGGACGTTGCTTGGCGTTGTTTTGTGGTTGATGCGGCGTTGAGAAACATCCTTTGGCGTGATCGCAGATGAACAATAACAATAATCCAGAGCATGATGATCTGATTTACGCGCCGGTGCTGGACGTGCTGGAACGTGAACGTGCCAATATCTACCTTACGGGCCGGGCTGGCACCGGCAAGACCACTTTGCTAAAAGCATTTGTCGCGCGCAATCATGAGACCATTGCAGTCTTGGCTCCCACGGGAATTGCGGCAGTTAATGCGGGCGGACAGACCATTCATTCGTTCTTTCGATTGCCACCGCGCCTGATTGAGGCCAGTGATATAAAGCGTCTGCGCTATGCCCGGGCGCTGCGGGCCATTGAAACCCTGGTCATTGATGAGGTTTCGATGATCCGTGCCGATGTCATGGCCGCTATTGACCTTTCCTTGCGCCTTAATCGGGGTGTGGATGAACCATTTGGCGGTGTTCAAATGGTATTGGTGGGCGATCCCTATCAATTACCGCCGGTGATAGAGCGCGGGCTGAAGGGGTATTTGGAAGAAACCCATGGGGGCAGTTATTTCTTTTCACCGCGCTGTTTCAGGGATGGTGAGTTTCGCCTGATCGAACTGACCCGGGTGTTCCGCCAATCAGACCCGATATTTCTGGACGTGCTGGCCGGTGTGCGCGCTGGGGAGCTGGACATTCGCCAACAGGATATACTGGCCGGATGTATCTCGTCCGACGATCCGGTAACCGCCTCTCGCACCCATGTGGTGCTAACCGGCACCAATCATGCCGCTTTTGATATTAACCACCGCCGTTTGCAGGCCTTGCCGGGGGCGGCGCACGCCTATGACGCCAAGGTAACGGGCGAATTTGACCCCCGGCTTTTCCCTACCGAAGCGCCGCTCAATCTCAAATCCGGCGCCCGGGTAATTATGCTCAAAAATGACCCTGATAAACGCTGGGTTAATGGCACGCTGGCGACCGTCTCCACCGCATCAAAAGACAGCTTGACCATCGACATTGCTGGTACGGAACATGAGGTGCAAATGGCCAGTTGGGAGCGCATCCGCTATGGCTATGACGGAACTAAAAAACAGCTGACAAAAGATGTGATCGGCACCTTCAGGCAATATCCGCTACGCCTTGCCTGGGCGCTGACCATCCATAAATCCCAGGGCCAAACCCTGGATAATGTCTATGTTGACCTGCGTCGGGGTTTGTTTGCCCACGGCCAGGCTTATGTCGCCCTTAGCCGATGCCGCTCGCTAGAGGGTCTGGCGCTTTCACGTGCTCTTGGGCCAGGTGATTTGATTATGGACCGGCGCGCTCTGGCTATTGGCCGTTTGCGCGATGTACAGGAATTTGAGTGGTGCAAAATGGCCTCGCTGGAGGCATTGTATCCAGATGATCGATAAGGAGGTTGGCCCTTTTGTGCCATGGCATTGATTGTGCCGCCAGCCTTGTGCTTTATGATGCGTTCACGCGCCATTTTGTTTGCGGAAAAGGATAATCAATTATGAAATGGCAAAAGCCGCTGATCGTTTTTCTGGCGTTTATGGCCTTGTCTGTATCTTTGATGCCGCCATTGGTGGCAGCACAGAGCATTTCGGGTGCCGAAGTTGCGGCTCGCCTTGTTCGAGCGCGTGCTGGGGATGCCCAGGAACAATTTCTGCTGGGTGTTATGTATGAGCATGGCAAGGGTGTCGCCCAGGATTATGCCCAGGCAGCTCATTGGTATGGCAAGGCGGCGATGCAGGATCATATGCTTGCCCAGGTCAATCTGGGCAGTCTGCATGACAAGGGCCTGGGGTTGCCGCAAAGCTATAGTCAGGCCTATGGCTGGTATCACAAGGCGGCCGGGCTGGGCAGTGGCGAAGCCATGTATTTCATCGGCAGTCTTTATTATAATGGTGATGGAGTGCCAACAGACATCAATGTGGCGTTTGACTGGCTGAAAAAATCCAATGAACGCGGCTATCCGCCGGCCAGGGCAGCCCATGCACGGGTTAAGGCTGAGCTGGACGCCATGTCGGGTGCGCCAACCTCGCCAGAGCCGACGCCAACAGAAACAATCACATCGGTTCCGCCGCCGCCCGTTCAGGACAATCGCCCGCAGGATGTAATGCCGATCAAGGGTTATGCGGTGCAGATCGGTTCGTTCAAAACCGAAGGCCAGGCCCAGAGCCGTTGGACAAAGCTGAAAACCAGGGCACCTGATCTGTTTACGGACACCGATGGGCATATCTTCAAAAAGGAATTTGAAGCGGGCCGAATTTTTTACCGCCTGAATGCGGCTTTGTTTCAGAAAAATGCTGAGGCCAACAGCTATTGCAATACCCTCAAGGATAAAAAGATAGACTGCCTGGTGATTAAATACTGACCTGAGAAACCCGTTAGGAGGAGCAATATGCGCATATTTTTTACTGATGAAGGCACATTGCCCTTGCACACGTAAGGCCGATCAGCCCGTGCCGATAACCCTGTGTAGGGCACTTCTTTGCGACAACCACCCGTTAAATCATACAAAAGTTTAAGTTTACGAGTGCCTGAATTTATGCGTGCCTGTAATTTGGCAATTAAAGGCGATCAACAAGCTTTGCTGATAAAGAAAAATAAAGGACGCAGCTAGTGATGTTCACCAGGATTGTTACACAAACATTTGCTCTGGCTTCGGTTTTGGCCTTGTTGACCAGCCCGGCCTTGTCTGATCCGGCCCGCTATGAAATGGACAAGTCCCATACGATCATCGATTTTACCTGGAACCATAATCGCCTGTCGAATATGTCTGGGCGTTTTATGGACTATGAGGGACAGTTTGATCTGGATTTTGAACACCCCTCACAAAGTCATGTTGAATTTACTATTCAGGCAAGCAGCATCTGGACAGGGGTTGAAAAACTGGACGATGTCATGCGCTCAAAGCGTTTGTTTGATGTTGAAAAATATCCGAAAATCACCTTCGTTTCGACAAAGGCAAGGCAAACAGGGCTGGAACGCGGCCAGCTTGAGGGTGATCTGACGATACATGGCATCACCCGCCCGGTTCGACTTGATATTGAGGTCAACTATCAGGGATCACACATCTTTGCTGACAGCGTTGAAAAATACAAACATGCCAGGCAGGCAGGCCTGACCTTGCGCACCAGAGTTAATCGTTCCGATTTCGGCTTGCGTATGGCGATACCATGGATTGCCAATGAGATTGATATTCGTATTGAAACGGAAATGGTCTCGTATCCGCCAAAGCCTGAGGAGCCAGCGGCACAAAATTAGCATCTGGATTTATTATCAAAACATTGGGGAACATTATGAAACTGGTTCATGGATTATCGTTAAGTGCTGTTTTGTTATTGGCGTCATGCAATAGCGGTGATGTCCAAAAGCAAAACGCCCCGTCGGCCACTTCGGAATTTACCCTGAACTATGACAAATTCACTCTGGATAACGGCCTTGAGGTGATCCTTCATGTGGATAAATCAGACCCGATCGTTGCCTTTACCACGGTGATTCATGCGGGCAGTAATCGGGAAAAGCAAGGCCGCACGGGCTTTGCGCATTTTTTTGAGCATATGGCCTTTAATGATTCAGAAAATGTGCCGCGCGGCTGGAACCGTAAAGCCATCCCCGACTGGGGTGGCCAGCGCAATGGTGGCACGTGGAGCGATGGCACGATCTATTTTGAAGTCGTCCCCAAAGACGCCTTTGACAAAATCCTGTGGATCGATAGCGACCGTTTGGGTTATATGCTCAACACCGTCACGACGGCTGCGCTTGAACGTGAAAAACAGGTGGTCAAGAACGAGAAAAGACAGCGCGTGGATAACGTGCCTTATGGCTATACCCAGGAGATTATTCGCAAAGCTCTCTATCCTGAAGGGCACCCGTATAGCTGGACAGTGATCGGCGCTTTGCCAGACTTGCAAGCAGCCACGCTGGAGGATTTGAAAGAGTTTTACAATCGGGTTTATGGCGCCGGTAACGCAACGCTGGCCATTGTTGGTGATATTGATATTGCCGAAACAAAGCGCAAGGTTGAGCAATGGTTTGGTGAAATCAGACGTGGCCCGGATGTGCAGCCCTTGCCACCAATGCCGGTAAGTTTAAGCCAGTCGAAATTGCTTTATTTTGAGGATAATTTCGCCAAACTGCCCGAATTGCGCATCACCCTTGCTGGTGTTGAGGCCTATCATGAGGACGAGCAGGCCTTGAATGTTCTGGCGCAGATATTGGCGGGCAGTAAAAACTCTGTCCTGCATAAACAAGTTGTTGAGCAGGAAAAACTGGCCCCCGGTGTGGGTAGTTTCAACAATGCAATGGAGCTGGCGGGCGAATTTGTCTTTCGTGTGCGTGCCAATGCCGGTGTTGATCTGGATGAGATTAAAGCCGCATTTGAGGCGGCGCTGTTACGCTTTGAGCAGGACGGCGTTGACGCAAAAGATTTGCAACGGATCAAAGCCGAACAGGAAACATCGCTTTACGCCAATATCTCGACCGTTTTGGGCAAGGCCAACCAGATGGCCAGCGATAACGAATTTGCCGGCGATCCGGCATATGCATTGAAATCTGCCAAATTGCTGGATGCGGTTACCGCAGATGATGTCATGGCTGCCTATATGAAATACATCAAGGGCAAGCCATCGATTATCACCAGCTTTGTACCCAAGGGACAGGCCGGGCTAAGTGTGGAAAATTCAATTTTGGCGTCTGTCTGGATAGAAGAAGTCAAGGCCGATGTGGCCAGTGAGGAGGTCAGTCAGGGGGCGGAAGCGGCCTACACAAAAACACCCAGCAAACATGATCGTTCCGAGCCGCCCTTTGGCGACCTGCCTTTGGTAAAAATGCCGGCCATATGGGATGCCAGTCTGACAAATGGTGTTCGCGTGCTGGGTATTGAAAACTCTGAAACACCTCTGGTCAGCTTTGATATAACCCTTGATGGTGACGGTTGGCTCGACCCGGGCGAAAAACAGGGTGTCGCCCGTTTGCTGGTGCGCCTGATGAACGAGGGAACGGCAACAAAAACAGCCGCAGAACTGGAACAGGCCATTGGCCTTCTTGGCTCCAGTATTCGCGTTAATGCCAGCTCTGAAGAGATCAGCGTTTCGGTAACCGCTTTGGCTAAAAACTTTGAAGCCACGCTGGCTCTGGTAAATGAGCTATTGTCCGAACCACGTTGGGAACAGGCCGATTTTGATCGGGTTAAGTCGGCAGCCCTGACGGCAATCAGGGGCCGTGATGCCAGCCCGAACGCCATTGCCGCGCGCAGTTTTAGCAAGCTGATTTATGGGGATGTGCATCCGCTTGATTTGGCCCAAGGCGGCAGCATTGAAACGGTAACGGCCATTGAACTGGCCGATCTGCAACGGGTTTATAAGACTCTTTTGGGCGCGCAAATGCGTATTCATATTGCCGGTGATGTTGCGCAACAGCGTGCCGTGCGTGCATTTTCGGGCACCGCAGCCATTTTTACGCCCATAGATCACCCAGCCACCGATTATAAAATACCGGGACAATCCAATGCAGGGAAAGTCTTTTTTATTGATATTCCGGGCAGTAAGCAAAGCCTGATTACCATTGGCAAGCTTGTATTGGCCAACACGGATGCGGATGCCAATAAACTGGATTTTACCAATGAAAAGCTGGGCGGCGGTATCTCTGGTGATCTGGCGCAAACCTTGCGTATTGAAAAAGGCTATACCTATGGTGCGGTCTCGTTTGTCACCAACGGAAAAGTTCCCCAGCCCTTTCGGGCGCTCACCAGTGTGCGTGCCAATGCTACCAAAGCCTCATTGCAGATTATGCGCGACATGATCGCCAATTATGGCACTGAATTCACTGAGGCCGATGTTGTCATGACCCGGCAAAAACTGGTGAAGGAAAATACCCGGGCCTTTGAAAGTTTACGGGCCAAGCTGGGTATCCTGCGCACCTTGAGCAAATATGGTAAAAGCAAAAGATATGTTGAGGACGATCAGCAGGAACTTGTCTCAATGCCATTGGCAGAGTTCAAACGTATTGCCGCGCAATACCTGATTGAGGCGGAAATGATTTATTTGGTCGTCGGCGATAAGGCCACGCAATTTGCCCCGGTGAACGAATTTGCCGGTGGCGGTGTGATCGAGCTGGATATTTATGGCAACGTGGTCGAGTAAATTGCGCCACTAGCGCATTTCGTATTTCACGTTTTGTTGTACGCAATTCCGACCTTTAGTCTTCCCCCGTTCACGGGGGAAGTGGCCCCAGTACAATATATTGTGGTGAGGTCGATGGGGGGCAAACAGGCAAACATACTGATTGACGTTAATGCCCCTCCGACG
>JAJFFQ010000040.1 GCA_021776565.1 Robiginitomaculum sp. | reverse complement strand
CCTTCGTCATTCACGCGGCATGGCTGGATCAGGCTTTCGCCCATTGTCCAAGATTCCCCACTGCTGCCTCCCGTAGGAGTCTGGGCCGTGTCTCAGTCCCAGTGTGGCTGATCATCCTCTCAGACCAGCTACAGATCGTAGCCTTGGTGAGCTTTTACCTCACCAACAAGCTAATCTGACGCGGGCACATCCTATAGCGATAAATCTTTCCCCCCCAATATCTCTAAAGGGGGGCGTATACGGTATTAGGCCACGTTTCCATGGATTATTCCGAACTACAGGGTAGTTTCCCACGCGTTACTCACCCGTCTGCCACTCCCTTCCGAAGAAGGGCGTTCAACTTGCATGTGTTAAGCCTGCCGCCAGCGTTCGTTCTGAGCCAGGATCAAACTCTCAAATTGATTTGATCCGACTTCAATATCTGGCCTCTAACAGCCAGAAATCGCAAAGCATTTCTTTAATTGTTACGGGTTACCACTTCACCCTATCATCAACCCGAAAGCCTTTGATCTGATGTAGCGATTTCGTCACGAGAAACGCCTTTGTCGGCATCTCAATCGTCCTTCAAAAGAAGGACAGCCAAGACGTCGCCGCCTGCGTTTCTCTTTCCTATTCCTAACGATGTCAAAGAGCCGGAAACATCAGGAAACCCTGACCCTTCCCGCCGTCCAAACCCCTCTTTCACAAGGAAGCCTTCGGGCGAAGAGCGCGCTTTATAAGCACGCTCCTTTTTGCTGTCAAACGCATTTATCAGATAAAGATCAGCACCGATGACAACACTTGTTCAGAGCCAAAAAAGTCCCCCGCAAGCCCGCCGAAACCGGCTTAACGCGAAACTATCTAAAAAATACGGTTGGTCAGAATTATAGTCAACTGGTCTTTTTTTGCAAGATGCCGAAGCACCTCATATCCAAAAACCCGCATTTCTCCTGACCGGGAATGGGGATTTAGTGCTCTTTCGCTGATCTGGCAACCCCTAATATGCGCGAATTCGCATTTACCTGCAGATTCTTTTCAATCATGGGGTTTTATATGGGTTTTTCGGCCAGGTTTATTGAGTATGGCGGCTATCAAAACAGAATCACTCTGTGCGCCAGACTTACCCTCTCGTATTCAGGAACAGACTCGAAGGCGGCATCCAGAGTAAATCTCAAGCGGACACACCGCTTATTAGCCATTATCGCGCATACAGACGACAATCTGGATACCGGCGTTCATCGGTATACCGTGATCTATTCCCGTTTGGCCAAACCTATATAAACCAGGGCAGCGACGCCAAAACCGACAAACCAGGCATAGCCATAGATGATATCGAAAAATGCCGGGACAGCATCTACAAACCCGGCGGCATGCAAAAACCCGGGCAAGCTGGGCAAAATACCAACGGCCAAGGCAATTAGCCCGGCCAGGTTCCAGCCCTGATTGGCACCATAAACACCATCATGGGAAAACAGATCATCGCGGTTCAGTTCGGTTTTCCGCAACAAAAAATAATCTGCAATTAACAGCCCGGCGATTGGCCCCAATAGCGCCGAATAGCCCACCAGCCAAGTGAAGATATAGGCACTGGCGTCTTCGACTAGTTTCCACGGGAAAATGGCAATGCCAATGCCAGCGGTGATATAACCGCCCATTTGGTATGAAATTTTCGAGGGGGCCAGATTGGAAAACCCATAGGCCGGGGCCACCACATTGGCCGCCAGATTGGTGGTCAGGGTGGCGATAATCAGGGCGGCAAGGGCAAAGATAACCCCGATACCGCCCATGCGTCCGGCCAGTTCAACCGGGTTCCAGATGGCCTCGCCATAAATTTGCACCGTTGCCGAGGTCACCGCCACACTGATAAAGGCAAACAGGGCCATGGGCAGGGGCAGACCAATAGCTTGACCCAGCATCTGGTCACGCTGCGATTTGGCAAAGCGGGTGAAGTCAGGAATGTTCAGCGCCATGGTCGCCCAAAATCCCACCATGGCGGTGAGCGAGATAAAAAATACTGCCCAGAACTGACCTTCTTTGGCGCCGCCTTCAATAAATTGCGAAGGTGCCGAGAGCATGGCCCCAAAGCCGCCGGCCTTGATATAGGCCCAGGCCAAAAGCGACAGACCCATGGCCAGTAAAAACGGTGCGGCCAGAGTTTCCAGCCAGCGAATACTCTCTGTGCCTTTTTTGATAAAATAAAGGTGCATGGCCCAGAACACCAGAAAGCTGACGGTTTGTGCCGCATCGATACCCAATACCGGCAAGGGTGAGCCAATAAACATATCAGAGGTCAATGCGTTCAGGATTACATAAATGGCCGAACCACCAACCCAGGTGTTGATGCCGAACCAGCCACAAGCCACAAGACCCCGTGCAATGGCCGGGATTTTGGCACCCCTGGTGCCAAAGGCAGAGCGCAATAGCACGGGAAACGGAACGCCGTATTTGGCCCCCATATGGCCGATCAGCATCATCGGAATGAGCACGATGGCATTGCCCAAAAATACGGTGATAACCGCTTGCCACCAATTCATACCGGCCGCCACCAGGCCGCCGGAGAGCATATAGGTGGGCACGCACACCACCATCGCTACCCACAGCGAGGCATAAGACCACATATCCCAGGTGCGATCCGCATCACTGGCCGGGGCCATGTCATCATTATAAAGCGACGGGTCTGCACCCTTGATGGCTTTTGTCATGTCTCACGCCCTCCTGCGGGGTTTACATATCTTCGATATACTACACCTTCGTCATTCCCGTGACAGCAGGAATTTATCGTGATTAACTCTGGATTGCGGCTTTGTGGCAATGTCGTCTCATTGTATGAGCGCAAGATACTCCTAACTTACCAGAACCAAATAATAAATCAGCAAAATTATCTGCTCTATGACATTGTGAACATCTATCGCTGGTGTCGTATGGCATAATGACAAACATGCAAAAAACCCCTTGTGTCTACATATTGGCGAGTAAGCCAAACGGAACACTTTACAATGGTGTTACAAGCAATTTGCCAAAACGTATCTGGGAACACAGAGAAGGCGTTGCAGATGGCTTTACCAAAAACCATGATGTGAAAACACTGGTTTATTATGAACCACACGAAACCATGGAATCTGCCATACAACGTGAAAAACAAATGAAAAACTGGACGCGAAGCTGGAAAATAAGCCGCATCATCCGTAAAAATCCAAACTGGGATGATTTGTATGATGCGATTAGCTGATCTGGCTTGCCTTCCCCACGCTTCATTTCTGTCATTGCAGTAGCAAACTCATATCGTAAGCCACCCCCGCCGTCATTGTGGCGAAGGCCGCAATCCATAGTGATGCATCAAAATAGCCCCCGGCCTACGCCGGGGTGACGCCCACTTTATTCACTCTCCACCAGCTTGCCATAGGCGTCCGGGCGGCGATCACGGAAGAACTGCCACAAATTGCGCACTTCACGCACCATATCCATGTCCATGTCGTGGATCAGTAATTCATCCGCATCGCGGCTGGCCTGGGCTTCGATCTGACCGCGTGGATTGACAAAATAACTTTGACCATAAAACTCGCCAATATCCCAGGGTTGTTCGCGGCCAATGCGGTTGATCGCCCCGATAAAGCAGCCATTGGCCGCCGCCGAGGCCGGTTGTTCCAGTTTCCACAGATATTCAGATAATCCGGCCACGGTCGCCGATGGATTGACGATGTATTCCGCGCCGTTAAGAGCCAAAGCGCGCCAGCCTTCGGGGAAGTGGCGGTCATAACAGATATAAACCCCCAGCTTGCAGTATCTGGTCTGGAACACTGGCCAGTTGGACTTGCCGGGTTTGAAGAAAAATTTTTCCCAGAAACCGGCCACTTGCGGGATGTGGGTTTTGCGGTATTTGCCCAGGTATTCACCGTCGGCGTCAATAACGGCGGCAGTGTTATAATACACCCCGGCGACATCGTCGGCCTCATATATGGGAACGACAATGACCATATTATACTTTTTGGCGAACTTCTGCATCATTCGTGTGGTCGGGCCATCGGGGATGCTTTCTGCGGCATCAAACCATTTCACATCCTGGCTGGGGCAGAAATACGGCTGGGTAAAGACCTCCTGAAAGCACAGAACCTGCACGCCTTTTTTACCCGCTTCCTCGATATAGGGAATATGGGCCTCTATCATGGCTTTGGTAATTTCTGCCGGGCTTTTATCAGTGGAGGTTTTGAGGGCCATCTGAATGAGGCCGCCGCATAGTTTGGTCATAGGCTTGTTCCTTTATCCCACGCTTGGAAATGTAAATTGCGCGCCGGAGCGAATACCCGTGGGCCAGCGCGAGGTCACCGTTTTCAGTCGCGTATAAAAATGCACGGCCTCCGGGCCGTAAATACCATGGGCACCAAAGCTGGAACGCTTCCAGCCGCCAAAACTGTGGGTGGCCACGGGCACCGGAATGGGCACGTTAACACCGACCATGCCGACCTTGATTCGGTTGGTGAAATCCCGTGCCGCATCACCGTCGCGGGTGAAAATGGCGGTGCCATTGCCGTATTCATGGTCGTTGATGAGATCCACGGCCTCTGCGTAATCCCTGGCGCGCAATATGCTCAACACCGGGCCGAATATCTCGGTTTTATAAACACTCATATCAGGGCGCACGTGATCCAGCAGTGTGCCGCCCATCCAGAAACCGTTTTCATAGCCTTGCAGTTTTAACCCACGCCCATCAACGACAACTTTTGCGCCCTCGGCTTCACCAGCACTTATGCAACCAGCAATGCGTTTTCGGGCTTCACCGGTGATAATTGGCCCCATCTGGGCATCCGGATCGGTGCTGGGGCCAATTTTTAATGCGGCCACGCGGGGGGCAAGTTTTTTGACCAGCGCTTCGGCGGTTTCCTCGCCAATGGGGACAGCCACCGAGATCGCCATGCAGCGTTCACCGGCAGAGCCAAACCCGGCGCCCATTAACGCATCGGCGGCCTGATCCAGATCAGCGTCGGGCATAATAATCATATGATTTTTGGCACCGCCCAACGCTTGCACACGCTTGCCAGCGGCGCAACCACGCGTATAGACATACTCGGCGATGGGGGTGGAGCCAACAAAACTGACCGCCTGAATATCTTTGTGATCCAGCACCGCATCAACGGCGTCTTTGCCGCCATGGACGATGTTCAGCACCCCGTCAGGCAGTCCGGCTTGCCGGAACAGGTCAAAGATCAAATTGGCAGATGATGGGTCACGCTCGGAAGGTTTGAGCACAAATGTATTGCCGCAAGCAATGGCCATAGGGATCATCCACAACGGCACCATTGAGGGAAAATTAAATGGCGTGATCCCGGCCACCACACCCAGCGCCTGACGCTCGGAAGCGGTATCAATGCCGGGGCCAACATCGCGAGAGAAATCGCCCTGTAAATGCGCGGCGATACCGGCAGCATATTCCACCACCTCCAGCGCGCGGGTGACCTCGCCCAGCGCATCATCATGGGTCTTGCCATGCTCGGCGGAGATGGTTTGGGCGATCTCATCGCGGCGCTGGTTCATCACCCCGTGCAAGGCAAACATCAGTCGTCCGCGCCGTGCCGGCGATGTGGCAGACCAACCATCAAAAGCACCAAGAGCTGCCGCAACTGCGGCGTTGACCTCTGCTTTGCCACCCAAAATCACCTCACCGGTTTGCTCGCCCGTGGCCGGGTTATAGACGACCTGTGATTTGCCTGAACTGCCGACAGTTTTATTGCCGTTGATGATATGCTCTATACGGTTCATGACAGCGTCCTAATCAATGGTTTTGAGCACATCGCGCATGGTCTCAAACATGAAATCTATGTGTGATTTTTCAATAATAAGCGGCGGTGAGAAGGCGATAATATCGCCGGTTGTGCGGATCAGCAGACCTTTGTCATAGGCTTTGAGGAATGCTTCGGTGGCCCGTTTGGTGACCGCGCCAGGGATAGACGTTAGCTCGACCGCACCGATCAGGCCCATATTGCGAATGTCCATGACATGGGGCAGACCGCGCAAGGAGTGCACTGCATCTTCCCAATAAGACCAAAGTTCGGTTCCCCGGGTAAAGAGGCCATCCTCCTCATAGGTATCCAGTGTTGCCAGGGCGGCGGCGCAGGCCATTGGGTTGGCAGAATAGGTGTAACCGTGGAACAGCTCGATCAGCTCTTCTGGCCCCTGCATGAAGGCATCATAGACATGATCGTGAGCAAATACTGCGCCCATGGGAATGACGCCATTGGCAATGGCTTTGGCGGTGCAGGTGATATCCGCTTCGATGTCAAAATAGTTGGCCGCAAAGGGCGTTCCCATGCGTCCAAATCCGGTAATGACCTCATCCCAGATCAGCAAAATCCCGTGTTTCTTGGTAATGGCGCGCAAGCGTTCAAGATAACCCTTGGGCGGCATAATCACCCCGGCAGAACCGGCAATGGGTTCAACGATGACGGCGGCGATGGTCGAGGGGTCATGCAATTCGCAAAGCCGTTCCAGATCGTCAGAAAATTCAATGCCATGTTCGGGCTGGCCCTTGGAAAACAGGTTTTCTTCCAGCCCATGGGTGTGGCGCAAATGATCGACACCGGCGACCAGTGAGCCAAACATTTTACGGTTTGCCGGCATACCACCCACCGACATGCCGCCAAAATTGACCCCGTGATAGCCCTTTTCCCGACCGATCAGCCGGGTGCGGTGACCCTCACCTCTGCTGCGGTGATAGGCAATGGCAATTTTAAGCGCGGTTTCAACACTTTCAGAGCCGGAATTGACAAAAAATACGTGGTTCAGATCACCCGGCATGGCGGATTTTAGCCGGTTGGCCAGCTCAAAGGCTTTGGGGTGGCCCATTTGAAAGCCCGGTGAATAATCCAGTTCGGCCACTTGTTCTTGCACGGCCTTGACGATGCGAGGCTGATTATGGCCGGCATTGCAACACCACAGCCCGGCTATGCCGTCCATGACCTGCCTTCCATCATGGGTGGTGTAGAACATACCATCGGCGGCAACGAACAGTCGCGGGTTTTTCTTGAATGCCCGGTTCGGGGTAAAACCCATCCAGTAAGCGTCCATGTTGTTGGGAATGGGGGAAGCGGGAACGTTCATGAGGCTGCTTCCCTGTTTTTCGGATGCTCGGGCCAGGTCAGATAAGGCAAGTTATTGTCTTGTGGCACCATGGTAATACATTCGGGCACCGGGCAGACGTGCAGGCACAAATTACAGCCCACACATTCGCCGTCTACCACAGTAAAATCACGGCCACCCTTTTCATTGGCCGTCATGGTAATTGCCTGATGCGAGGTATCTTCGCAGACAATATGGCAGCGCCCACACTCGATGCACTTGTCCTTGTCAATCTTTGCCTTGAGATCGTAATTCATATTCAGGTCATTCCAGTTGACCGTATTCTTGATGGCCAACCCGCGAAAATCCTCGATAGATTTATAACTCTTTTCATCCATAAAGTCAGAAAGGCCATCGCTCATATCTTCGATAATGCGAAATCCATAAAGCATGGCGGCGGTGCAAACCTGCAAGGCGTTGGCACCCAGGGCGATGAACTCTGCTGCATCACGCCAGTTGGTAATACCGCCTATGGCTGAAATATCCAGATCGCTTGTTGCGGTATTTCTGGCAATTTCGGCGACCATGTGCAGGGCAATGGGTTTAACTGCGCTGCCACAATAGCCGCCATGGGTGCCCTTGCCGTCCAGTACCGGGTTAGGGGCCATCTGATCCAGATCAACACCAATAATGGAATTAACCGTATTGATTAACGCCACCGCATCGGCACCGCCGGCCAGCGCCGCCTCGGCGGGTAATAAAATATCGGTGGTATTGGGGGTCAGCTTGGTAAACACCGGAATATCCACCACTTCACGCACCCAGCGTGTGGTGTCCTGCACCATTTGCGGCACCTGGCCAATGGCCGAACCCATGCCGCGCTCGCACATGCCATGGGGGCAACCCAGATTAAGCTCTATGCCGTGAACACCGGTATTGGCAATTTTTACGGCAAGGTCTTTCCACAATTCCTCTTCAACCGGTGCCATCATCGAGCCGATGATGACGCGATCCGGCCAGGTTTTACGAACCGCTTCAATCTCGCGCAGATTCACGCCCAACGGGCGATCCGAAATCAGTTCGATATTATTGAGGCCCAAAATACCCCGTGCGGTATCCTTGTGAACCCCATAGCGGCTGGTCACATTGATGACCGGCGGGTCGGTACCCAGGGTTTTCCAGACAACACCGCCCCATCCGGCGGCAAAAGCGCGCTCCACATTATATTGCTTGTCCGTGGGCGGGGCCGAAGCCAGCCAAAAGGGATTGATGCTGTCTATACCGGCAATACTGCATCCCAGATCAGCCATGATTTTCCCCCATCAGGAACGTATGAATACTAGCGGCGGCTATTTTACCATCCTCCACCGCCTGCACAGTCAGGTCTTCACCAGAGGCAATGCAATCGCCACCAGCAAAAACGCCAGGCAGGGAGGTTTGCCCGTGCGCGCTGACAATAACTTTACCACGTTCACGTTTTAACGCTGCCAGACCATCATCTACCAGCGCCTGCCCAACGGCCTTGTAAATGCGATCGGCAAGCAAAGTGAAATACTCGTTCGTGCCTTCCAGTTTGCCATCTATAAGGCGCGTGTACTCAAAGTGCATGGTATGCGCCCGGCCATTGCCGATAATGCGGATTGGTTTTGCCCAGTGGACAAACGTCACACCGTTAATGGCGGCCAGATCCTGTTCCCATTTGGTGGAACCCATCTGCGCAGGGCCGCGCCGGTAAACCAGCGTTACTTTTTGCGCACCAAGGCGTTTGGCCTGCACGGCGGCATCAATGGCGGTATTACCGCCACCAATCACCACGATATTTTCACTAGGGTCAAGCGTGGCTAATTCACCAGTCTGGCGTATGTGCCCGATAAATTTTAGCGCATCATCAACGCCGTTAAGGTCTTCACCAGATATACCAAGCTGGCGCGGCGCCCCAAGGCCAATACCCATGAACACCGCATCAAAGCGGCCTCGCATATCTTCAAGACTGATATCGCGGCCCAGGGCTTTGTTGTAATGTAGTTTTATACCGCCAATACCCAGAATGAAGTCCACTTCATGAGCAGCAAAATCATCGGCCATTTTGTAGGCGGCAAGGCCATATTCATTCAGGCCGCCAGGTTTTTCTTTGGCTTCAAAAACTTCAACTTTATGGCCGTTTTTCGCCAAGGCGTGCGCACAGGCCAGGCCCGCCGGGCCGGCCCCGATAACCGCAATTGTTTTGCCGGTGTCCGTAGCGCGGGCAAACGGGTGTGCGCTGCTCTTGGCCATTAAATAATCCACTGCATGACGTTGCAGGGCACCGATAGCCACCGGTTCATGCTCGCCAACATTCAGCACGCATTTATGTTCGCACAAAATCTCGGTCGGGCAGGCACGAGCGCAGGTGCCACCCATAATGTTGGCGGTCAGGATCGTTCGTGCCGCCCCTATCTCATTGCCCGTGGCGATCTGGCGGATGAATTTGGGTATATCGATTGAAGTCGGGCAAGCGGTGACGCAGGGAGCATCATGACAAAAAAGACAACGACTGGCTTGAACGCTGACCTGCTCAGCATTCAATGGCGGATGCAAATCATCAAAATTTGCGGCAATATCTTTGCCGCTTAACCTCCCGCCAGTTTCACTCAATACAGGATGCTCTGCCATCTGCGTCACAATTCCCCGGGTTTTGGCACATTTGCCTGTGCTGGCTAACACAATCCTCTTTACCGGCGGCGGGGTCAAGTATTTTTTGACCATTTGGTCAAGATTTATATGTTAACTTTCCTACAAAACGCCCTTGTTAGCAGAGCGTAACCTTGCCATCAGGGCGGGGTCGTCATAGCGCACGCAAGACAGGTTATGTGCATAATCCGGCAAGGGCTGTTTTGCGATCCATTTTGCACAAAGATCACCAGCAGCACAGGCAGCCATGGTGCCAAACCCGGAAAAAGCGGCGACTACAAAGGCACCATCAGCGCCCATGGGGCCAATCAGGGGCCAGTTTTCTTCGGTCATGGGGTAATAGCCGCCATAGTGTATGAAATTTCGTGGAAAACCGCTATAATATGTCTTCAAGGACGGGTTCAGAGCCGCCGCACCGCGCAAGACAATTTCGGGAAATTGCGGGTCAAGTTGCGGCTCCCAACAGGCCTCAACCGGAGTTTCGTTATAGGCCCAACCCATTTTGATCCAGCTGCCTTGAGCACCGCCGTCCGGGCGACAATGAATGGCGCCCTTTATGTGCCGGGCCAGCCAGTTCATGGTTTCATCTTCGGCTAGAATTGCCTGATCTTCCTCGCTCCAGTCCAGTTCCGCACCGTCAAGGTCTATGGAAAACGGCATATCACGCGGGATGGCCTTGTCACGGTCATGAAAGGCAATTTTTTGTTGCAGGGTGTTTGTTATGGGAAGCTCTACTTCCAACATTGCAGCTATGTCTTTGGCAAATGGCCCGGCAGCATTTACAATGTGTTGCGCCTGAATGTGTTGCGCCTCTCCCTCTTTGACAATATCGAGGGCATAGCCATTTGTTTTGGCAATACCCCTGACCTTGCCTTGCACCAGTCTGGCTCCGCGCTCGCGTATTTGTTCCAGCATATATTGCCCTAATTGCTGGCCACTAATATCGCCGCCACGCCTTATGTGGATGAGATTGGCAATGTCTTTGGCAAAATAGGGAAAAGTCTTTTGAATCAAGGCGCGGTTTCGGATCACATCAACACCGTTTGGTGCATTGGCCCATTGCTCTGTACCCGATGCCTGATAGCCAGCAGAGTTTTGCCGGTCGTGGATGCGAATCTGGTGCTCTGCACCCTCCCCATAACCGCTATAAAGCTGTTCGATCATCTGATCTATGTTTTCGTACCGGGTAGCCAGAGCGTAGCCTCGGCGGTTCATGGCCAGCACATTATTGGTCTTTGCGCTGATGGTCTCCATCAGATCAATACTGTGATTGGTAAAATCCGTCATGGTCTTTTGCGGCCACCAATTGCGATAATTTTCACCCGATTGTGCGGATGTAAAACTCATGGGCGGCAAGGGATCAATGAGCACAATGTTGCAGATATTTTGCGCGGTGCTAAGATAATAAGCTGTAGCAATGCCGACAATGCCAGCCCCAATGATCGCAATTTCTGTGTTCGTGGTGTATGTCATTTTTCTCAGGGAGCAGACAAAAGCTTCAGGCCGACGCCGTTCAGGATAATTTTGCAAACCTGATCCTTGGCCCGGGTAAATTGTTCATCGCTGAGGGGGCTGTCATCATTCAGAACACTGATCTGGTGGTCAAAGTCTGCATAATGCTGGGTGGTTGCCCAGATCATAAAAAACAGGGTTTGCGGATCAACAGGAGACATTTTACCGGCCTTGATCCAGCCGTTCAGTTTTGCTGTTCGTTCGATAAACCAGGGTTTAAGCGCACTATGCAAATAGTCATCAATGACCGGCGCGCCCCGGATCATTTCCATAGCCCAAACGCGCGAGCCAAAGGGTCGGTTACGAGCCTGATCCATTTTTGCAGTAATGTAGCCACAAAGAGCAGTTTTGGGATCATCAGTTTCATCAAAAGGTTTTGCCGCCGCCAGCCAATGCTCACAGACATCTTCCATTATCCGGTGGTAAAGCGCCTCTTTGGTGGAAAAATAATAATGCAGATTGGCCTTGGGTACACCGGCCCGGCGGGCAATGGCCTCTGTTGTGGTTCCCTTGAAACCTGATTGAGCAAATTCCTGTTCGGCTGCGGCCATAATCAGGCGCTCATTGGTTTCGCGAATAGCGCGCTTGCCTGTGGGTTTTGACTGCTGCTTTATTTTCATCACCTGCCTTGTATCGCTCATATGAAGCCTGTGCCTCTGAAATCATAATATTATGTTTCAACCCTTACTCCAGATATAGCAGGTGTAAATGATTCTGCCTCACTTTTGATGCAACAAATTTTAGGATTTAGACTCAATCAAAAGTCTGACGAGTTGATCCACATCCGTTTTTGTTGTGCGCCCATTGGTAACGCAGGCCCGCATCACGGCCCTGCCTTCAAAGCGGGCTATCGAGACCCAGGACTGTCCATTTGCCACGATTCGCTCAACATGGTCTTCAACGGGGCCAGCGCCCGTGGGCGGTGTAAAACAGGCAACGGCCATTTGTGAATTATTGACGTGCTTCCACCCAGCGCGGGTCAGTTTCTCAATGAGCCGATCAATCAGATCAATGCTGTTCTCCACATGCGCGGCGTAACCCGACCAGCCTGCTGCTCCAAGCGAAAGAAAGAGACGCAAGCCAACAAAGCGCCGCGACCATTGGATGGAGTTTACATAAAGATCATCCACCACATTGCTGGACGGCATATAACTTGCCGCCACTCTGAAAGCCTCGGCAAGTACCGGTGTGTGCTGTGTCAGAAACATGCCTGCGCCCATGGTTGTGGCGAACCATTTATGAGCATCAATAGTGATACTATCAGTGCGCTCTATACCATCCAGGACTGAACGGTATTTTGCCGAAGCGATCAGCGCCCCGCCCCAGGCGGCATCCACATGGTACCAAAGTGCATGATGCTCTGCGATATCGGCACAGGCATGTAGCGGGTCAACCATCCCGGCATTGGTTGTTCCTGCCGTTGCTGCGATCATAATAGGAATATCGCCTGATGCTACATCGGTTTTAATGGCCTGTTCCAGTGCCTGTACATTCATTTGCCCCTGGCCGTCGGTTTCAATCAGGCGAACCGCTTCGCGGCCAATGCCGGTCATGTGCGCGATTTTAAGCCATGCCAGATGGCTCTCTGCAGAAACATAAAGTCTTGGTTGACCGGCAAATGCGCGGGCACCCTGTTCGGCATAATTTGGCTCGGCGGCGGTCAGCGCACAAATTACAGCCGTGTTGTTGGCTTCTGCTCCGCCACTGGTGAAATGACCACCAGAGCCTTCTGGCAGTCCGGCGCGATGAGCGATTTGTGCAATGACATGCTTTTCGATCTCAACCGCAACGGGCGCATGCGACCACACACAAATCTGCGGGTTAAACGCCGATGCGATCCGGTCAGCACATTCTGCTGGAAATGCAGGTGATGGGTTGAACAGGCCAAAACAACCCGGATGTGTCATATGAACCATGCCATGTGCCAAGTTTTCCATAACCCAATCCATTAGTCTGTTCAGGTCTTCTGGCTGGTCAAATGTTTGGCTCATCAGTGATTGTCGGAACTTGTCCAAATCGATATTTGGCGAAACGGATCGCTCACCAATATATTTGCGCATGTCTTCCAGCTTATGGGAAAGGCGGTCGTCTATGGCTTGGCGCGTTTGTGCCGTGGGAAACAAAATCTGATTGATCGTCATAGCGTTGTCCTTGCGTGTAATCGCAGAGCATTAGATTTTAAGATGAAAAAGACCACCCGAATATTGCGATACGTTGATTGTAGTTAGTGCTCAATCAGCTCCAGCCACTCATCTTCGTTCATGACCCTGACGCCAAGATCGTTTGCTTTTTTCAACTTGGAACCGGCGCCCGGGCCAGCGATCAAAATATTTGTTTTGGCCGAGACAGAGCCAGCGATTTTTGCGCCCAAGGCGGCCGCCTTGGCCTTGGCTTCATCGCGGCTCATTTGTTCCAGCTTGCCGGTAAAAACCACGGTTTTGCCAGCCACCGGGCTATCGCTTTTGGGCGCAATTGCGTCCTTGACATCAATCTGTGCCAACAGGCGTTCCACTAATCCCTGAGTTTGCGGTTCAGCAAAAAAATGCACAATGGCCTCAGCCATAATCGGGCCAACGCCATCAATGTTTTTCAAATAGATAAACGCTTCACTAGCCGGGACTTGTGCGGCCAGCATGGCCACGTGAAAGCGTTCCCAATTTAAATAGGCAGTGCTTAACAATCTGGCATTGGTTTGGCCCACATGGCGGATACCCAGAGCGATAAGAAGGCGCTCAAGGCTAATGGTGCGGCGCGCCTCTATGGCGGCAAAAAGATTGCGAGCCGAAAGATCGCCCCAACCCTCGCAGGTCTCCAGTTTCAGGGTTTCATTACGGTCTTTGAGGGTGAAAATATCCGCCGGTTCGATAATGGTTTTTTCGTCAAAAAAAGCGGCGATTTGCTTTTTGCCAAGTCCTTCAATGTCAAAGGCCTGACGAGAAACAAAATGTTCCAGATGGCGCACGCGTTGAAACGGGCAGGCAAATTCGCCGGAACAACGGGTGATAACCCCCGGTTCACCGGTTTTTTCGTCTATTTCGCGCACTGTCGGAGTTTTTAGAGGGCAAGGGCACACCTTGGGAAACTGAAAAGGATCGCTACGCATAACCTGTTTGGCCTCAAGTACTTTAACAATTTGCGGGATAACATCTCCGGCGCGCTGGATGAGCACCGTATCGCCCTCGCGCGCATCAAGGCGGGCAATCTCATCGGCATTATGCAAACTGGCATTGGAAACCATGACGCCGCCCACAGTAACGGCTTTCAGTTTGGCCACCGGGGTTAGCGCACCGGTGCGTCCCACCTGGATGTCAATTTTTTCAAGTGTAGTGCTCGCTTGCTCAGGTGGGAATTTATGTGCACTTGCCCAACGCGGGCTGCGCGAGACAAACCCAAGGCGTTCCTGCAAATCCAGCCGGTCAACTTTGTAAACCACACCATCAATATCATAACCCAGGCTGGATCGTGCCGCTTCGATGGTCTGGTAAACAGCAATCATCTCATCGACGTTCTGGCAAAGGCGCATGTGAGCGTTAATACTAAATCCCCATTTGCTCAAATTTTGCACAGCCTGTCTTTGGGTTTTGGCCACAGGCGCGGAAATTTCGCCCCAGGCATAGGCGAAAAATCGTAAAGGTCGCGCCGCGCTAATGCTCGCATCAAGCTGGCGTAAGGAGCCAGCGGCGGCATTGCGCGGATTGGCGTAAACAGGTTTGCTGGCCGCCACTTGCGCCGCGTTCATAATGGCAAATTCGGCGTTGGGGATATACACCTCGCCGCGCACTTCCAGCACTTCGGGCCAGTCATCGCCTTTGAGGGTTTGGGGGACATCAATGATGGTGCGCACATTGTTGGTAACATCTTCGCCAGTGCGCCCATCGCCGCGTGTGGCGGCCTGTACCAACCTGCCATGTTCATAGCGTATAGCGCAGGAAAGGCCGTCAATTTTTGGCTCGGCGGTAAAGGCCAGAGGCTGGTCTTCGGGCCAGCGTAAAAACCGGCGCACGCGTTTGGTAAACTCATGCACTTCATCGTCACTAAACACATTATCCAGTGACAGCATGGCAACGTTGTGGGCAATTTTACCAAAGCCCTCAGCGGGTCTGGTACCAACACGTTTTGAGGGACTGTCAGGGCGCACAAGGTCATCAAAGCGGGCTTCTATGGCGGCGTTGCGCTGGCGCAAGGCATCATAGGCGACATCGGAAATTTTGGGCGCATCCATTTGATGATAATGCCGGTCATGTTCTGCAATAACACCCGCGAGACGTTCCAGCTCTGTCATGGCCTCTTCGCGGGTCAGGTCATCGGTATCTTTAAGTGCAGTCACGCCATTCTCACTTATATGGGGTTGAATTCATCTTATCGTGATTTGGCTAAAGCAGAAAACGCTTTTTCTGGTGCGGGCTTACAGAATGGCAATCTATGAAACTGGTCCCCGAGTTTGTCATCGACAATCCACAGAAGATATGGGCAATAACGCCCTAAAATACTTTGTTGAGCACTACCAGCTTCCATTGCCCCTCAGCACGATAGAGCCAGAACACATCGCCATAGGCCTCGCCGGGTAAACGCCCATTGGTACAACCCGCACGGTTTGCCGAAGCTTCATCAGTGAAGAATAAAATCCAGGTGCAAACCGTGTTTGAATGCTCACCAATGATTGTCCAGCGCGCATCTGCCTCCCGTGTCTGCACAAGTGCGTTTTGGCGCGAACGGCTAATGTTCACATCCTCCGCGCAGCCTTTGCTATACCCGTCTGCTGCCTGATGGGCGATTACATCGCGCGCCCCAGCGGCCGCCGTCAACATGGTTCGACACGCTGCGCTGGCAAGGGCCATATCCACAGGCGTGTCGCCAATAATTTGATGTAGACGCGCCACCATGGCCTCACCTTCAGGGCTGAGTTGGCAGTTTAGCGCATTGCAATCAGGCGATATTTTGCGGGCATGGCGAACCACAAGAATATGGCGATCTGCATCGCGAACGCCCTGTTGTTCTGCTTGTGCTAAAAGCTCGATCAGACCCGGTCTGTCAAATGACATATCGGGTTGCTGGGCCTGGCATCCCCAAATCGTTACACATGCAATTAACATGCTCATGACTTTCATAATTTTACTCTCCTGCATTATAGACACAAACTCATGAGCGCGTTATTGATTTTGTAACCGCCTGAACGAGGAATAAACCATGACCGCTTTGCTTGCAATTATTGCTGTCTTTGCCATCTTTGCCATTCTTAACCTGATTGAATACGGGCGTCTGGATTAGGATCAGGCCTCATTACTATCATACAATTCTGTTTGTCATGTCAGTATAAGATGCACGCAAAGTGGACGATGGACAGGTTTATCCCTATTCGAGGAGACTTTGCGATGCAGATTGTGCGAAGATGACAAACCCGCCAAAAACTTTGAACGGCAAGGCATTTTTTACGCCTGAATACGTTGAAAGCCTTTGAAAATGAACCACATTTCCTGCATCCTTTCTCCTGTTCAGGCACAAAACCTGCTCTTGCAGAATGGATGATAGTAATGAGGTCTGGCCCTAAGCACCCGACACGCTTTCACGTAACAGCTGCGCCAATATCCGGGGCGGTTGTGCACCGGCAACACCGCGCTTGCGGGCAGCAATAAATGTCGGCACAGCACGCACACCGATTTGTTGCACCTCTTGTACTTCTCGTTTGATCTGATCTATATCACGATCTGACTTGAACAGGTCTACCAGCAGGGTTTTATCCAGGCCAATCTGCTCACCAAGCATGGTCAGGACTTCTGTATCGCCAACATCAAGGCCGCGTGTAAAAAAGGCATTGAACAAGGCCTCTTTGGCCTCCCAGCCCTTATCCTGGCCCTCGGCCCAGCGGATCAGCCGGTGTGCATCGAGGGTGTTGGGCCGCCGGGTAATTTTATCAAAGCGAAAATCAATCCCGACCTCGCCGCCGGCCTCCTGCAAACGTGCAAGACCCGCCTTTCGAGCAGACTTGTCGGGGAATTTTCTCTCCATAAAAGCCTGGTATTCCAGCCCTTCTTTGGGGATGTCCGCATCCAGAAAAAACGGACGAAAAGAGGTTTGCACCTCTATCTCTCCATCAAGCATTTCAATGGCGGCACGCGCATTACGCAAGCCTACCCAACACCACGGACACACCACATCAGAGACAAAATCGAGCGTTGTTTTCATTGGCTCATCAATTCACTTACCGCTTCCTTATCACCACCGTACCGGCGCTATATCCAGCCCCAAATGAACAGATGAGGCCCAGATCACCCGTTACAAAATCATCATTGAACTTGTGAAACGCGATGATCGAGCCAGCCGATGAGGTGTTGGCGTATTCATCCAGAATAACCGGGGCATCGGTTTCGCTGACGTCCATCCCCATAACGCGCTTGGCAATCAACTGGTTCATGGACAGGTTGGCCTGATGCAGCCACATGCGCTTGAGTTGCCTTGGCGCCAGGTTTAGTTCGGCCATATGTTCACCGATCATGTGCGAGACAAGGGGCACCACTTCGCGAAACACCTTGCGGCCTTCCTGCACAAACAGTTTGTCATCCTTACCAATGCCTTCGGGCGCAGCACGGTTCAAAAAGCCAAAATTATTGCGGATATTGTTAGAGAATTTGGTTTTCAGCCTGGTGCCCAGTATGTCATATCCGGCACCATTGGTGCGGTTTTCTTCCTCCACCAAAATGGCGGTTGCCACGTCGCCAAAGATAAAGTGGCTGTCGCGATCGCGAAAGTTGAGATGCCCGGAACATATCTCGGGATTACACACCAATACAGATTTTGCCTGCCCGGAAGCAATCATGCTCTGCGCCGTTGCCAAGCCAAAAGTCGCCGAACTACACGCCACATTCATGTCATAGCCAAAGCCATCTTCCATCCCCAGTGCGTCCTGTACTTCAACAGAAATGGCCGGATAGCCCCGTTGAAGGTTTGAGCAGGCCACCAACACGGCGTCCACGTCTCTGGCCTCGCGGCCCGCACGAGCAAGAGCATCATTGGCTGCGCTAACCGCCATTTCCGCAAGGATAGACGTTTCATCATTAGAGCGTTCGGCAATACGTGGTGCCATAATAGCCGGATCAAGAATAGGTTTTTTAGAGACCACATAGCGGGATTTAATCCCGGATGCTTTTTCGATAAACGCCGCAGAAGAAAGCGGTTTGGCTTCGACTTCCTGGCGATCTATCTGAGCTGCATGTTCAGCGTTCCACTGGTTTGCCCAGGCATTATAGCTTTCAACCAGCTCTTCATTTGAAATGCTTTGCGATGGTGTCCACAGACCTGTCGTACTCAATACGGCGTTGTTTTGCATAAAAATTCCTGCCAAAAATTACTGAACTGCTTTTACGCCTTTTGGTCAAAAAGACCAGCACCACCTACTGTGCGAAAACCAGCTTGAAATTTTCCCGGGTAAGGCGCGGCGTAATATTCATTGTGATTAAACTTTCCGCGCCAATACGTTTTAACAGATCATCCGCCGCGGTTTTATCAGCACCCTGCAAAGCCGCAAAATGATCCAGAACTCTTTGCAACATCCATAAAGGGTACGGGAACACGGCGCGGTCTTCCTCTACACCACCAATTTTGTATTTATGAAAACCGGTAATGCGTGGCAACTTACTGGCATCAGGGTTATCGCTTACCCATTTTTGTAAATCGGTCAGGCAGTCTTGCAGCATTGGCAGGTGCTCAGTTGCAGACATTTTGAGTATCGGCATAAGCGTTTCCGGCACCTCATCATCACTGACAAATTCACCGCTCAACGAATGTTGCGGTGCATGGCAACGCCGCGCCCAATCGGCCACAAGAGGTGCAATGCGCTCCATAATTTCGCCAGAGGCCGGATCGCGATAATTATGCGCATATAGCGGCCCCAAAAGGCCATAATCGCCAATACTGGGCCTTGTGCCGAACAAAAACGGATGCGACGCCAGATGCGTATCAAAAGCGCGCAAAAACGCCTCATAGGTTTGTTCAATCGCAGGCACCGTTTTTGGCGTTATACCCAAAAAAGGCAGTGATCCCTTGAATTTTTCAGCCGCTTTTTTGCCCCGCGCATAACGCTCATCAGAGGGCAGATCAGGAAAGGCGGTATTGCCAAATTCCTGATAGGCAAAGTCTTCATTATAAGCCCAGCGATAATGCATGGCCGAGATCAACAACCATTCATCACCAAATAACTCGAGCAACAATGCGGCCAGTTTTTGCACCGGCCCTTGTGGATAAACCGATGGCCCTGGCTCATGGGCTTCCAGATAATCAATGATCTCAGTGGTGTCTTGCACCGTCTCATCATCCGGGGTTATCAGCACCGGAACCATGCCATAACCAAGGCGCGGGACGATCTCTTTTTCATAAACCTCACGATTGGAAAGCACTTCGGTAAAGGCAACATTTTTCCAGCGCAGATACCCTCGTACCTTGCCTGAATATAACGATAATGGTGCGCCAAGCAGTTGATAACTCATACTTCAATCATCCCAATAAATTCCTGATGAGGCTCATCAATCACCCTGTAACACGAACGTGAATTTCCTGACCATCATTCCACACTCACGCAGCCAATTTAAGAGTATGTCACGCCATTGTCATGTAATAATTCTGGCCTTTCCATACACCCAAATTGCACGATTATAACTGGTCTTGAGAGGGTGGGGATAAAGTGTGCTCATAGCCACGGTTTACCGTCGCGATAGCACAAGAATCACGTGCCCATAGCCACGGTTTACCTCGCGATAGCATCAGTAAGTAAGAGACAATAAGGGGCATTTGAGGGACGTTTAAGGGACAAATTAGCGCACTCAAGGGTCAGTTAAGGGACACCTGAAGGTCAGCCAAGGGTCAGGTCGTGTCCCTTAAACGACCCTTGGGAGGGTCAGCGGGGATAAGATGCTGGTTATCCTCTTTTCTT
>JAJFFQ010000039.1 GCA_021776565.1 Robiginitomaculum sp. | reverse complement strand
GACTGGCTCTGGACATACAACAATGAAAGACCCAATATGGCCATCGGCGGCATCACGCCAAAACAGAAATCGGCCATGGACATGTCCATGGCCGCATAATCGTTCTACTTGCGATGCCCTCTATAAAGGGGGGTATTACCGGGTCTTACACGATCTTAATGCTGAGCGTGATGCATAGCCTATCAAGATCATCGCCAACTCCACTAGCTATGGCATTTTTATTGAGGTCAATCGTAACAATGCACCTAAGCCAGAAAATATCAACGTTTATGGTCCCGATGGGGTGTGCAGACATGACAAAAACACAGCCAAAGAGGAACCGGGGCGTTATTTCCATCCACTGTTGGGTGTTCTGATCACCGGGGCTGCGCGGCTTATGTTGGGGCTAGCGGAATGCCTTGTGCTCAAAGAAGGATTAGACTGGGCATTTTGTGACACTGATAGCCTCGCTATCGCCAAGCCAAAAGGAATGGGCCGTGCAGAGTTTCGAAAGCGTGCACAAAATGTAGTGCATCAATTTACAGCTTTGAACCCGTACAAAAAATCTGGATCAATCCTGCAAATCGAAGATGTGAATTATGCTGTTGACACAGGTGATCAACTAAAGCCGCTTTATGTTTTTGCAATTTCAACCAAGCGGTACGCGCTTTTTAATCTGGATGGCCTAGGTAAACCCATTATCAGAAAGGCCTCCGCTCACGGTCTGGGCCATTTAATGGCCCCTTATGGGGAAGATGCCCCGGCACCTGGTATTCCCAATCCATTACCAGGCATTGGAGTGTCACGCTGGCAATATAATTACTGGTACAAGCTTCTAGAGGCTGGGCTGTCAAATAGCCCAAGGCAATTGTCGCTCGACTACCATCCGAAGCTACAAGCACCGGCCATGAGCCGCTATGGGGCAACCAGCCCGCAAATATTAGCCTGGATGAAGTCCCATAACGAAGGTCGCGATTATAAGGACCAAATCAAGCCCTTTGGTTTCATGGTCAGCTTTACCGCCAAAGACAGTGTTTATTTAGAAGCGCCGGAACCAGTGCTTGTTGACCCAGGTAAACGCGGGCGACCCAAAGGCAAATACCCACCCAAACCAAGTGCACCGTTTGAGCGTGATTCTGCTAAAGCTGCGGCATCAGCCTTTGATCGGAAAACTGGTGAGCCGGTCGATCAATCCATGCAAAAAACCTATGCTGACGCCCTGGCAAACTATCACCTACACCCCGAAGATAAATTCGAAGGTGGTGATTACTGGGATAGCGGGGAAACGCGCAGGCGGCACGTAAAGGCAAAAACGATAGGGTTGATAGGGAAAGAAGCCAATAATGTAGGTGAAGGTGGGGAAGTTGATCCAGCGGGTGATGGGGTGGTGGAGTTCATGTGCTATGATTAAACGATACCTGAATGACACAGAATTTTAAACAGTCCCTAAGGTGCTGGTTATCCCCTCCCCTCATCATTCCATATCCTTTTCCCTGTCATTGCCCGATTTATTCGGGTAATCCAGACATGAAGCAAAACTACACTATATTACCGAGCGGAGCATGTGACGGCAAAGGCGGGTACCACTGGAAGCTGTCACAAAAGAAAGCGGTATCTGAATAAACCAAAAGGTAAGGCCTGACTATGGAAGCATTAAATCATCTGGCACTGATTTGGGTGGCGGTTTTTATCGCCGGCATCCTTGCCCGCAAGACCAGGCTGACCCCGGTTTTATGGTTTTTGGCGCTGGGTGCCATCATGGTCAACACCGGTATAATGCCGCTGCAAAGCGATCAGTTTATTTCAGGTCTGGCCACACTTGGGATTATTTTTATTATGTTTGCTTTGGGGTTTGAGGAGAACACCCAAAACTTTGTTGCCAGCATCAAAAAAAGCTGGGGCATTGCTTTTTTTGGGGCTGTGGCACCATTTTTGGCCGCCTATCTGGTGGCAGATTTTTTCTGGCAAGACCCTAACATTGCCCTGATGTGCGGATTGACCATGACGGCAACCGCCGTATCACTGACGATGGTATCGCTAAAGGGTTTGGGATTACACAAATCCATTGCTGCCAAACGTATCATGACTTCGGCGGTTCTTGACGACATTGCTTCACTGGCAATGGTGGCCATCGTTGTCCCGATTGCCAGTGGGCAAGGCTCTGCAAGTCTGCCCGGTATTGCCCTGATTGCTGGTAAGGCGATTGCATTTTTTGTGATTGTCTCAGTCCTTGGTGCCTGGTTGTTTCCGCACGAGGTCAAGGGATGGTTGCGTCATGTTCCGTTAATCAGAAACTTTGGCATAAGACATTTGCTGGCTTTTGGACGGCACTCGACACTAACGGTATTGCTGCTGGCATTGCTGGTTGGCTTACTGGCACATCAATTCGGGTTTCACCCGGCCATTGGTGCCTATATGGCGGGGCTGATCCTCAAGGAAGAGTATTTTGGACGAAAAGACGCCAAAGGTTCTTACGCCGACACCAGGCGCATCGTTGATAATGTAGCGTTTTCGTGGATTGGCCCGGTGTTTTTTGTTGAACTTGGCACCAAACTTATTTTTGATTGGGATATTCTAGCCTCGGTAATCCCCCATATTGCCGTACTGCTAACCAGCATTTTTTTCGCACAAGTGCTCTCGGCCTCAATCGCCGCACGCTATACCAGCGGGATGAACTGGCCCGGTAGTTTGCTCATCGGCTTTGGCATGTTGGGCCGGGCAGAACTGGCCTTTGTAGTTATCGACATTGCCTATGTGCAAAATTCAATCCTGAATGCCGAGGCGTTTTACACCCTGATGGTAACAGCATTTTTCCTGAACATTCTGGTGCCCATCACCATTACATTATGGAAGCCATATTATTCTGCAACCCTGTCTAAGAAGGTCTAAAGATCAAAGACCTAAAGTATTTTGCATTTACTCATACCGTTGAAAATACATCGGATATCATTGCCGGGCTTGTTCCACTACTGTCCGGTTTAGCGCTTATTTTTGTTTTCCTCCCCTGCCCTCATCCTGAGCTTGTCGAAGGAGCGGGGGAGGTGCCGTAGCAAAGCGAAGGCGGAGGGGGCAGGAATGTCAAAAACCATGATTATCAATACGATGACCCGTCAGCCCCCCTCCGAGCGCATCCGCGCCCACCTCCCCCGCTCCTTCGACAAGCTCAGGATGAGGGCA
>JAJFFQ010000038.1 GCA_021776565.1 Robiginitomaculum sp. | reverse complement strand
CGGCAATTGTACACCAATGGAAGTTTCGCCAAGAGCCGTATCAAGCAGGAAAGTAACGCTGCTGCCACCGGCAGCACCACCGACACTGACCAGAGCCGTATTCACAGCAATAGCATCTGCACCGTTGAGAATTTCAGCACCAGTAAGCGCCGTGGTGAATGTTACACCAGCGGGCAGTTCAATAACCACCTTGACGTTGTCAGCGGCAGGAATGGCTGCAGTGGTTGTGACCAAAAAGTCAAAAACACCTGCTGTAGCAGTCGCGGCCAGATTGACCTCTGTTGAAAGTGTAGGAAGAGCCTGAACCGCATCAAACGGAGCGGCCGGGTCTGCAACCGGGTTAGCATTGCCTGCTGTCAAAGTAACAGCACCGGCACTTGTGGCCGCCAGGGCGGCGATCGCTGTCGTAGCGAGTAATTTTTTAATATTCATGAATTCAACCCTTAGCTATGTCAGCCCCTAGTGTTTTTTGTCCTGAGGCTTCGAGTACCTCATAAATGCTTTATACAAAATTACCAAATTATTTCGCGATATTGGCGCACAGGAAATAGCAGTAACAACTGGTGGTGGAATTGTAAAAGTTAAAATTCTCCTCATGTTTTAATCAAAAAGAGCCATCGATCTAAATGTAATGTCGAATAATCGACATTTTGGGTGTTTCACTTGCTACGGCTTGTGAAACACCGGGTATCATTACAGATACATCTTGAAAAATTTGGGTGAACTAACGATATTCCTCATGACATATATTCTAATGCTTTTAGGCTGTGTCCCAAAGCCAGCAACCTGCCTTAACATGACTGGATTTTTTATGGATGATACAACAACCTACCAACCCCCAAAAATCTGGAAATGGGAAACTGATAACGGCGGACAGTTTGCCAGCATCAATCGCCCGACAGCGGGAACCACACATGACAAGCTGCTTGCCGTAGGAAAACACCCGTTTCAACTTTATTCGCTGGCCACACCAAACGGGGTGAAGGTCACAGTTATGCTGGAAGAATTGCTGGCGCTTGGAAAAACCGACGCTGAATACGATGCGCATATCATCAATATCACAGAGGGCGATCAGTTTGGTAGCGGTTTTGTTGAGGTAAACCCTAACTCCAAAATTCCGGCGCTGATGGATCACAGTACAACACCCCCAACCCGCATTTTTGAGTCTGGTGCCATATTACTCTACCTTGCCGAGAAATTTAATGCGTTTCTGCCCACCAAACATGCAAAGCGAACAGAGTGTTTATCGTGGTTATTCTGGCACATGGGCAGCGCGCCATATCTGGGTGGCGGCTTTGGTCATTTCTATGCCTACGCTCCGGAAAAAATCAAATACTGCATTGATCGCTTTTCTATGGAAGTGAAACGCCAACTGGACGTGCTCGACCGCCATTTGGCAGACAATGAGTATATGTGCGGCGATACATACACCATTGCTGATATGGCAATCTGGCCCTGGTACGGCGCGGTGGTCAAGGGTGTTGTTTATGATGCTGCTGAATTTTTACAAACCCGGGACTATACCCATGTTTTACGCTGGACGGACACAATAGCCAAGCGCCCGGCGGTCATACGCGGGCGCATGGTCAATCGTGCCTGGGGCGAGCCGGAAAGCCAACTTTTTGAACGACATGATGCCAGCGATTTTGACACAAAAACACAAGACAAGATTGCAACAGTGACAGAATAAGGTCTGATCCTACGCCATGCCCAAACTGTTAATCATGGAAGGCAATACCATTGAGCGTCAACGCCAGTCCTTGGCTCTTGGTGTGCGCTCTGCCAGTGCGGTTTATGTGCACGCCATTACGGCGCACTTTCCTGATATTGTAATGGATGTGGTTCACGCTGCCGATCGTGGGCAATCTTTGAAACCCGGCGCGGGTTTTGCTGATTATGATGGACTTGTCATTTCCGGATCAGGCTTGCACGCCTATGATACAGATTTTGAGGTTACCAACCAGATTGAACTTCTCAATGCCTTTACGCAAACGGGAAAGCCTGTACTGGGGTCTTGCTGGGGTCTGCAAATCGCTGTGATCGCTGCTGGCGGTGGTGTTTCACTTAGTCCAAAGGGCCGCGAGGTTGGCATTGCCAGAAACATTGCTTTGAATGAAACAGGCCGCGCACATCCTATGTTTAACGGCAAACGCTCATGCTTTGATGCGCTTTGCATACATTATGACGAGATAAGCAATCTGCCTGCCAATGCCAGACTTCTTTGTGCCAACAGTCATAGTGCCGTTCAGGGGGCGATTATTCCCCTTGGGAAATCAGAAGTGTGGGCAGTACAATACCATCCTGAATACGATCTGGAGCAAATTTCAATGATGCTGTCCCTGTTTGAAAAAGACATGGTTCGCGAAGATTTTTTTACCAACGCAGCTGATTTCAAAGCGTATATAGCAAAAATTGACGCGTTACACCGCAATCCAAAAGACAAGGCACTGGCCTGGCAACTTGGCGTCGATGATATGATCCTGGATGATAAAATGCGACGTGCCGAGATCATCAACTGGATCAAAGCTCAAATCCTTACATAGATAGTTCTCCTTCATAGGCTGCAACAAAAATTTGCCTTGCGTTTTCAACACTTAACTTTACCGGATTGGTCGGCGCGGTAGGGTCAGCGGCAGCCATTTTTGCGATAGTATCGACGTGACTGTCATCAATACCAAATGCTTTCAAACTATGTGGCACGCCTACTTCGCGGCGAATTTCAAGCACCCATTGCATAAACCCGTCAAAGCCATTTTCAATGCCAAGAAACGCTGTCAGGCGCTGCATTTTGTCTTCAATTGCCGAACGATTAAAAACAAGCACATAGGGCATGACAACCGCATTGGTCATCCCGTGATGAGTATCAAAAATTGCACCTATGGGATGGGAAAGCGAATGAATGGCTCCCAGTCCTTTTTGAAATGCTATGGCCCCCATGCTGGCGGCAACAAGCATATGGGCGCGTGCCTCCAGATCATTACCGTTTTTTACCGCATTGGGCAGGGCATTTTTGACCAGCCGCATCCCCTCCAGCGCAATGCCTTCGCTCAAAGGGTGAAACGTCGGTGCGCAATAGGCTTCAAGACAATGAACAAACGCATCCAGCCCGGCCCCGGCGGTGAGCACAGGCGGCAAACCCACGGTTAGTTCCGGATCAGAAATTACCGTGACCGGCATCATTTTGGGATGAAAGATGATTTTCTTCTCGCAGGTTTCCTCTTTCACGATCACGGCGGCGCGCCCGACCTCGGACCCGGTCCCCGCTGTGGTTGGCACAGCAATCACTGGCGCGATCACATCCGCATCGGCACGTTGCCACCCATCATCAACATCTTCATAATCCCACAGGACACGTGACTGGCCCGCAATAAAGGCGATGGCCTTGCCGCAATCAAGCGCGCTGCCACCGCCAAAGGCAATCACGCCGTCATGCCCGCCTTCGCAAAAAACCTTGGCACCATCCACAACATTGGTGCCGGTGGGATTGGGTTTAAGATCAGAAAAGAGCGCAACATCCAGCCCCGCCTGTTTGCAATTGTCCAAAGCATCCTTGACCATGGAAAATTCTGCCAAACCCGGATCAGTGACCAGCAAAGGCCGTTTTATGCCCGCCTGGCGCACAATGTCTGGTAGCTCAACCACACGCCCGGCACCAAAGATCATGTTGGTGGGGTAACTCCAGTTCGCGTGTAAATTCATGAGCGTTCAAACCCGCGTTTCAAGTCCCAATCGGTAACCATGCGGTCGCTTTCGCTTTGCTCCCATTTTGCCCCGTGGACGTAATGGTCTATGACCTCATCACCGAACGCTTTGCGCAACATTGCAGAGCCATCCAGTGCCTTGGTTGCCTCGCGAAGTGTGCCTGGCACCGCGCGTAAATTCTCGCCCGTATAGGCATCGCCGACAAAGCCCGGCTCCAGTTCCAGTTTTTTCTCTATCCCGGCAATGCCCGCCGCCAATAGCGCCGCCATGGCCAGATAAGGGTTCAGATCACCGCCGCCAATGCGACATTCACAGCGCACGGCCTTTGATTGCTCGCCGCAGAGCCGAAACCCGGCGGTGCGGTTATCTCGTGACCATATGGCCCGGGTTGGTGCAAACGTACCGGCAGAGAAGCGTTTATATGAGTTAATCATGGGTGCCAGAAAATAGGTGACTTCACTGGCATGGGCTAATAGCCCGGCCATAAAGTGGCGCATCAGATCTGACATGCCATAGTCTGCGCTATTATCAAAGAAAAGTGGTTTGACCGCTGACCTGTCCCACAGCGACATGTGGATATGGCAGGAATTACCGGCCAGATCATTGCGCCATTTTGGCATAAACGTGATCGCACGTTCGTGCTGGTGGGCGATTTCCTTCATGGCGTTTTTCATAATCACATGACGATCTGCCATGGTCAGCGCATCGCAATAACGCACATTCATTTCCTGCTGGCCCGGCCCCCATTCGCCTTTGGAATTTTCCACCGGAATTCCTGCCCCCTCCAGACCATTACGCATGGCGCGCAGCAGGGGTTCTTCCTTGCTGGTCTGGAAAATATGATAGTCCTCAATATAGCTGCCAGAGGTTTGCAGATCGGAATAGTTTTTGGCATTGGCCGAAGCGTAGGTTTCATTAAACAGATAAAATTCCAGCTCGGAGGCCATCATTGCGGTCATGTTCATGGTGCCAAGGCGCTCTATTTGACTTTTCAACATGGCCCGGGGGCTAAAGGGAACAGGCGTAGCCGTGTGGTGATCGAACACATCACACAGCACCAATGCTGTGCCGTCCAGCCACGGGGTAAGGCGCATGGTAGTAAGATCAGGCTTTAGCGCAAAATCGCCATAACCCTTGTCCCAGCTGGTGGCCGCATAACCCGGCACCAGTTCCATTTCCATATCATCGGCCAGAAGATAATCACAGGCGTGAGTTTCCTCATAACCGCCATCCACAAAAAATTGCGCCGAAAAGCGTTTGCCCATCAAACGCCCTTGCATATCAGGAAAACACACCAGAACCGTATCAATTGCCCCGGATTTGACGGCCTTTTTCAACGTTTCAAGATCAAGCATACCGGTCATGTTTTTTCCTTAAATTTTGGCATTTTGCCTTACGAGAGAGCCATGCCGATAAAACTGCGGGGATAGCGCCCGCGCACTGCCCGACAAAAGCTAGGCGGTATGGTAAAATCACACAAGCATTTTCCTGCGTGCCTGTGCCAGGGGCTTTACATTTATAGTGTTTACCATGTCAAAGAGCCGTGCTGGAGCAACTCACAATCCCTGCACACACATATTATACCCCGCCCGCTTACCCCGTGGATAAGTGCACCAAGGGACAAGATCACCAAGGGACAATAAGGGGCATTTGAGGGACGTTTTATGAGATTTATGTGCAGCCTAAGGGGCGAATGAGGGACATATGAGGGGTTTGGAGGTTGGGGATAATGTCCCTTGATGACCCTTGGGTGGCCAATGAGGATCAGATGGTGGTTATCACCTCCCCTGGTCATTCCGGCGCAGGCCGGAACCCATTTTGGTGCATCAAGATGGATTGCGGCCTGCGCCGCAATGACGCCATGCTGGAAATTTGTTTTGTCAGAAATTTTCCAAACTTATCCAACCGGAGACGCTCCGGGGGTATAGTTATGGCTGGTTGGAACATCACCCCCTAACCCCTCTTGTGATCGATGGCGAATTGTTCTTCGGGCGATAGCACCAGATGGTATCTGCCATGGACGGCAAAATAGATAATGCCCAAGCCGAACCACAGGGCTACGGCAAAGACACCGATGCGATAGGTGGGGTCAAGCAATTGGGCAATCAGGGTCAGGGCCGCAATGATAATGGTGGCCATTGCGCCCCATGAACCAAGCGGGCTTTTGAACGGGCGTTCGATATTGGGCATGTTCTTGCGCAACAAAAGAAACGAAATGGCTTGCAACACATAAGAGAACATCGCGCCAAAAACGGCCATGTTCAACAACACTCCGCCAATGATGCCTTCGCCCTTTGTCGCCCCGGCTAACAGCCAGACTAACAGCATAACGGCAAGACCCACACCGGCCCCGAATATCATCGCCACATGAGGAGTCTTTCGCGCACCGTGGGTGACAGATAGTGGTTGTGGGAAATACCCGGCCCGCGAAAGCGAATAAATCTGCCGTCCACTGGCAAATATGATGGTGTGAAACGAGGCAACCAGCCCGACTACCGCCACCAGGGCCAGTAGTTTGGCAATGCCACTACCATAAATGGCACGAAACCCGTCCAGCAACGGCTCGCCCGATTGACCCAGCGCATGCGAGCCAACACCCACAACACTGGCGTTCAAAAACAAAATAGCAAAGGCGGAAATTATCAATGTCACCATACCGGCGATAATACCGCGCGGCATGTCGCGTTTTGGATCCACCGATTCTTCTGCCGCCAGAGGCAATTGCTCGATGGCCAAAAACAGCCAAACCGCGAACGGCAGTGCCGCAAAAACACCGGCAATGCCAAACGGTAAAAATGGCCCATTGCCATTCTCCAGTTTTTCGCCATTCGCCCCGATGTCCAGCGCCCATGTGGCAAAGTCCACATTTGGCAAGGCCGATACCCAGAACGCCAGAAGGCAAATTAGTGCTGCAAGAGTGACCATCAGGGTGACCCGAAATGACAGCGCCACACCGACGATGTTCAAGGTGACAAACAGCGCATATCCCAAAAACCAGTAGAGCGGCAAAATGCCCACCGGCGTTTCAAAAATGCTGGATAAATAAGACGAGATAAAAAATACAATCACCGCCGGGGTGAGGATAAATTCTACGTTTTCGGCAAGCCCGGTAACAAACCCGCCCCATGGCCCCATGGCCGTGCGGGCAAAGGAATAGGCACCGCCGGTATGGGGTAATGCCGGCGACATTTCAGCAATTGAAAACGTCAGCCCCAGATACATGGTCATGATAATGATGGTGGCGATGAACATGCCACCCCAGCCACCAACGGAAAGCCCTATATTCCAGCCGGAAAAATGCCCGGAAATGACCGCGCCGACGCCCAGCGCCCACAATGACCAGACCCCTGCATAACGTTTCAGTTTGCGTTTTTCAAAATAACCTTCCGCCGGGCGTGTATAGGAAATACCGCCGGATTTTTTCTTAGTCATATTTTGAATTTCCCGCACTTTCCCCAAAAGACAAGTTTAGAGACCTTGCAGAAAAACGCCACCCTTTGGTGGTCATTTTGATCCTGTTTACGCGTTTGTACACGAATATCACTGTATTGCCTTGTTTTTACAATTTTATGTCCTGATTTTGCCTTTTTTTGACACTCTAAATCAGAAGGTAATCTCCGGTTCCCTTATCGTGGCAAACGCTATATGGGAACGGGATCAAATGTGCGGAGTGAAGTTTTCATGGTCAAATACGGTGCCTTTAGCTTTATCTTTTTGATTGCCGTACTTACAGTTATCGCGACACCGGTGCGGGCTTTACCTGCTTTGCCTGCCCCCTTGGAGGCTGCCCTCGTCGATGCAGAGGCCCGCAATACCAAAGCGGGTGCCGTGCGGTTTTATTTCCAACGCACAATTATTCGCTTTGGCGAAAAATTTCTTGAAAAATCCTATAACCCTGCCGGCCCGGAAGGGCAGCAATGGGGGATCATTTTTCCCGATGCAGACGATGATTCTTCCGGTTATCGTAAACAGGCCCGCAAACATGCAAAAAAGAAAGACGGCGCAGATGGAAAGCTGCTTCTGCCCCCCTTGCGTGAGCGGTTTAGCAATGGTGTCTCCCTTTTGCGCGAAGATGATGCTGAACTGGTTTACGGGTTTGAAATTGCAGACGAATATTACGTCAGTGGTGAAGGCAAGGGCGCAGATATTGCCAAATACATGATCGGTGAGGTCGCCATTGGCAAGGAAGATGGCATGATCCATTGGCTGCATTATGTAGCCCAGAGACCTTTTCGCCCCATTCCCATTGCCAAGATCAAGCAATTCGATATTTATCAGGAATATGCACCGGCATGGTATGATGGGCCGATGGTCAAGGTGCTGGAACGAAACAAGGTTGCTGGCATCGCCATTATTCGCAAGATCAAGTTTGATGATGTGGTCACAAATTATGATTTTCGGCCAGTGCCGGAGTAATGGTGGGGCAGTTATCTCGCTCAGTACAGTGCTGTTTTTTGATAATTTGACACAGATCAATTGCGACATCGGGGTTTCGTTGCTAGATTACTGATATCGTATCCGAAGCCATTGCTCCTAAATCCGGCAGGACAGGGGGTGTTGGCCGTGGCGAATGTTTCGCCGCCGGGTTGAAGTGGAAACACTTTGATCTCCCGTGCTTGGAAAGGATGACGCGATGTTACAGGACGCCCATGGCCGTTCCTTTGAGTATTTACGCCTCTCGATTACCGAGGTCTGCAATTTTTCGTGCAGCTATTGTCTTCCCGATGGCTATCGCAAGAAACCTGGCCCGGGATTTATGCGCCTGGATGAAATTGCCCGTCTGGCCCGTGCCTTTGCCGAGCTTGGCACCTGGAAAATTCGCATTACTGGCGGCGAACCGAGCGTGCGACGAGATTTTACGCAGGTTATTGAAACGCTGGCGGCAATTGCGGGGGTGCGTCGTCTGGCCACCACCACCAATGGGTATCGCCTGAAAGAAAACGCGCAAAGCTGGCACAAAGCGGGTTTGCAGGCGATCAATGTTTCGGTTGACAGTTTCAAACCGAATATTTTTCACAAAGTTACCGGCCATGACCGCCTGGATGAAGTAAAAGCGGGCATAGATGCGTGTTTGGAGGCAAATTATGAAGCGGTGAAGGTCAATGCGGTTTTGCTCAAAGGTATCAACGATAATGATCTGGGCAGTTTTCTTGACTATGTGAAAAATCGCCCGGTTGGTATGCGGTTTATTGAGCTAATGCGTACCGGCGATAATGCTGCGTATTTCAATCGCTATCACGTTCCGGCTACTGTGGTGTCCGAAGCACTGGAGCGCGAGGGCTGGGTGCGTAAAACCAGGGAGCCAGGTGCCGGGCCAGCGGTGGATTATGTTCATGGCGATTATGCCGGATCCATTGGTCTTATCGCGCCGTATTCAAAGGACTTTTGCAAATCCTGTAACCGTCTGCGCGTGTCGGCACTGGGTAAACTGCATTTGTGCCTGTTTACAGAGTTTGGCATGAATTTACGCCCGCTTTTGCAGGCTGATGAGCAATTGGATGAGCTAAAAACCTTTCTTGGCCGGTCTTTGCAATCCAAGGCGGTCAGTCATTTTCTGGATGATGGTATCACCGGCGGTAATCACCGCTTTGCCGACATTGGGGGCTGACTTTATGTTGATAATGAAAGGGTTTCCTTTGATTTCTCAAAACTGTCATTACCCGGTTTATTCGGGTAATCCAGCGAGAACTACAACGTATATCTGGATTGCCGGAACAAGTCCGACAATGACAAGAATGAGTGGACGGGCGCATGACTAACCCGCTTCCCTCTGCCTTTCATATGGCCGATGTAGGGGGCAAAAGTCCCAGTTACCGTCGCGCTCTGGCCATGGGACGTATTTATGTTGGCGAACAGGCCTTTACCCATATCAAAAACGGCACCCTGCCCAAGGGAGATGTGCTGAAAATTGCTGAAATTGCCGGAATAACCGGTGCCAAATCCACCGCCGATATTATCCCGCTATGTCATCCTTTGCCGCTGGATCATGTAGCGGTTTATATTGACCTCGAACCACAGACAGCCTGCGTTGCCGTGTATTGTATTGCTGCGGCTTACGCCAAAACCGGGGTGGAGATGGAGGCACTGGCCGGAGTTAATGGCGCGCTATTGACATTATATGACCTGACCAAGCCGGTGGAGCCAGCATTGACCATTACCGATGTGCGCCTTCTCATCAAGGAAGGTGGTAAAAAGGGTCGCTGGGTTTGCCCAAAAGGGGTACCAGAACGGGTTACTGGTATCATGCCAGCCGTTAACGAACGCCCACTGGAAGGCATTGCGGCGGCGGTGGTGACGCTGTCTGACCGGGCTTCATCGGGTGAGTATGAAGATAAATCCGGGCCAAAGCTGAAAAGGGCACTGGAATTTCTTGGCGCCAACGTTCCCTGCGCCATAATTTTACCAGATGATGAGAATGAAATCGCGGTGCAATTAAGCGCCCTGGCCGATAGTGGCGATTATGATCTCATCATCACCACAGGCGGCACAGGGTTGACGCCCCGTGATGTTGCCCCCGAAGTCCTTGCCCGCATTTGCGTAAAAACTGCACCCGGCATTGGCGAGGCTTTGCGCGCCGCCGGGGCCAGGCATCTACCCACCGCATGGCTTTCGCGTTCTATCGCCGGGGTGCGAGCCAAAACGCTCATCATTGCACTGCCTGGCTCGCCCAATGCCATTGATGAAAGCATGGATGTACTAAAACCGTTTCTTCGCCATGCTGTGCGCCTTGCGAAGGGCGGCAAAGGGCATCACAAATGATAACCTATGAAAACGCCCTGGCGCTTATCGCCAAAGAGGCCGGGCCGGTTCAATGCGAAAACATTACGACCGCCAATGTCCTTGGACGTATCCTGGCGCAGGATATTACCGCCGGGCGTTCCTTGCCATTGTTTGATAATACCGCCATGGACGGTTTTGCCTTGCGCGCCGCAGACAGCCTTGCTGCGCCGGTAAGTTTGCCGGTTGTGGGCAGCGTTGCCGCCGGGGATGTGCCGGGGGGGGCAGCACAAACCGGTGCTGTTGAGATCATGACCGGCGCGCCGATGCCGTCCTGGTGCGATTGCGTGGTGCCGGTGGAGAATGTGGAGGTGGAGCGCGATAAAGCCGGTGCACCGCTTAACATCACGATCAAAGAGCCGGTTGATCGGGGCAAACATATTCGCCGGGCTGGTGAGGATGTGAAGACGGGGCAGGTGCTCTTGCGGGCCGGTAAAGTGGTCACACCAGAAGTGATCGCCATTTTGACATCGCTGGGTCTGGACAGTGTTAAAACGGCCAAAAGGCCAACCATAGCCCTTATTGGCACCGGGCAAGAGGTGGTGCGCGATCTGTCTGCCCCCCTGAAACCGGGCCAGATTTATGATAGCAACACGCCGTATTTACAGGCCGCCTTGATGCGCGCCGGGTTTAAGGCACAGGTGGTCGATTGCTCGCCTGATGACACACCGGGCTTTCTTGCAGCTTTAGAGGCGGCCGGGGACGCGCAAATCATTATCTCCACCGGCGCGGTCAGCATGGGGCGACGGGATTTTGTCCCCGAAGCCCTGGCGCAACTTGGCGCGAGAACAGTATTTCATAAAGTGACCATCCGGCCCGGCAAACCCATATTGTTTGCAAGATTGCCAAATGACGCGTATTTTTTTGGCCTTCCTGGTAATCCGGTTTCTGCGGCGGTGGGATTGGCATTTTTTGTACAAAAATTGCTGGATCAGTTAACCGGCAAATCACCTTTGCCGGTGCATAGCGCGCAATTAACCAGCAATTTTCAAAAGAAAAAAAGCCTGACCATGTTCGCCAAGGCGCACAGAACTGGCCCTGATGTCGAAATTCTTGGCGGGCAGCAATCCTTCCGTATTGCGCCGCTTTTACAGGCCAATGGCTGGGCTGTTTTGCCGACTGAAAAAGAAACTTTATGTGCTGGCGAGGCAGTACAGTTTGTCCCGTTCGAGGGGTGTTGGTGATGAAAAAAATTACTGTGCAATTGTTTGGTGCGTTTCGTCCATTGGGGACAGAAATGAGTTTTGATCTACCAGATAAAGCCTGCGTTGATGATCTTCGCACGGCCTTTATATCTGCGCTGCCAGAGGACTTTCATGACCTCATAGGCGTAAGTCGTTTTGCCGATGAACGTACGGTTTTGAGTGAAAATTCAGTGTTACAAGTAGATTCAATATTTGCAATATTACCACCAGTATCAGGAGGTTAACAATGAATATTCATGTAGAAGTACGCGATGTAACACAAGGAAAACTGGATGCGCAGGAGGCCTTGAATTTCGTTGAGGCACCGGGCCATGGTGCCGGGGCATTATTTTTAGGTGCGGTGCGCAACCGCAATCAGGGCCGTGATGTTGAAGGCGTCAGCTATGACGTGTTTGCGCCCCTGGCTGAACAGAGTTTTGGTGAAATTTGTGCCGAAGCGCAAGACAAGTGGGGGGAATGCTTACGCTTGTTTGTGGTGCACGGCAAAGGCCGTCTGGACGTGGGTGGGTTGAGCATTGTTATCGCTGCCGGATCGCCGCACCGGGATGAGGCTTTCAAGGCTTGCCGCTATGTCATTGAGGAAATCAAGAACCGTTCGCCTGTGTGGAAGCAGGAACATTATACCGATGGCGACAGTGAATGGGTACAGGGTCATGCGCTTTGCCAACATGGCGATCAATCCCATGGTCAGGCCCATCATGGGTGATCTGGCTGGACTGCTGCTGGCGGGCGGGGCTTCACGGCGCATGGGCAGCGACAAGGCCGGGCTGATGGTCAGGGGAAAAACCCTGGTCGACACCATGACGGGGATATTGCGTGCTGCGGGGTGCGATCCGGTTATGTTAAGTGGCCCGGGCGGCATTAAAGATATTTACCCGGGCAAGGGGCCGTTGGCAGGAATACACGCAGCGTTCGACCATATTGGGCAAGCCAGTGCGTTGCTCATCGTGCCGGTGGATATGCCGGATTTGCGGGCGAATAGCTTGAAACGACTGACTGTAACATCTGGCGAAGCAGTGTTTTATAAAAATCAATCTCTGCCTTTGAAGCTGGCGTTGAATGACAAGGTAAAGGCGCGCCTTGAGACGATATTGCAAACACCGGATGCTGATTTATCCATCCGCAATTTTGTACGCGAACTTGATGTGCGCACACTGGCAATCAGTGAGATCAGTTCGGATGAGCTAACCAACCTCAACACACCGGCGGATTTGAAAATCTGGGAGAAAAGCAGTGAAGCTAAAGCTTGAAACGGGTGCTGTGCGGTGCCGTATTACCCGCGAGGAAGCGCAAAACCTCGTCAAAGACGGGGCCATAAATGACACCATCGCGCTGCCCGGCGGCGGGGCCAGTTATGTCCTGGCTATTGGCACAATAGAAGGTTTGCCAGCACCGCAGTTCTCGTTTGATCCGGCGGGGCCAAACTTTGTCTTTTATATCTCTAAAGGTGATGCCCAAAAACTGGCTAATACGCCTATGAAACAGGGCATAGAAGGCGTATTCGATCAGGGACATTTCATCATTGAAGTGAACGTCAAAGACTTTGCCAACAAAAAATTGAAATGAAAACACTGACTGTCATTGTTCTTGTTTTGGCGACGCTGATCTTTGCCTATGTCAGTGTAAAACCTAATGTCATACCAGCTTTACACATAGCGACGGCCAGTAGTTTTGCGCCGTTCCTGGGCGTCATTACCGAAGATATTCAAAGCCATTGCCAGATCAAAATACAAATCAGCTCGGGTTCAAGCGGGATGCTGGCAACACAGATACTGAACGGAGCGCCGTTTGATATTTTCTTTTCTGCCGATGCCGTGCGTCCGGCACAATTAGAAAAAAAAGGCAATGCAGCCTTTCGCCAAACTTACGCCTTTGGGCATTTGGTCTATTGGCAACCTTCGTTTAAAAACCCTGACCCGGACGATCCACGCCCCCTGGCCATTGCCGACCCGGTCTTGGCTCCTTTTGGTCAGGCCGCCATGCAAAGCCTGGATCAGTTAAGGCAGGAACATGGTCTGCCGGGAGACACCGTGTGGGGCAGAAGTGCGGCACAGGTTTTTCAGTTTGTTGCCACGGGAGCAGCTAAGGCTGGGCTGGTTCCCTTATCGCTGCTGCGTTTAGCAGGGGTTAGTGAAGATGAGTTTTTTCTTGTGACCACGGATTGGTATAGTCCCATCCAGCAAGATGTTGCGGTTTTGCGTCAATCCAGAACGACCGATTGCCTGTTGGCGTTTTTGAACACCCCACGAAGCAAAGCCATGATGGTGGATGCTGGTTTTGGGGCAGTGCCATGACGGCATCATGGCTAGAGCCGGTTTTACTGAGTTTGCGCCTTGCCAGTGTGACAACAGTGATCTTGCTGGTGCTATGCGTGCCGCTTGGCTGGATATTGACGCGCACCCGGGGGAAATGGCGCCCCTTTGTTGAGGCATTTTTGACCTTGCCATTGGTATTGCCGCCAACAGTGCTTGGGTTTTATCTGTTGCTGTTACTTGGCCCGGAAGGGCCGTTTGCGCCCTTGCGTCTGGTGTTTTCATTTTGGGGGCTGGTGGTTGGCTCGGTTATTTTCTCGCTCCCCTTTGTGTTGCGTCCCGTGCAAAGTGCCTTTGAAGCTATTTCACCCAGTCTTCTGGATAGCGCCGCCAGTCTTGGGGCCGGGCCGTGGCAACGTTTTACAAGGCTGGCAATCCCTCTGGCCCAGCGCGGTATTTTCAGCGCAGCAATACTGGGCTTTGCCCACACATTGGGTGAATTTGGTGTGGTTCTGATGGTTGGTGGCAATATCGCGGGTAAAACCCGGGTGCTTTCGGTGGCAATTTTTGATGCTGTTGAGCGATTGGATTTTGCCACGGCGCATTGGCTTTCCTTTGGCTTGTTAGGGTTTTCATTTGCGATTCTTCTGGTGCTATCCTGGCTTAACGAGCGGGGGGGTGTTTCATGAAAGTGGACGTGAGCTTGTGCAAGGGCGGGTTTACGCTTGCTGCCAAAGCTGAGTGGCCAGACACAGATATGACGGTCATTGCCGGGCCATCAGGGGCGGGCAAGAGCAGCCTGTTGCGCGCGTTGGTGGGGTTGGAGCGCGCCCAGGGACATGTTGAGTTTAAGGTTGAAACTTTGCAAAGCGCCAATGCGTTCATTCCTGCGCACAAAAGGCGTATGGCCTGGGTCAGTCAGCATGATGACGTGTTTACGCATTTAAGCGTGCGTGAAAACCTGCTGTTTGCCATGCGGCACGCTAGACCAGGCGGCGCTGAATTGGCCGTCATTGTCGAACAATTTTCACTTAACGAACGCCTAGAACAAAATGCCGGTGCGCTTTCGGGGGGGCAAAAACAACGCCTTATTCTGGCCCGGGCGCTGCTTTCCAACCCATGCCTTTTGGCACTGGACGAGCCGTTTGGTGCTCTGGATGCAGAGGCGCGCCATGACTTGCTTGGCATTTTGCTTAAGTTTTGTGCAAGGCAGGGTTTGTCAGTTTTGTTCGTCAGTCATGACCTTGATACCCTGTCCCGCCTTGCGGATTTCATGATCTATCTGGACAATGGCAAAGTGGTTGCCCAGGGCGCTCTCAATACGTGCCTGCTGGACGAGCGTTTACCCTATCGTCATCGTGATGATGCTTGTGTGGTGTTAAAGGCCAGTGCCGCAGGGTACGAAACCAGTGACCGGTTAAATGTTTTGAGGCTGGGCGAAGCAAAAATATTTACGCCGGGAATGGCCATTCCCAAGGGCCGCACTGTGCGTCTTCGTATTCGTGCCGGTGATATTAGCCTTAGCCGCACACGTTATGATGATAGCAGTGTTCTGAATATCCTGCCCGTCACCATCAAACATATCGAGCATGTAGATGGGCAAAATGCACTGTCTGCGGGGCTGGTGAATGTCACACTTATTCTGGGGGGCATGTCTTTGTTGGCGCGCATTACAGAGAAATCTGCCCGGATGCTAAGACTATCTCCCGGTGACCAGGTCTTTGCGCAAATCAAGGCCAGTACGCTCGCAGCAGGTGAAACCTAAACGTTCCAGTCTTTTAATACAGCGTCCATATCCGCGCCGGGTTTTGGTGGCGGCCCGGTAATGGCGCCGGGGGTTTTGGAAAAGCGCGGCGCGGGTGCGGGCTGCACTATGCCGCCCACCTCTAACAGATTTTTTCGCGCCTTGTTATGGGGGTGTTCTGCGGCCTCGACCATATCCATAATTCCGGCAGCACACGCATCACTGCCCTCCAGCAGTTCCTGCCAGTGGGCGCGGGGGTGCCCGATAAATATCGCCGCCAGTTTTTTGCGTAAATCAGGCCAGTTCGCCGCATCAAAAGGGGTATTCCATTCTTTGCCATCAAGGCCCAGTTTTTCTCGCAAAATCGCATAAAATTGCGGCTCAATCGCACCGATTGTGAAAAATTTACCATCGGCGCAGGTATAGCTGGCGTAAAAAAATGCACCGCCATCCAGAAGGTTGGCCTGGCGCACTTTCTCATTCCACATGCCGGTTTGCCGTAACCAGTGAATGGGGGCCATCATGCTCATCACCCCGTCAACAATGGCGCAGTCCACAACCTGTCCCTGACCGGTTTTTTGCACGTGATGCAATGCCGCCATAATACCAAACGCCAGATACAGCGCACCGCCACCATAATCGCCCACCAGATTAAGCGGCGGGGCAGGGGGGCGATCTGCCTCGCCCATGGCACCGAGTGCGCCGGTAATGGCAATATAATTCAAATCATGCCCGGCCGCCTGTGCCAGTGGCCCGTCCTGCCCCCAACCCGTCATGCGCCCAAAAACAAGCCGTGGATTGATTGCCAGCAGTATTTCTGGGCCAAGGCCCAGTTTTTCCATCACGCCGGGACGAAACCCTTCCAGTAGCGCATCGGCTTTGCCGACCAGTGCGTGTGCGGTTTTTTGATCGTGCGCAGATTTCAGGTCAAGGATAATAGAGCGCCGCCCTCGTGAGGTAATGTCGCTCGGCCCAGCATCGGGTGTGCCGGGGCGATCTATACGGACAACGTCTGCACCCAGATCCCCCAATAGCATGGCGCAAAAGGGCACAGGGCCAAGGCCGGCAAACTCCAGAATTTTGAGGCCTTTTAGGGGGCCAGATGGCTTTGTGTGATTTCCCATGCCCTTGCCCTTTCTTCTTGCCCGTTTATGCCGGTATGGTCATTCGGCGAATCGAGGGAATTGTAACGCAGTCAATGGATTTTACCGCACGAATTCTTATTGTCTCCAGTGGGGACGGAATTGTATCCGAAACGGCGGCGCGGCTGGACGGCGCGGGGCTGCACACGGTTTATGCCAAAACAGATGATGAAGCTGTCATTGCCGCTGCGGATTTTACCGTGGAAGGCGTGATGATTGATGCGCTGGATCGACCTTTCGGGGAAACGGTTGCGCTGGCAAGGCGTCTAAAAACTGAAGCGGGCATACGGCCTTTGCCAATATTGGCTGTGGCCGAACAAGGCGAGCATGAGACCGGTGAAGATTTGTTCGCCAGCCTATTGCGCCCACCCGTGCATCCCGCGCAACTCGAAGCGCGCTTGCAGTCCGCCTTGCGCGTAGCCCTGATGGAAGAAGAAGCGGTGCAACGCCGAAAAACCATGGCGGCATTGGGCGAAGATATGCCTGATTTATTCTCCGCTTCTGCGCCGCCAGAACATTTATCCATACTTTTTGTTGGTACGGCAGCACCGCAATTTATCGCCTTGAAAAACGCACTGGAACAGGCCGGGGCTGAGGTAACAGCGGCCATGACCTCCTTCACCGCCTTTGATTATTTGCATAACAGCAATTTTGACGCCATCGTTCTTAATGCACTGATAGAGAACGAGCCGGCCTTTACCATTGTGGCGGCCATGCGCCGCAATACGCGTCTGTTTCATGTCCCGGCGATATTATTGGTTGATTCGCGATCATTTACGGATGTGGATGAAGCCTTTGCCCGTGGTGCCAGCGACCTGTTGGATGCCAGTGTTGACGAGAGCGACTCGCGCCAAAGAGTATTGGGACTGGCCCGGGAGCGCCAACGTCATGAAAGCACCAAGGCATTGTTTGACGGGGTGCGCACAAACAGTGTGCTGGAAAAAGAAACCGGGCTTTTTAATCCTGCATTTTTCGCTCATCATCTTGGACGAATGACGCGCCGCGCCCGCGAGATTAACCGACCGCTTTCTCTAGCTGTGATACGTGCGGTTTCACCACCGGACATAGAAAAAGTATACCGCCAGTCTGCGCGGCGACAGCTTGGCGGCATGTTGCGCCATCTGGTTCGTGCCGAAGATATGGCCTCGCGTCTTGGCTCGGGTGCCTTTGCGATTGTCATGCCCGGAACGACAGAGGCAGACGCGAAAATCGCCGCCAGCCGTATTGAGGGCGTGATAGATTGCACAGCGTTTGAAAGTGGCAATGAAGATCGCCCGTTCCAGCTTGAACTGGAAATCAGGGTGGTGGAGTTGCGCGTTCGCGAATCCAGTGAAGGCTTACTACACCGGGCGCTGGATAAGTCTTTATCTTGATTATTTGTGCAGGCGCTTGCCTATAATTAGCTATCAAGAGGCAAGCCTATCCGACTTGCTTTCCGGAGTTTTGTAATATGGTTTTGCAAGTGTAGGTGCTTGAAATTGTTGTATTATATAATTGGTGCAAAGTGGGTGGGTTTTGCACCTATGTTTATAGATAACGAGAACGCCATTCAACATTTTCTAACCCAGTAGATTGAGGGAGGGGAACCATTCTTGGTAAATCTGCATAACTAATAGTATTTTCAATTTGTTCATTAAGTTGCACGGTTCCATCAGCCTTAATTCTTATCTTTCCACCATCAAACAAGCGATGTATATCTACACGCATACAAAAGCCATTCCCAACGAGGTCGGAGCCACCATGGTCAACAGGTATGATATGCGCGGCCTCCAAAACATCTGGCGTTTGCTCTTGAGTTAACACGCAACGATTTCCGCCTGCTGCAAAGACCTCCCTTCTAAAGCGAGACTGGCTAGTTCGGCGAATAACACTTGTGGCCACACGTTTTCTTTCGATGATAATAGGTATTTCTGAATATCTAGAGTTATTGACTTCTTCTTCTGCTAATTCAGTATTTTCTAAGAATGTTCGTTGTAGGTCTGGGTGTATTTCTTCACTCAAAACTTGGTCGATATAAAATCTTTGCTCATAATTATCTGCCGATTCAGTTGTTTGGCAAATATCAAAATTTTCGAGAAATAATAAAAACTCTCTCGCAAGCCTTTTATCATTTGCTGCTGGAACACAATTTGGCCAAGCAGAAATATCAAGTAGCCCATTTCTAAAAGCGTGGATTGCTTTGGCGCAGATCGCAACGGGTGTATTCTCTCCAGATAATGGGATCAGCACCTTAATGAGTTCGTTGGGGCTTATGAATGATTGAGAAACACCATATTCACGCCCCAACTTGTCCATTACAGCTAAAATCAACTCTAACGGTTTGATGCGTAAATTGGCGTCACTCCATTTTTTGATTTCAGCAGGGCTATAGGTTAATGGATTTGGAAGCACAGTATTTCTAACCATTAAAGCGGTGAATTCATCGTTCGTAATATTTCCTGATGCGATATTTCTGCCTAGGCCTGTAAGTTGAATTTCTCGTGTTTTGAGTACCACTAAGCCCGTTCCCCGCCAATATTGCCCGGAATTTCTGAATAGATTGCGCTCTGGGGTGCGTGCAAGGTCAATTTCTGTTCCAGTATCTGTTTTAACGCGCTGTAATTTGTGGTGTAAGCCGATAGAGCTGTACCTTTCCCCTTCGTGTTGTTGAAGGGCACGTAAAACACCTAGAAAAACAGGAGCTTTGAGAAGGCCTTCACTAGGCGCAACACTAAGCCACCTCCACTTAAAAGTAGGAAACGGTTTAATGGGAGTTCTTATGTCATTCATATTGCTTCACGATCAAAATGCAAAATTTGGTTGGCATTTTTTGAAAGCATGACACCAATAGCATATCCAAGTGCTGGGGGGACGGCATTTGCAATTTGTCGATATGCGGATGTTTTTGTGCCTTCAAATACAAAATTATCAGGAAATGACTGGACGGTTGCCAGCTCTCTTGCAGACATTCGACGATGATTTTTAGGGTGGTGTAAAACAACAACCCCGCCTTTTTCATCACCTCTGCCTGTGACCGTTGGCGCGGGCTTGTCGGGGTCAATATAGCGGTGACCCATATGACCATTAAACCGCAATTTGTATTTTGAATACTGATGATTAGGAATATCAGGGGCAAGCTCTGGTTCAGGTATATGTGCTAAAGCCCTTCCAACTGACAGCCAAGGTTTTAGCTTAGCACAATTCCCTTTTTTGGTGGGGTCGTGATGAGTAGGCTCTGGTGGAAAAATTGACGGCAAGGTCGCAATGTCATTGCGTACACCTAGCATTACAAACCGCATTCGCTTTTGGGGCACACCATAGTCTGCTGAATTTAATACGTGCCAAGTCGTTTTGTAGCCAACCCTTGAGAAATCAGAAATTATTCGTTTTAAGATTTCTCCTTTTCCCAACGAAATAAGTCCTTTGACATTCTCCGCAATAAAAAACCGAGGTTTTTTATCGTCGATCACTCTAACCATTTCTTTATAGAGCTTGTTGCGCTCATCTTTAATTGTTCTGCCCCAATTAGCGACTGAAAACCCCTGACACGGAAACCCACCAACAACGACATCACAAGAGGGTATTTCACTGGAAGGTATTTCACTTATGTCACGCATATAGACATGATTTCCGATATTTTTTCTGTATGTTGCTACAGCATCTGCATAGATATCGTTTGCCCATATAATTTCGTGGCCAGCTTGAACGAGTCCAAGATCGAGACCACCTGCCCCGCTAAAGAGTGATACAATTTTCATGAGGCTTCTCGCTTTAGTTTTTCTGTCGCACCAAGTTGTTCGCCAAGATATTGTCCAAACAGGACAGGAACAGCGTTTCCTACTTGTCGGTAGCAAGAGTTCATTCGCCCAAGAAACTCAAATGCATTAGGAAATGTTTGAATTATTGCTTGCTCTCGAATGGACATGCGCCGATGATTTTTAGGGTGTTGTATAGCGCAAACGCCCCCCTTCGCGTTGCCCCGCGCTAGAATAGTAGGTGAAGGTTTTTTTGGGTCTGTTGTTCTATGCCCCGTAAAGTTTCGATTAGTCACTTTGTATTGAGAACAGATATGATTGATTAGCTGATGCTCACCATCAGGTTCTGGTATTTGCTTTAGTGCGTTCCCAATATTGCACCATTTTTTTAAACTGCCGCTACCATGTTTTGAATGCGTGGCTTCTGGGTAGGTGTAATCAAGTGCGCTAGGCAGGTCTTTTCTGGTACCCGCAATAATTACCCGCCGTCGAGATTGCGGAACACCATAATCTGCTGTGTTAAAAAGCCTTTTTTGCACTCGGTACCCTGCCTTTGAAAAGTCACTCTCGATTTTTTTTATTGCCGCACCACCGTCTAAACTCAAAATTCCGCGTACATTTTCGGCAAGAAACCATTTTGGTTGGTTGTCTGTGACAATACGGAGAAACTCTCTATAAAGGCTATTTCGAGGATCATCGCCAGAGCGTAAGCGGTTTGCTTGTGAAAACCCCTGACACGGAAACCCACCAACAACGACATCGCCTGTGGGAATTTCATCGGATTTTATATCTTCAATAGAGCCAAGCCTTATATGCCTCCCTATATTGTGTTCGTAGGTATCTACACAATCGGAATCGAAGTCATTTGCCCATATAATTTCGTGGCCTGCTTGAATGAGTCCAAGATCGAGGCCACCTGCCCCGCTAAAAAGTGACACAATTTTCATTGACAGACCTTGGCACTGACAAGGTATTGGAACTGGGCTTTCATTACTTGCTCTCAACCCCCTTAGAACACCAGTATGAAATGATTGCGTTGCGCGCTGTGTCGCGCCTTGCAGTCATACTGTCTATGGCTACCCGAAAGTCGGCCTTGAAACGAGGCGCAACAGGCATTTTTTTCAACTTTACCGGCGCAATCATTTGGTCAATCGTTTCTGCGTTCGTAATGAACTGTTCCGTCTTGTCTTTTTGTCCGGCATTCTCATCTCGCTTTGGTTTTCTTTGTGCTGTCATTGTCAAGAATCATAATAAACACTAATTTCATAATTATTCCACCGAGCATTAGTTATATGTCAAAGGGATCAGGTGGATCAGGTGGATCAGGTGGATCAGGTTTAACCGGCCCGATGGCACGGCCTTTTTGCACGGCATTTTGGCCAAAACGGGCGCGGGCGCGATCCATGGCCCGCTCTGCCTTGGCGCGGCGCGGTGCCTCAGCATCCAGTAAATCGCGCCATTCATCGCCTTCCAAATCCGGGCCAGAATCCGGGCCAGAATCCGGGCCAAAAGCGGGGCACAGAGAGGCAAATCCGGCACCGATCAGGCGAAAGGAACGGCCCCCCACTTCCTTGGCCAGGCTGGGTTGCAAGGTGCGAAATAGCGCATCGGCGAGGTTGGTTGGTGGATCGAGGGGTTTTTGGCGTGAAATGATCTGGTGGTATGAATCCTTGAGTTTGAGCGTAGCCGTGCCGCCCGCAACACCTTTGGTTTTTGCATGAAATGATGCGCGTTCGCATTGCCGCCAGAGTTGTTTTTCAAGGGCGGCAAGGTTTGAAATATTTTTGGAAAATGTTGTTTCCGAAGAAATTGATTTTCGTATTGAAACTGGTGAAACCTTGCGGGTGTCCAGACCATTAGCCAGATGTGCCAGCCGCCACCCCTGTTCACCAAAGCGCTTTGCCATCGTATCGACAGACAGGTTTTGAACCTGTTTGATCCGTGTTATGCTCGCTGCCGCCAGCTTGCGCGCAAAGGCGGGGCCAACCCCGTAAATAAACTGCACCGGCTTATCGGCCAGAAAGGCAATGGCTTCGTCCTGGGCCAGAATGGAAAATCCCCGTGGTTTATCCAGATCAGACGCAGTTTTGGCGAGAAACTTGTTGCAGGAAAGACCGATGGATACGGTGATGCCGATCTCGTCCTCAACAGCTTTTTGAAACCTCATCAGGGTTTGCACCGGTGGCCCGCCATGCACACGTCGGGTTCCGGTAAGATCCAAAAATGCCTCATCAATGGACAAGGGTTCAACCAGGGGGGTCAGGTTACGCATCATGGTGCGCAGGCGCTGTCCCTCGCGGGTGTATTTTGACATGCTGGGCGGCAAAATGCGGGCATCAGGGCAGAGCTTTTTGGCCTGATACATGGGCATGGCCGAATGTATCCCAAAGGCACGGGCCAGATAGCAAGCCGTTGCCACAACACCGCGTCGGTCATTACCACCAATTATCAATGGCACCGAGGCAAGGGACGGATCATCGCGTTTCTCGATGGAGGCATAAAATGCATCACAGTCGACATGGGCAATGTCCAGTTTTGCGGCCTGTGGGTGGTCAATCAAGCAGGTGCTCGCACAGTGTGTGCAGCGTCCGGACGTAGCGGATTTTTGCATACAGGATCGGCACCAGACATCAGACATTGCATGTTCCGTTGTGGCAGTAGGTGAGCATAAGTCACCAAATGATAGCATGGAAAATACAGGGAACGGCATAAGAAATGTTCATGATATGTTCACTTAATCATGTTTTTTTCACCAAATCAAGAGTTGTTTAAGGTTATTGTGTTTAACTCTAACTCAAGAATAATAATGTGTTGGATGAACGGGTGGTGGGCGCAAGCGCCATGCTAAAGGCTATGCCAAAAAAAATTCTTATCGTTGAAGATAACGAGCTGAACATGAAACTGTTTCATGATCTGCTTGAGGCTCACGGGTATGAAACCTTACAGACGCAAGAGGGGTTGAAGGCGCTGGATATGGCCCGGGAGCATCGCCCTGATCTGATCCTGATGGATATTCAATTGCCAGAAGTTTCAGGTCTTGAGGTTACCAAATGGCTGAAAGCTGATGAGGAACTGGCCTCAATCCCTGTTATTGCCATAACCGCCTTTGCCATGAAAGGTGATGAGGAGCGTATTCGCGAAGGTGGATGCGAGGCCTATATTTCCAAGCCAATCACCATGAGCACGTTTTTGGAAACCATCCGAAAACATCTGAATTAGGGTCTCTTGCCATGAGCGGACGTATCCTTGTTGTCGACGATATTGAGCCAAATGTACGCTTGTTAAAGGCCAAGCTGGAGGCTGAATACTATGATGTTGTTTCGGCAAGCAATGGCCCCGATGCCATTGAACTTGCGCGACGTACGGTGCCGGATCTGATCCTGCTGGATGTGATGATGCCGCAAATGGATGGCTTTGAGGTTTGCGCCCGGTTAAAGAACGATCCGCGCACGCGTCATATCCCTGTGGTCATGGTTACGGCACTGGATCAGCAAGAAGACAGGGTTCAGGGGCTTCAGGCTGGTGCAGATGATTTTCTGTCCAAGCCCATTGATGATGTTGCCCTGTTCGCACGGGTCAGGTCATTATTGCGGCTAAAGCTGGTTATGGACGAATTACGCCAACGCGAAGCCAGCGGGCGTGCACTTGGTGCCATTAACGACACCATGTCATGCCTTGGCGATGCCAGTGCCAAGGCTAATATACTCATTCTTGAGGATGACGAGCGTCAGGGTCAACGCCTGGCGCGCAAGCTGGGCGAGGATCATCATCTGATCCATAGCACTGACCCCCGCGACGCTTCTGAGCGTCTTGATGCGGAAAATATTGATTTACTGGTTATCAATCTTGCGGCGCGCGGGTTTGATGGTTTGCGATTGTGTGCCCGTATGCGCTCTGGCGACAAGGGCCGGGCCATACCCATTCTGGCGCTGGTTAATCCCGATAACCGTGAACAGATTGTGCGTGCGTTTGATATTGGCGTTAATGACGTGTTGTTGCGCCCGGTTGATTCCAATGAATTAAGCGCCCGGGTCAACACACAATTACGCTGCAAGCGTTATGCGGACACCTTGCGTCAATCACTGGACAACAGCTTTGAAATGTCGGTCACCGATCAACTGACCGGTTTGCACAATCGGCGCCTTATGCAGGCCCGGATCGAAGATGCCCTGATCCGCCTGGACCGCGGTGTGGAAGCCGCATCGATTTTAATCGCAGATGTGGATTTCTTCAAACCGGTTAATGATAAATGGGGGCATGATGCCGGCGATAAAGTGTTGCAGGAACTGGCCAAACGCATGAAAGCCAATATGCGCGCCATTGATGTTTCGTGTCGGTATGGCGGCGAGGAATTTGTGGTGGTTATGCCTGGCTCAAATCTTGATGCTGCGATGCAGGCTGCCGAGCGTCTGCGTATTGCCGTTGAGGCAGAGCCTTTTACACTGGGGGACGGGCAGGGCGCTCTTTCAATCACGATCAGTGGTGGCGTAACGGAGTTGTTTCAGGGTGATTCCCATGAGGCCGCGCTTATCCGTGCCGACAAGGCGCTCTATAATGCAAAAAAGGCCGGGCGCAATTGCGTGCTAAGTGCTGATGATAAAAATCATGCCAACACGGCTTTGGGGTAGGTAAAAGAGGTCTGATCCTTGGGCCGGCAAACAAGATTTATTTGATCTTGCCTTCTTTGAAGTCAACATGCTTGCGGATAACCGGATCGTATTTACGCAAGACCAGTTTTTCAGTCTGGGTGCGTGAATTCTTCCTGGTGACATAGAAGAAGCCGGTATCTGCGGTTGAGTTGAGACGAATTTTAATGGTTGCCGCTTTGGCCATCACCGTGATTCCCTGTTTTGCCGAGACTGCCCCGGCGCAAGCCGCGCAACATACTGTTCGCGTACCATGTGTCAACCACGCTGTGTTACCCAGCGCAGCAGAGCAACCAGCGGATAAATCAAACCGATCAAAAACAGCCCGAGCAGTGCGCCGCCCGGGTTAATCAAATCCATTAGTGGCCCGACCAGAATGGGACTGAAGAGCGAGCCTAGTCCATACATGGTGACCAGCGCCGCATTGGCACCGGTCATCTCGGCCTTGTTAAATTTTTGACCGATAATGCCCATAGCCAGGATATAAATACCTTCGGTAAAGCCAACATAGAGGAAAAATACCAGATAAATCGTCGGTGAAAGCGACTGGCCGGCCAGAAACATCAAAACCGGGCCGATCAACCCGGCAAGCGCACAGGCCAGTAATAACCGGTAGCGACTAACATAATCGCCCAGCCAGCTAATGGGTAATTGCAACAGAATTACGCCCAACGCCCCGGCGGCCACAAGAAGCTGTGCCTGGGTTTCTCCAAATCCGCTGCGAAAGGCCCATATTGGCGAAAAATGCATGGCAGATGTCTCGATTGCACCAAAGGCCAGTGCGGCCAGCATCAGGCGCGGCGCGGCTTTGACCTTGGTGGTGAAATCACGAAGTCCGCTGCGGGCTTTTTCCGGTATGTGCAAGCCGGGGCCAGGCAACAGAAGCGGCAGTATAGCCATAAGGCAGATGATACTGCCCGCCATAAACGGTGCCCAGCTGCGCACCCCCAACACGGCGACAATCAGGCCACCAAGGCCAAACCCTGCGCCCAGTGACATGGAATAAATGCCCAGCACCCGCCCGCGTATCTGCTCGGGAGCCAGTTGTATGATCCAGGTTTCACTGGCAACAAACAGAATGGCAACAGCAGCACCTGAGGTGAAGCGCATAAACATCCAGAATGGCACAGACGGCACCAGCTTATAGGCAACAAAACTGAACGCGGTATAGAGCAGACAGACAATCATAAAAGGGCGTGTCGGCACACGGGCCAGAATGGCCGGTGCAAAGGGGGCTGCTATGACGGTTGAAAGAGCCGCCATCAAGGCATTAAGGGCAATGATAGTTCCCGAACCGGTCATGAATTCCAGGTTAAAGGCCAGCAATGGCAAACCCAGCCCGAACGACATACCGGCTATACTAACGCAGGAAATCGCTGCCGCCGCAGACCTACGCCAGCCCGGAAGGGGGGCATCCCCGGTTAAAACCTGATCATTCATAACCTGCACCTAAAGAAGGTGCCGTGGGATACAGGGCAAGGCGAAGTCTGTCACCTCCAATATGTGTGTGCAAATAGTACATTTACTGTGGTCATGCTTGCATGTCGTTAACTCTGTGCTGATATTCGTGTTCAAACCGGTATACGAATCAGGTGCAATTGAACCGCCAAGCAAGGAAAAAACTATGAAAGACCCACAAGACGTAATGATGAATTTGGTTCCCATGGTGGTCGAACAGACCAGTCGTGGAGAGCGCGCCTTTGATATTTTTTCCCGGCTTCTCAAAGAGCGGATTATCTTTTTGACCGGCCCGGTTGAAGACGGCATGGCCAGCCTGATTACTGCTCAGCTATTGTTTCTCGAATCGGAAAACCCGAAAAAAGAAATTTCCATGTATATCAACTCTCCCGGCGGTGTGGTGACATCGGGTTTGGCGATTTATGACACCATGCAATACATTAAATCACCGGTTTCTACCGCCTGTATCGGTCAGGCGGCCTCCATGGGGTCACTGCTTCTGTCTGGTGGTCAAAAGGATATGCGCTTTGCCACGCCCAATGCACGCATCATGGTTCACCAGCCTTCTGGTGGTTATCAGGGGCAGGCATCGGACATTGTTCGCCATGCAGAAGACATAGTTAAAGTGAAGCGTAAACTTAACGAAATTTACGTTAAGCATACAGGGCAAGATTATGATACTATTGAAAAAACACTGGATCGCGACCATTTTATGACAGCCGATGAGGCCAAAGAGTTTGGTTTAATAGATCAGGTCTATGAGCGCCGAGAAGCCGATAGTGAAACCGATAAAAAATAATGCCTTTCAGTATTTAGCAGGTTTGGAGCTTGGCCGCGCTGAACCAGCCAGGCTTTATGACTTCATTTCAGGTGTATCATCGATGTCACGCTTGTTAAGCATATATTGAATGATTGCATTAAATACTATCATTTAGGGTTTGAATGTTGTTGGCCTTGGCCTATCATTCTATGGATTAATCTTCGTATCGGCCATAAAATGCCGGGCGAATTGACAAAGCGGTGGAGTATAGTGTGAGCAAATCCAGCGAAGATAGTGGTGATTCAAAAAGCACGCTGTATTGTTCGTTTTGCGGCAAAAGTCAGCATGAAGTTCGTAAACTGATTGCCGGGCCAACGGTCTTTATCTGTGATGAGTGCGTTGAACTGTGCATGGATATTATCCGTGACGAAGCCAAAAGCACGTTGACCAAATCCAGCGACGGTGTACCAACCCCGCGTGAGATTTGTGAAGTTTTGAATGATTATGTGATCGGGCAATCCTATGCCAAGCGTGTGCTTTCGGTGGCCGTTCATAACCATTACAAACGGTTGAACCATGCCGCGCAAAACACCGAAGTGGAACTGGCCAAATCCAACATTTTGCTGATCGGCCCGACGGGTTGCGGTAAAACTCTGTTGGCGCAAACCCTGGCGCGTATTCTGGATGTGCCGTTTACCATGGCTGATGCGACAACCCTGACCGAAGCGGGTTATGTTGGCGAGGATGTTGAAAATATTATTCTAAAGCTGCTGCAATCTGCAGATTACAATGTTGAGAAGGCACAGCGCGGTATCGTTTATATTGATGAGGTCGATAAAATCAGCCGCAAGTCTGATAATCCGTCCATCACTCGTGATGTATCCGGCGAAGGTGTGCAACAGGCATTGCTGAAAATTATGGAAGGCACGGTTGCCTCTGTTCCGCCGCAGGGTGGGCGCAAACATCCGCAGCAAGAGTTTTTGCAAGTTGATACTACGGATATTCTTTTCATAGTTGGCGGTGCCTTTTCCGGGCTTGAAAAAGTTATCAGCCAGCGCGGTAAAGGTTCCTCGATCGGCTTTGGTGCCGATGTGCAAGAAGAAGATACCCGCGAAGTGGGCGACATCCTGCAAGGGGTCGAACCGGATGATTTAATGCGATTTGGGCTAATCCCGGAATTTATCGGGCGTTTGCCGGTCATTGCCACGCTTGAAAACCTTGATGAAGAGGCGCTGGTAACAATCCTGACCCAGCCAAAGAACGCCCTTATCAAACAGTATGAACGCCTGTTTGAAATGGAAGATGTTCAGTTGACCTTCTCTGAGGATGCACTCAAAGCGGTTTCACGCAAGGCCATTGCTCGCAAAACCGGCGCCCGGGGCTTGCGTTCCATTATGGAAGGCATATTGCTCGACACCATGTTTGATCTACCTGGTCATGACGGGGTAGAGGAGGTTGTGGTAAACGCCGAAGTCGTCGAGGGTGACGCACAACCGCTGCTGATCTATTCAGACAAGAAGAAAAAACCCGAGACCAAAGTCGCCTCATAATTTTATTGTACCAATGAACACCCCAGTTTTGGCGTATAGCGCGCGCGTCCGCTTGCCAGGCCCAGCGGGGCTTTGGCGGTAATGGTGGTTTCACGCTGAGTTATGGTCAGGGCGCTGATATTATCGGTAAAATCCAGTTTGCAGCTTTGCATGTCGCGTTCGCCAATAAAGCGGCAGGAACATACCTGTTTGGCGCCGTATGCAGTGGCAATGCGGGCGTACTCCACTTGATTTTTCAGGTAAAACTGCCAAAGCGCAGCAATTATAATGCCAATAATCACAACAATTCCAAATAAGACTTTGACGGTTTTCATGTGGTTCCCCTAATATGGCTAACTTAACGGGAGAGGGCTATGACGATCAAGAGTGTGTTGCCGGGTTTGTGCGTAACCTTGTTGCTGTTGGCAACACCCCTGATGGCGCAGGGTTTGTACCCGTTATCGCCGCAACCAGACGGAGTAAACTGGCCGGATACGGACTGGGATAATGGTAACATGCCAGCCTCTGCCAGCAATGCAGTATCCACCCTGGTTGATGATGCCATGGGGCGCGAACTGGATGATGTGATGGGTGAAACCCGTGCCATCGTCATTATCCACAAAGGCAAGTTGGTGCTTGAGCACTATCGAACAGGTTTTGGCCCCGACACCAGACAATTAAGCTGGTCTATGGCCAAGTCTTTTACCTCGGCGTTGGTCGGGCGGGCGTTGGAACAAGGGTTGATTAGCGATATTGACGCTCCCATGCCCTCGCCATGGGTTATAGACGATCCGCGTGCAAAAATTAGCTGGCGGCAATGGCTGAACATGACTGATGGGCTGGCCTATCACGAAATCGGAGAGCCTGATTTTGCCAAAAATGATGTTGTGCAGATGATGTTTGGCAAGGGCCGTTATGACGCCATTGCCTATGCCCGTGATTTGCAACAGAAACATGAACCCGGCACCCACTGGAATTATTCCACCGCCGGGTTTCACCTTATCGCCCGCGCTGTGCAAGGTCTTGTGGCGCAAAGAGACGGGGTCGAGCTTCCCGCGTCTGCGGCTATGGTTGATTTTGTCGAGGACAGCCTGTTTGCCCCGCTTGGCATGGAGGCCCGTATAGAGTTTGATCCGGCAGGTACGTTTATGGGTGGCTCTCTGGTGTGGGCTTCGGCGAGAGATTTTGCGCGCTTCGGGTATTTATATCTGCGTGATGGCCTATGGGGTGAAGCGCGGCTTTTGCCGCAAGGCTGGGTGGATTTTTCGCGCAGCAAAACACCCGCTGACAATGCCAATGTTTATGGGGCTGGCTGGTGGATCAATGCGGCAGATGCCAGTGATATTCGCCCGCTGGGGCATGGCTCGGCAATCGGGCCACGTGATAGTTTTTCTGCGCAAGGCCATGAGGGCCAGGTTATCTGGGTGGTGCCGTCGCGGGATTTGGTCATTGTTCATCTTGGCCTGATGGGCGGCGGCGATGACTGGATGGCGCTTTATGACTGGTGCCAGAAAGTGGCTATGGCGTTTCCAGAGGTTGAGGGCTAGGAAGTGCATCGGGCGCAGCTTGAGCATTTTCTACGGCTTCCAGCATAATAAATTCCAATGGGCTGGCACCAAATTGTGCCTGGGCCAGGAAATGAAGTATCAATTGCATGAATAATCCTACTAAGACGGTTGTTACTATGAACACCAAAGCCAGCATGAATAATTTGGCGATACCCCCCGTCACAGTCTTGCGCATGAATACCCATACGTATATGGCCAGATAGGCGAACTGGATAGTTAAGGGAAACAGGCTTGTCAGCAAAATGGGCAAGCCAAAATTGGCGACCATAATGGTAATCGGCATACCAATAACAGTGCTGGCATTATTGGCGGTAATATAGAGCAACAGGTGACCAAGATAATTTATTTTTGGTGCCAACATTTTGAAAAACAAAGAGAAAATTACAGCAAACAATAAATTGAGAGGGGTAATAAGCAGGTTTGTCCAGCCCAGTATGGCGCTGTTTACCTCAGTAATGGTAGCACCTTTTTTGGCAATTTCCGTAGCATAATTTATAAGAATTTCTTCCCGGCCTCCAAACAGTGCCTCCACTGTCATGGCATCATTGAGTTTGGCCATAGCCAGAAAAATGGTGGTCAGACCAAACAGGAATAAAAACAGACGCACCTGTCCCAGATATGTATCCTTGCTACCGCCAACGGCATCACGAGCCACCCGTACCGGGTGAATGATAAGGTCTTTGATGGTCACAAGAAGTTTTATATCAAAGCCCAGAAACGTATTGAACACTTCGCCAAATTCCGGGCCTCGAAGCGCGATAATATCGGTCTTGTTCAATTCCTGCTTTTCTTGTTGTGCTGACATCGTGTCCCCCGTTATTTCCAGGTAAACCCTAGCGGTTGCCCAGCTAAAAATCCACAGTGAAAGAATCGGTCATATTTCTTGTTGGCCGCACGCATTGTTGTTGCGCCCCGGCAATGGCATGAAGGTCATGGAAAAGCGTGTAAGGGCTTAGGATGAACGGCAAAATCAGAATTTGCATTTCAGGTGCCGGGATTTTTGGTGGCCATCACGCGGCCAAGCTGGCCGCGCATCCGCGTGTTGAATTTACCGGCGTTTATGACCCTGAACACCCCGAACGCGCACAGGCGCTGGTTACCAAACATGGCGGCATTGCCTTTGATACTCGCGAAGCGATGATCGCTTCCGCCGATGCCATTATTGTGGCCAGCCCGGCCAGTGCGCATTTTCGCCAGGCCATGGACGCGCTGGAACACGGGCTGCATGTTCTGGTTGAAAAACCATTGGCCACCCGCCTTGAAGATGCGCAGGTTATGATCGCCAAAGCTGAAGAAAAAGGCGTTATTCTTCAGGTTGGCCATCAGGAACGCTTTGTCTCTGGCGCTATTGGCCTTTTTGATGTTCCTGAAAACCCGATCAGCATTGATGCGCGCCGTATTGCTCCTTACTCGACACGTGGCACCGATGTCAGCGTTACGCTGGATTTGATGACCCACGATCTTGATTTAATGAATATGCTGGCCGGCGGTGAGGCCGATGAAGTGCACTCCAGCATTGTCATGGGACCAAGCGGTGGCATTGATGATGCGAAGGCGGTGATTACTTATCCCGGCGGTATGCGGGCGACCGTTCATGCCTCACGTGTGGCCGAGGATCGCCAGCGCCATATGCGTATTGAATACCCCTCTGGCGTCGTCGAGATTGATTTTTTTAACCGCTCACTGGTTAATGGGACACCGTTTGCGCTCAATGATCGTTTTGCCGATGAAGCCGATGCAAAGGACTGCCTTGGTGCCGAAGTAAACGCTTTTGTGTGTGGTATTCTGGATGGTGAAAGCGTGCCGGTGTGCGGCGTTGCCGGTGCCAGGGCGCTGGCACTGGCGCTACGCGTCGACAAAGTCGCCTAGGGCCTGTGGACTTAATTAGCACACCAGAATGGGTAAGCTAATTGAGTCCAGAGCCTAAGCCTCGTAAAAGGGCGCTATGACGCGCACACTGACTATTTCCTCTGCACAGTTAAACCCGGTTATGGGTGACATAAAGGGTAATTGCGACCTAATCCGTGCGGCGCGGACGCAAGGACAAGAGGCAGGTGCGGATATAGTTCTGACCACTGAACTGGGCGTGCTTGGTTATCCGCCCGAAGATCTGGTGCTCAAACCCTCTGCAGTTACTGCGTGCCGCACCGCGATTGAGCAATTGGCACGTGAGACCAGTGATGGCGGCCCGGCTTTGCTGGTTGGCGCACCATGGGTTGAGGATGACAGACTTTATAATGCGGTATTGCTGCTGGATGAGGGTAAAATTATTGCCCGGCGATACAAGCATGAACTGCCCAACTATGATGTTTTTGATGAAAAACGGGTGTTTAGCCCTGGCCCGGTGCCTGAACCGGTAAACTTTCGCGGGTTAAAGTTGGGCTTCCCCATTTGCGAAGACATCTGGCTGCCAACCGTACCGCGTGCACTGGCGGAGGCGGGGGCGCAAATGCTGCTCTGCGTTAATGGCTCACCCTTTCGCCGTGAAATAAATGATTTTCGTCATCAGGCGTTTAAGGCTTGGCAAAAGGAACTGCACGTGCCGCTGGTTTTTGTTAATCAGGTCGGCGGGCAGGATGAACTGGTCTTTGATGGCGGCGGATTCTCCTGGGATGAGACCGGCAAAACGGTGCAGCGTGTGCCATCATTTGCTGTATCTGTGGATACCTTGAGCTGGCGGCATGATGCAGATGGCTGGCAAGCCGAGAAAACATCGTTGTCGCCAATTATTGACGGGTTGGAGGCAGACTGGCGGGCGCTTTGCCTGGGCCTTGGCGATTATGTCAACAAAAACGGCTTTCCCGGTGTTGTGTTGGGTCTTTCGGGCGGTGTGGATTCCGCACTTGCGGCGGCACTTGCCGTGGATGCACTGGGGCCGGAACGGGTATGGTGCGTGATGATGCCATCGCAATATACCAGTCAGGAAAGCCTAGATGATGCGCTCACCTGCGCGCAAGCCCTGGGTGTGCGCTATGACACCATTGGTATTGAGGCGGCGGTTGAGACCTATGGTCAGATGCTGGAGCCGCACTTTGCTGGCCTGGATGCAGACACCACCGAGGAAAACTTGCAATCCCGGGTGCGTGCGGTCACGCTGATGGCGCTTTCAAACAAGTTTGGCGATATGTTGCTGACCACCGGCAACAAGTCTGAAATGGCGGTTGGTTATGCCACCTTGTATGGGGACATGTCAGGCGGTTATAACGCCCTGAAAGACATATATAAAACGCAAGTTTTTGCCCTTTGCCAATGGCGAAACCAGAATTTCCCGGATGGCGTTCTGGGGCCGCGTGGGTTAGTAGTGCCGCAATCTGTGATCGATAAACCACCTTCGGCAGAACTGAAACCAGACCAGACCGATCAGGACAGCCTACCACCTTACGGCGACCTTGATGTCATATTGCATGGCTTGATCGAAGAGGAAGCCGATGCGGCCAGTATCATTGCGCGCGGGTTTGCACCACAGATCGTGCGCCGGGTAGAAAACCTGCTCTATCGGGCCGAATATAAACGTCGCCAGGCACCACCCGGGGTGAAAATCAGCCGCCGTAATTTTGGCCGTGACCGCCGTTATCCAATTACCAACAGGTTCCGGGATACCATTGGATTGGTAGAAGAAAGATAGCTATGTTTACCTCATTATTGATTGCCAATCGGGGCGAGATTGCCTGCCGGATTATGCGCACTGCAAAGCGTATGGGGATACGCACGATTGCGGTATATTCCGAGGCGGACGCCCAAGCCCTGCACGTTCGGCAAGCCGACGAGGCGGTGCTGATCGGCCCGGCAGAGGCGGCAAAAAGCTATCTGAACGTTGATGCCATCATGAAGGCGGTGCAAGATACTGGCGCAGAGGCGCTACACCCGGGTTACGGGTTTTTATCTGAAAATCAGAATTTGGTGGCGGCGTGCAAGCGCGCCGGCATTATTTTTGTCGGGCCATCGGTGCAGTCCATGCGCCTGATGGGCATGAAGGACGAAGCCAAACGCATTATGGAGGCCGCCGGTGTGCCGGTCACACCGGGCTATCACGGCGAAGATCAGCGCGAAGAAACATTACTCAAAGAGGCCGGGAAAATTGGTTTTCCAGTGCTTATCAAGGCGGTGGCCGGCGGCGGTGGGCGCGGTATGCGCCGGGTGGATGCACCGGATGAGTTTGTCGGCGCGCTGCAATCCGCACGCCGCGAAGCCAAGTCAGCCTTTGGTGATGATCGGGTTCTGGTTGAGAAATTTATTCAAAACCCGCGCCACATAGAAGTGCAAATTTTTGGCGACAGGCGCGGACGCATTGCCCATTTTTATGAACGCGATTGCTCTGTGCAACGGCGTCATCAAAAGGTTATCGAAGAATCACCCGCGCCGGGTATGACCACAAAAATGCGCATGGCCATCTGCGGCGCAGCCGTTGAGGCAGCACGCGCTGTGGCTTATGAGAACGCTGGCACGGTTGAGTTTATTGTTGATGGCTCTGGCCCCCTGCGCACCGATGGTTTCTGGTTTATGGAGATGAACACCCGTCTTCAGGTTGAACACCCGGTCAGCGAAGCAGTCACCGGCTATGATCTGGTGGAGTTACAGCTAAAAATTGCCGCTGGCGGTTCGGTGCCGAAACAGGATCAGATTTTTCTGCGCGGTCACGCAGTCGAGGTGCGGCTTTATGCTGAAGATCCGGGTAATGGCTATATGCCATCCACGGGAAAACTGACGCATTTTACATTGCCGGATCAGCACAATATCAGGGTCGATACCGGCTTTGTGCAAGGTGATGAAGTTTCCGAGCATTACGACCCTATGTTGACCAAATTGATTACTCATGCGCCAACCCGCACCTTGGCTATTGAGGCATTGGCAAAGGCGCTGTCCGAGGTGCAATCATGGCCGGTGCGCACCAATGCCGGGTTTTTGGCACGCTGCCTGAGCAATTTTGCGTTTATGGATGGTGAGGTTGATACAGGTTTTATCGAGGCGCAAAACGAAGCATTGAACGGTGTGTTGCAAACTCCGCAAGGCAAGGCGGCGATCACGGCACTTGTAGAGCAAGTTACAGCGTCAGCCACCGGGGATGCGGGCAATCCTTGGCAGGTTCATGATGGCTGGCGTCTGAACCAGATGCCTGTGCTGAACCGTGCCTATAGCGATAATAGTGAGATATGGCGCGTGGCTATCGAGCGCGATGGCGAGACGTCCTGGTTGTTGAATTGTAATGATGTGATCCTGAATGCGCAAAACGTTTGCATTGAAGGCGCAATGGTGTGTTTTGAGATCAATGGTGTTGCGCACAGGGCACAAAACAAAATCTATGCTGGCGGGCAGGTGACATTTAATAATGGCGCAGCATGGTGGCTGGGAAAACCAAACCCTGATGCGGCAGCATTTGACGCTAGCGCCAGTATTGTTATTCTTGCTCCCATGCCGGGCAAGGTGTTGAGCGTTACGGCGAAGCCGGGCGCTTCGGTCAAAAAGGGCGAAACGCTTGTGGTGCTCGAAGCCATGAAAATGGAACACGCGCTAACGGCGTCGGCAGATACCGTTATCGCCAAGGTGCTGGTCAAGCCCGGCGCGCAGGTCAGCGAAGGTGACGAGCTGGTGCGTTTTGAGGTTTTACCGAAATCCTAGGATCCATATGGCCCGGTATTTGCAAATTTCCCCTGACAAGTGAACGCAATGCCCCGATTTGGGGCAGATCACAGGGGTAGATTGATATGGCACAAGAACTGATTACGCACTGGCCCGAAGCAAACAGGGACAATTTTGGCAAGACACCTGTAACCTGGCAACACAGGGTGCATGAAAGCCCGCTGTTTTCAGATGAAAAGCTGATCGAGCTGATCGAGAATCACCCCCGTGATCTTGCCGATTTTTGCACTATGGGTGATGGCGCAAACGATATGTCATCCTGGCGTGGTGGAGATCCGGGCAGTCATAGCGGTGAGGAATTGCTAAAAGCTGTGCGATCCGGTCGTTTGTGGATCAATCTGCGCAAGACCTTCAACATTTATGATGAGTATGCGGCGATCCTGAAAACGATTGTTGGTGAACTCAAAGCCCTGACACCGGCCTTTAATCCGGTCAGCATGACCGGTGGCCTGCTCATTTCTTCACCTACCGCAGGTGTTCCTTATCATATTGACCGCTCGGACGTCTTGTTGTGGCATATCCGGGGACATAAACGGGTCTGGGTTTATCCAATTGATGAAGAAACTCTGCCTGAGCATGAAGTCGAGGAGATTTTGCTGCACGAGCATAATGATGATGTGCCCTATAGTGAAAAGCTTGATGACAAGGCCATTATATATGACCTGGAACCGGGGCAGGCGGCCACCTGGCCCCTGCATGCCCCGCACCGGGTGCTTAATCAGGGTGATATGAATGTTTCCATTACCATGGAACATTCCCCGTTTAACACAATCATGCAAAATGGTGCCCAAATCACCAATGGCATTTTGCGCCGTCGGTTAGGGCTAAACCCCCGGATTGAAGATCAGGGCTTTGCCAGTCGGTTTGTGCGTTTTGCGGCCTCACGAGTGTTGCGTAAACTGCCATTGGTCAAAGCAAAGACTGCTCATGAGGCCGGGTATCTGTTTGACGTGGATCCAGGTTCCAGCACTGCTGTGCGTGAACTGGGTGGTGTTAAAGCTATAGCTTGAATAAAGACTTGTGATCTTTGTTTGAACTGGTAAAACTCCCACTCTGGTGGGGGCCAGCCAGGAGCATTTTATGACACCAACGAGGATATTTCTCACAGTTCTTACTTGTTTTTTTACAAGCGTCTCACCCCACAATACATTTGCGCAAAGTGCCTCTGACCCGCAAGCTATTTTACAAGCTGCCAAAGACGATCTGACGGCGCGCAATGCCGCGATCGGGCCAGATTTGCGTTTTGCTTTTACGGGCAAGGTGCTGGTCAGTGGCGATGAACCTCTCACTATTGAATATACCTTCGATCCAGCAAAACCACTGGCAGAACAATGGGGGCTTGTGCACCCGAGCGAGGAGGAAAATGCCAAAGCGCGCGCTGACATTATCAAGGATCATGAAAAGCAATTGCGCAAAGCGGCAAAAAAAGAGGGCGAACCGGAGAAAGGCCCGGATCAGCAGTTAATTCTCCGCAGTTTCAAACGTGATGGTGAAATGGCGAAGGATGAAACACTTTTTCTTCGTGAAGAAGGCGATGAGCTGATTTTCAGCTTTGACCCTGGTGCTGGTTCGATCTCGTTTTCTGGTGATGGGGACAGTGAAGACAAGGGCAAAAAGAAAAAGAAAAACCAAAAAAACCAAAAAGTTGATTATCTGGCTGGCGAAATTGGCATTAGTAAAAGCGCGAAGCAGATATTATGGATGCATGTTTATGCCACCAAAAGCTTCAAACCTGTTGTTGTGGCCAAGGTCAAGAACTTTGACATGATGGTACATTTTGCATCGGCCTGGGATGGTGGGCCACTTGTTACTGTGCGTCAGGAGGTCACGGTTTCTGGCTCTGCAATGTTTCGCAAATTTAACCAGCAAAGCACCACCACAAATTCCGGCTTTAAAAAACGCTGATTTTATTTTTTTCCCCACCGGGAATCCGGCATAGACTGCACTCATGGCATTGCACCTCATCAAACTCTGCGTTGGCATTGACCGGCTGGATCAGCTTCAGGCATTATATCTTGCCCGTATCAAGGCGCGGATCGCTCGTGGGGAACGGCCTAATCCCTTTCACGTAACGCGAATGACGCCGCGCCGGGCCGATGAAGTGCTGGATGGCGGATCACTGTACTGGGTTATCAAGCGCGTGGTGCAGGCGCGCCAACCTATAGTCGCCATGGAGGAGGTGATCGGGGAGGATGGCATAAAGCGTTGCCGTCTTGTTCTGGGCCTTGATCTGATCCCGACAGCGCCGCAACCACGCCGACCTTTTCAGGGCTGGCGGTATTTCAAGGCCTCAGATGCACCGCCGGATTTAATGGCGCGGGGCGGCGGCGCGGAATTGCCAGGCGAATTACGGGCGCATTTGCGTGAAATCGGTGCCTGGTGAGGCATGTTAAGTAATCAGTAACTATGTTGGCGCAGGAAGGTGAGATGCGTAGAGTCTCACTGATTACTTGCCTGGTTACTGCGGCCCTTTTGGGTGGATGCTCGGCCTTGCCTTTTGGGGAAAAAGAAAAAACCTCACCGACTAGTATTGCGCAAGTACTTGATCCGGGCCTTAAAATTGCCGTTGATGTAGTCATGGCTAGGTTGCGCAGTGCAGAAGGGGATAATGCGGGGATTGTTAAGGATGCAGCTCCCGAAATTTATCAACTTGCTGCGGCGCTTATGCCACCGGCAAACATCAACCCGGTTACGACGCAACCGGTTCGCCCACAATCTCCAAAACGGCCACCAACGGCGGTGGATCGTCCGGGTGAAACCATGCATGGCGCACAGATAACCAACGTCTCCTATACGCCAGATGACATTAAACAGCCGCCCGAATTGCCCCAGGCCCGCAGCCTGATGTATGCCGTGCATCTTGGCAGTTATCGCAGTGCGGCCCGCGCCCTGAATGGCTATGTGCAAATCAAAACCAGAGTGCCGGGCGCTTTGGCCAAGCTTGCTCCCAGAGTGGAGCGCGTCGACCTTGGCCCCAAAAAAGGTATTTATGAACGGCTGAAAGCTGGGCCTTTGTCCAGCCGCGGCGAAGCTCAGGCTGTGTGCACGCAGCTTGATCTTGCGGGACTTTATTGCGCCACAGCAGATTATACTGGCCGCACACCAGGTTAAACGCATAACATCATAATCATACCTGATCAGCGCCAGCGTTGGATATGGGCAGGGATGTTTTGCAATTTTATATTGCAGCAAACACCCTCGTCGCCCTCCAGCTGGATCTATCGTTTAATTTGGCAGTTGCTGTGAGCCACCGAGGGGGCGAACCTGAAAACTGATCTGGTCAAGAACCGTACCCTTCTCATCCATAAGACTTAGCTTGTGCGCGCCGGGTATGGGAAACCACAGGCTGTTGCTGGCAACTGTTTTGCCATTCAGGGTCAGGGTTTTTCCGGCCATATCGCCTTGCACATTGATGGCCACGCGCTGGCGGGCTGGCGGAATATCAGGGTCAAGGGCAATAATGGCACCGGGGGCAGGGCGGATAATACGGGCAGGACGGGCGCCTTTTGGCACGGCGCGAATGTGTGTAATTGCGGTTCCGGCCAGAAAAACCTCATTTCTGTCCGCTTCATTATTATCGAACCGGACTTGGCTTTGCACGATGCCATCTGGCAATTCTGGTGGCAGGGAAGGCCGATCACGATGTAACATGGTGATAATCTCATGCCATAAGGGTGCTGCGCCGCTAACGCCACTAACGCCGTGCATGGAATCGCCTTCAAAATTACCGACCCAGACACCAATTGTATAATCGCGACTATACCCGATGCACCAGTTATCGCGCATGGCTTTGGAGGTGCCGGTTTTTACCGCACTCCAGAACGGTGTGTTGAGGTTGTTGGATAGCCCGAAGGTGAGCAGCCGGGCCGAGCGATCACTAAGCATGGAGGAGACAACATAGGCGGCATCCTCGCCTATCACCTGCTTTGGTATGTTAATTGGATCATCGTAGAGTAGACGCAATGCGCTGGCCCGTCCGCCATTGGCCAGAGTGCGAAAGGCATTGACTTGCTCTGTCAGGCTGACCTCGGCAGAGCCAAGCGCCAAAGAGAAACCATAGTAATCACCGTCACGGGTAATGCCTTGATAGCCCATGTCATAAAGACGCTGTCGAAACGGCTCAACACCGGTGAGCAACAATGTACGCACTGCCGGTATATTTAGTGAATTACCAAGGGCAATGCGGGCGCTAACCAGCCCTTTATAGCCGTGGTCATAGTTTTGCGGCACATAAAGTCCGCCTTTGGTTTCTAGGTGTATAGGTGCATCATCAAGCAGGGATGCTGCGGTGAGATAGCGCCGTTCCAGCGCCAGCGCATAAAGATGTGGTTTTAAGGTGGATCCTGCCTGACGCTGGGCGCGCACACCATCCACATGGGGCGCACGCGAAGTGGTAGTGTTGGCCCCCACCCATGCCAACACATTTCCAGTGGCATTTTCTACCACCAGCACCGCGCCATCTCGCACATTACGATGGGCGAGGCGAGACAATTGACGGGCCAGAGCCTCCTCGGCAAACCGCTGAATTTGCATATCTATGGTGGTGCGCACATTGACGTGTTCGTTATGCAATAACCGTGCGGCAAGGTGTGGCGCAAATGCGGGTGTAGCTGGTGGTGTTTCGGCCCGGGCTAACATGCGTGTCAATGCCATTACCGGGCCATTGCAGGGCATCGGGGGCGTTTGCGCCCGGGTAAGGGCACACAAGCGCCGCGTCAGTCTTTGCGGGCTGGCATTGGGTGCGGGAAGCAGGGCGGCGAGGGCAAAGCTTTCGTCCCGGCTCAGGGCATCGGGCGTTTTACCAAGCAGGACATTGGCGGCAGAGGTAATGCCTTCAATTTCGCCGCGAAAGCTCAGAAGATTAACATAACTTTCCAGTATTTGTGCCTTGCTCCACTGGTGCTCAATTTGTTGTGCAAGGCGCGCCTGTTGCAGTTTGGCGCGCAATGATCGGCGCGCAAAGGGCGTGTTATCGCGGGCACGCAATAGGCTGGCCAACTGCATGGTAATGGTGCTGGCTCCGCGCAACGGTCTGCCCCGTGCATTGTTCCATGCGGCCCCCAATACGCCTGTCCAGTCTATGCCATTATGGCGGAAAAACCGTTTGTCTTCGGCGGCAATAATGGCGTTCCTTAATGCCGGTGAAATACTGTTCAGGTCTGCCCATTGCGCCCGGCGCATCGAAAAATCAGTGCGGCGAACATTGAGAATTTCACCATTGCGATCCAGCAGCGCAGATTGTGACGGCTGCCAGCTTTGGCGAACCTCATCATAGTTCGGTGCTGACCCCGGTGCACTCCAGAGCATAAGCACTATGAGCAACGCAAACAGGGTGACACCAAGAAACCCCCGGTGCGTTGCGGTCATGGTGTTGTTGCACCAACACTTAACGGCGCAATGGGCGTTTCGCCAAACATCTCAGGGGCATACATGGCCTCAACCCGTGTGGGTGGCAGGTTAAAATCACCCTTGGTGTTCAACCGGATTGTGTATTCAAGACTGAATTTGCCTTTGGGGACATAGCGATAAAATGCCTGATAGGAGGCAAAGCGGCGCTCTTCATAGACCGGCCAGGCCCGACCGGAATTACGTTCGCCTTGTGCCAAAAGAGCAGAATCACCGCCCAGGCCACCACCCAGAATTTGCGCACCTGCCGGAACCGGATCATCAATTACTACCCAGGTCATGTCTGACTGGGCATCAATATCCAGCTTGATGCGTACAACATCACCGATGTTCCATTTATCAGGTGTCGACTGGCTCACCGGGCTTATGGTGCGGGTGATGGCATAGCCACTGGACAATGGCTCACGCAAGGGAATGGCGGCTTTGGCAGTAATAAAGGCCCAGGGTGCGCCGGCACCTTCGTGAGATACCGTCAGGCTTTGCTCGCCCTCATTCCAGGGTAAGGTCTGGAAATCCAGTGCCTTGGCCTGACCCCATTTGAGGCTCTGGCTTTTGTTATCCAGTTTTGTGGTAGATTGACCGCTAACTGTCACTTTTTCAAACTGCTCTGAGAAACCGCGCATAGCCAGTGTACCCCAGGCATTGCCGGTGGTTGTGCGCCAATGGCCATTATATTGACGACCCAACAGACCCCGTGCCATGCGTGGCATATCGGCGCGCCATAATGGGGCATCACCAAGACTGATGAGGGCGCGAGCGGCATTGGTATCGGCTGAAATCATCAGCCACCAAAGATTATCCTGACGTTCGGTTGAAAAGCCCATATGTGTGCCTTGAAAATTCAGGCGTGAGCGCAAAATTTGCTTGGCCTGGACAATACCGTTCTGGGCGCGGGGAATGGATTTGACCCGTTTGAGGATATTCATCCAGTCAAGCACAGCCGAAGTTGGCAACAAATTTGGGTTGATCTCCAGACTGGTCAGCATTTGTGCTTTTGCTTTGCCATAACGTGATAATGCCGCGATGGCCGCCAGTTTTCGTATGGTTAGATCGGACGTATTTAGGGGGGAGCCACGGCGGATACGACCTTCAACAAAGGCAGTCAAACCATTCAGCATTTGGTCGCGCTGACTATCAGGAATTTCCCATCCGGCTTCATGGGTGATGGCCAAAACATAAGCAGTGAGGGTGTCGCTGCCACGCAAATAATCGGATGGCCAGTATTTGACCAGGCCGTCACTATCCATAAATGCGGGCAGAGCCAGAGCCGCTTGTTGCCAGAGGCCTTTGTCCTCAAGGGCGACGGCCATAGACGTGCGTTGTTCAAAACAACGATAGGGATAGCGCGCCATATAATCTTTTACGCCTTGCAATCCATCACCAAGTTTTGCCTGCAGGTTTACATCCACACCGCCCCGCCCGGGTATGGCGTCACCCGGGCGTTCCAGGGTCACGTTCCAGGGCGTTTGTATCTGGTGAATGGTAGACTGAAAAACCCGAACAGGAACAGAGGGGTCAACCCGTTGCCGGATTTTTATGGCATCTGTCGCTGTGCCGTCTTTTTCAGACACACCAATACGCCATTCCAGACCCGGTAAGTCATAGGGAACCAGAATATCCCAGTGTGCTTTTCGAGCCTTACCTGCTGGAATGGTTATCTCGCGTTCAACAAGTGGGCCTAGCCCGACAATGTCACCGCCGACCAGCACAGTCATGGTTCGGTTTGACGCATTGCGCACTGTGAAGATTGCATCAAAGCGATCATTTTCACGAACTACTTTTGGTAATCCTGCCAGAAGTTGCAAATCTTGTGTGGTGGTGATTTTGCTGCTGCCTGTGCCATAAAGGCCCAGCCCGTTATCGGCAATGGCCACAACACGAAAGGCACTAAGCGAATCGTTGAGCGGGAAGGTTACTTGTGCCATGCCGTTTTCATCTACACTGACCCGGCCTTGCCAGAGCAGCAGCGTATCAAACAACTCGCGTGCGTCTTGCCGCCCGCCGCCGCCGCCATGGGCGACGGCCTTGCGGCCATAATGGCGTTTGCCGATCACCTGCATTTGCGCGGTTGAGGTCAGCACCTCCAGCCCGCGTTCATCCATCATGGCCGCCAGCAAATCCCAGGAGGTGTTGGGGGCAAGCTGCAACAGAGCTTCGTCAACCACGGCAATGGCCAGCTCGGTTCCCGGGGGCAAGGTTTCGCCATTGGCGCGGGTGATTTTTATCAAAGCTGTAGCGTTTTCACGGATGCGGTATACGGATTTATCAAGACCAACATCAACATTGAGCCTGTGCCTGTTCCAGCCCACCCGCATATTGACAAGGCCCAGACGCCAGGCGGGTTTGGCAAGATCAATTAACGCACTGGCCTTGCCGCCATCCCGTGACAGCCAGGGCAGGTCATATTTACGTGCAAAATCCGAAAGCCAACTTTTCCAGACACCAACACGACCTCTCACAGCCAATACAGAAATATAGACGTTGGGCGCGTATTCTGCTTTGACCGGCACATTGATAACCGGTGTTTTGCCAGAAATTCTGGTGACAAAGCTGTCGATCACGCCTTCGCGTTCAATGGTGACCAGGGCGGTTGCGACACGAAACGGGCTGCGCACCTGCACCTTGGCAATATCGCCGCCATCGTATTCGGTGTTTTCTACCAGCAAATCCATGCGGTCACCATCGGTGCCTGAAAACCACCAGTCATCCTTGCCCGCCACCCAAATGCTGGTGGTGGCGCTGGCTTGCTGGCCTTCTTCATCATGGATTATGGCTTGTAAAATGACTTCACCAGAGCGGCCAGGAGCGAGGGTGCAGGTAAACTTGCCACCCTTGCCAGCGCGGCCAGAACAGCCAATGTCCAGAGGCTCAATCTGTGTGATATTTTCATAAGAATAAAACCCGCCAATCAGACGTTTGCGGTATGAATAATACCGCCTTGAAAATGCCTTGACTTCAATGGCCGTACCCGGAGCAGGGCTGCCATCTACACTGAGCGCGACCATATGCAGTTTCAACTTGTCAACGCTTGCTGCCCAGCCTTCGGTTTTAATGCCAATGGCTTTTGCTGCGGGCCATAGGTCAAAACGGGCCGCTTTGGTGAGGATTTGACCATTGGCATCGGGGTATTCCAGCTCAGTGGTGAGCTGACTATGGGTTTTTAATGCGGGCAGGTCAGTGACGATAAGTCTCTTGGCACCTTCGCCATCCAGAATTGCCGGGATAAGGCCGGTTTTCACCTGTTCGCTGGCATTGTTGCCCTGACCGGTGGAACTGGTATCGCTATCCAGTGGTTCACTATCAAAGCTGTAATCAGCGAAACCCTTGAATTGCGCTGGCGTGGCCCGTACCAGCGTGCGCAGCTTTACCCTTAATCCTGATGCGCCGCCACCAGAGAGATAACGCACCATAATATCCAGTGGGATTTCCGCCGCGTTGACAAGTGGTGGTGTTGGCCCTTGCACAATGGCTTCCATGGTGGGCAAGCGAAATTCCTCTACGCGAAAACGCCCCGAAGAGTGCCAGCTATCACCCGGTTTTACCTGCACAGTATACTGGCCAAGGCGAGCGTCTTTGGGAATTTCATAGCTGTTCACGGCGCTTCCGTTCGCGTTGAACTCGATGGGAAGTTCAACGTCCTGCCCACTGTCTTCATGGATAATCCGTACCAAGCTTTTGCGAGTGAAACCTGGGGGTAGAGCAAAACCTGTGCCTGTATGGCGGCGAATATAATGCTTCATGGATACGCTTTCACCAGCGCGTAATAATGTGCGGCCAAATACGGTGTGGGCTATATCGGCCTGCCATTCACTGGCACTGGATATATCAAAATCATAAGGGGCAATGCCGTCATTCCATTCGCTCAATGTAAAGCTGAAATCATTGCCTTTGGCGGCGCTAATAACCAGGGGGTGGTTACTGTCATTATAACAACTGCCCCAGCTTGAAGGTTCATGTAAAATGGCATCAATGCGCGCTGTGCCGTTTGCCTCCGTCGTGCCAGTCCACAGAACTTTTTTGGTACAGGTATCACCAATGGCAATCTGTGCATTGGCGACCGGTTTGCCGCTATCCAGTGCTGTCACCCAGATGAGCGATCCTTCGCGGCCCCAGTGAAAATGTACTGCCATATTGGTGACCAAAGCCGTTGTTGAGACATAACGCGGGGTATCGCGTCCCAGAAGTGCCTGCCCAAGCGCCTGGCTTTTTAGTTCAACGGCATAAAAGCCGGGCTTTTTCAAAGGGATACCAATGACTTCAAAGGCTTTACCACCTTCCGGGCGTGGTACATCAAAGGTCTGGCCGGGTGTGATCGCCTCAAATATGGAATTTGTGCCGGTGGTATTTTGATAGGTGGAATTGCCATTTTCATCTCGCACCCATTTACGACTCCAGTCACCGGCACGTTCGGCCTTTTTCATCCAGTCCAGCATGGCAAATACGTCTTTGGCGCGGTGCACCCGGGCCGGGATGCTGTCATCGGGCTTCTCTGGCAGAGCTTTGAGTTTTGCGGCAATTAGTGGTTCTACGTTACGAACGGTGACCGGTAAAATTGCTCCGGCCTTGCTCTCGATAATTCCAAATGCAGCAGAGAACTTTATCAAGGGGGGAAACTCGTCCGTGCGTACAGTTAACGGAAAACGAGAGGCATTTTGCAATGCGCGTCCGGCATCATCACGTACATTATCTGGTAGTTCGACGGCAAAGCTGGCATTGGGGGCAAAGGGCGCCTTGAAGGTGACGCGACTTACTGTGGGTGTATCCTCATCATCATCCAGTGTGCTGTTCTGGCGCTGCCCATTTGGCCCGACCAGGGCAATATTTTTGGCAATAGCTGTAGGAATGGCCGCGCTAAATTGCACGGTCATGTTCATCATCGGAAGACAGGGAGCGTCTGCATTGGTGCGGGCGCAAGTAAAGCGCGCATTAAATACCGGGCGTGTACGAAAATTCAGGATCTGGTCATCCATGGTGACAATACCCGAGGGCGAGGCAATGCCTTTGCCCCAAATCAGGGAGATTTTGGTCGCTGAAGGTATTGTGCGCTGGCAACGCAGTGCCACAATGGTATTTTCGCGCTCTTCGTTAGAACCGACACTGTTTCGTATAAGGTGAGTATAGCGATAACCCATACGGCGCAGGGATGTAAGCAGGGTTTCGCGCTCCTCCCCGGAGATGAGTTTTACCGGCACCTGTTCGCTAATACCCTCAATGGCACAATAGGCATTTTGCTCTACGGAACTCTCCGTAGCCGGAGCGTCAAGTCCCAGAAAAAACACCTGATCCTCATCAATTGAGGAAGAACCCTCCCAGGGCGTCATCTCGCGAACCGAGGGGCCACCGGTATTGAATGTATATGATGTACGTCCACCAACCGGTGTTCCGTTAAGTGTTGTCAGATCAACCTTTAGCACAAATGTGCAAACTAGCCCGCCTGGCAAATCATGCTCAAAATCATAAACCCAGTTGCGGTCATCTGCCCAGCGGCCAGAACCGGCTGCGTCGCAGTCAATATCAAACGGGCCTTCTTGCCGGGGATCACCAAAACTGGTCATGGGCGCGGAAAATCGCACAGCAATTTGCCGCACATCCTTTACAGTGCCTTGGGGGGAGAATACCTGCACCTTCGCGCTGGATGCTGACTGGGCATTTGTTGCAAAGACAAAAAGAGAAAAAATAACGGCTGTGATGACCTGTTGTTTCAAGTGCATGTCTATCCCCTTATGCGTCCCCCCGGACGGTTTTATGCCCGCACACTGTGCCGACATTATGGTAACCTTGCGGCCATATTCGTTCAGTTTAGCACCTTTCCTCTTGGCAGGCACGGGGTTATCTTTGGCAAAACAACAATAAGCCATTGGGCAACCCAATTGGGTGCAGACCCTGGGCGAACAGGAAACGGAAAAGCATAATGAACCAAAGGTTTTATCAGCATTTACGCGACGAATTGCGCGTCATAGACGAGGCCGGACTAACCAAGGCAGAGCGCACCATTATATCACCGCAAGGGGCGAAAATTGATGTGCAGAGGGGAGAAACGAGCGATCACGTCCTTAATTTTTGTGCCAATAACTATCTCGGTCTTGCCGATTCGCCAGCACTTGTTCAAGCTGCAAAAGACTCGCTCGATGCGCACGGTTTTGGCATGGCTTCGGTGCGTTTTATCTGTGGCACTCAGGGGATTCACCACAAACTGGAAGTCGCATTAAGTACGTTCTTTGGCAAACAAGACAGCTTACTGTATGTGGCATGTTTTGATGCCAATGGTGGTCTGTTTGAACCTTTGTTCGGGCCTGAGGACGCCATTATTTCTGATGCCCTGAACCATGCCTCGATCATTGATGGCATCAGGCTGTGCAAAGCCAAACGCTATCGCTATGCCAATAATGACATGGATGATCTTGAGGCGCAGCTTAAAGTCGCCAAAAAAGCCGGGGCGCGGCACACAATCATTGCCACAGATGGTGTGTTTTCCATGGATGGGATTATCGCCAATCTGCCTGGCATATGTGATCTGGCTGAGCAATATGGCGCTCTGGTGATGGTCGATGACAGCCATGCCACCGGCTTTATGGGTGCACACGGGCGCGGTACGCCGGAGCATTGCGGCGTTGAGGATCGGGTGGACATTCTCACGGGCACGCTGGGCAAGGCGCTTGGCGGCGCGGCGGGGGGCTATGTGTCCGGCCCAAAGGAGGTGCTGGATATGTTACGGCAACGATCGCGGCCTTACCTGTTCTCAAATGCCCTGCCGCCAATGTTGTGCGCCGCCGGGTTAAAGGCACTGGAACTGGTCAGTGATGGCGATGGCTTGCGGGCGCAATTGTTTAATAATGCAAAACGCTTCCGTGCGGGCATGAGCGCAGCCGGTTTCACCCTGACACCCGGTGAGCACCCGATTATCCCGGTTATGCTTGGGGATGCCAGACTGGCGCAGAATATGGCGGCAATGATGCTGGACGAAGGTGTTTATGTCACCGGGTTTTCATTCCCCGTTGTACCCAGGGGACAGGCGCGCATCCGCACGCAAATGTCTGCGGCACACACCAGCGAGCATATAGATTTTGTCATAGCCGCGTTTATCCGCGTTGGACGCAAACTGGGGGTCATCACATGAAGGCCCTGGTCAAAGCCAAACCCGAACCTGGCATCTGGATGCAGGATATGCCCATGCCGCAAATGAGTGTTGATGATGTGCTGATCCGTATCAGGAAAACCGCCATTTGTGGCACAGATATTCATATATACAATTGGGATGAATGGTCACAGGACAATGTGCCGGTGCCGCTGATTACCGGCCATGAGTTTATGGGCGAGATTGTTGAGCTGGGCAGTAATGTTTCGCGTCACGCGGTCGGCCTTCGGGTGTCCGGTGAAGGCCATATTGTTGGTGACCGCAGCCGTGCTGCCCGTGAGGGCAAATGGCATCTCTCGCCAGACACCAAAGGCGTGGGCGTTAACCGCCCGGGTGCGTTTGCAGAATATCTGGCTATTCCAGCCTTTAATGTGGTGCCACTACCCGATTATGTCAGCGATGATGAGGGTGCCATTCTGGATCCTCTTGGCAATGCCACTCATGCGGCCCTGACCTTTGATCTGGTGGGGGAGGACGTTCTCATCACCGGGGCCGGGCCTATTGGTGCCATGGCCGGGGCCGTTGCCCGCCATGCCGGCGCCCGTCATGTGGTCATTACCGATATAAACCCGCACCGGCTGGAACTGGCCGGCAATCTCGCCGATGTACGGCCCGTAAACGTCGCGACGGAAGATCTGCGCGATGTTATGGCTGAGCTTGGTATGCGCGAGGGCTTTGATGTAGGCTTGGAAATGTCTGGTGCTGGCCCGGCGTTTACGCAAATGGTCGATACCATGGTCATGGGCGGCAAAATTGCACTACTGGGTATACCGGGCGGCGAAACACAGGTGCGCTGGTCAATTGTTATCACCAAAGCCCTGACCATTCAGGCAATTTATGGCCGCCGCATGTTTGAAACCTGGTATAAAATGCTGGCCATGATGGGATCGGGCCTAAGCGTCAAACCGATTATCACCCACCATTTTCCGGTCGACGATTTTCAGGAGGGCTTCGATGCCATGCGCAGCGGAAAGTCAGGCAAGGTAATACTGGATTGGGAGTGAAACAGGCGTCATACCGTCGCAAGACGGTATCCAGAATAGCTTCACAACTGGATTCCGGCCTTCGCCGGAATGACGAATAATAGTATTAGTTCGATCTGTCATTACCCGACTGGGTCGGGTAATCCAGAACAGTATTGAAAATGAGCTGGATTGCCGGGACAAGCCCGGCAATGACATGGTAGAGTTGGAAAGCAAAACGCCGGAGCAGACATGACCACCAACAAACAACACCTCATAGAGGCCGCGCGGACAGTAATGCAAAACGCCCATGCGCCATATTCCAGTTATCATGTGGGCGCGGCGGTGCTGGCCGATGACGGCAATACTTACGTCGGTACCAATGTGGAAAATGCGTCATACCCGGAGGGGTGGTGCGCAGAAACATCAGCCATAGCGGCCATGATTGCAGCGGGTGCAAAACAGATCACCGAAGTTTGCGTGGTGACGAAAAGCGATCCGCCGGGCACGCCATGCGGCGGCTGTCGTCAGCGTTTGTCGGAATTTGCTGCGGCTGATACACCGGTGCATGTGAGCAATCTGGATGGTATCTCGCATACATGGCGTATGGACGAGTTGCTGCCCAGCGCTTTCAAACTCAAGGACTAAAAAAATGAGCACAGAGATTGATAAAGCTGCCGATTATATACGGGCGCGTATAGGCGAGCAAAAACGCCTTGCCATTGTCCTGGGGTCTGGGCTGGGCGGTCTCGCCGATGCCTTGCAGGATGCCATTACCATCCCGTATCAGGAAATACCGGGTTTCCCAATCTCGGGCGTTGCTTCCCATGCGGGCGCGTTAATAACGGGGCACATGGATGGCGCGCCGTTATTACTGTTGGCGGGGCGGGCGCATTATTATGAACATGGCGATGCCCGCGCTATGGCGTTGCCGATCAGCACCCTGAAGGCACTGGGTGTGGAAACCCTGATCCTGACCAATGCGGCGGGCAGTTTACGCAAAGACGTGCCGCCTGGCTCTGCATCGCTGATTACCGACCATATCAATTTTTCCGGCCTAAATCCCTTGATCGGTGCCGAGGGCAATGAGCGTTTTGTTGATCTGTGTGATGCCTATGATCCGGAACTGCGTGACCGGTTTCGTGCAGCTGCCAAGGCCTCAGGTGCAGAACTGCACGAAGGGGTATATGTCTGGTTTTCCGGGCCAAGCTTTGAAACGCCAGCCGAAATACGGGCCACGCGGGTCATGGGCGGCGATCTGGTGGGGATGTCAACCGTGCCAGAGGTCATTTTGGCACGTCACCAGGGTTTGCGGGTTGGCGGGGTATCCCTGATTACCAATTATGGTGCTGGGATGGAGAGCGAAGTGCTAAGCCATGAAATGACCATGCGGTTTGCTGCGAAAGGTGCCAATAACATGATGAAATTGTTCAAGACGGTTATTGCAGACCTGCACAAAAACCCACTTTAGGTCAATTTGCAATCTTTAACTGACCATATGGTCAGGTTAGGGGTGTTCTCTCGCGCGCAAATATGTCATGATGACTATTGAAACGTCTTGTGAGCACGGCGTAGGAAAAGAGAAAAACATGGGTGCTGAAATACACCATTTGGCGTCAAACCAGCGCAATCCTGGAATGGTATTTCACCCTGAATGGGTGGAGGGGATACGGGTTAACCGTTCGGCAGTAGAACGTCGCATTGCAACGCTAAACGCCCGCCGCACAGTTAAAAAACAATGGCAGGCTGCCTGGCTCTTGAAAGCGATCACCCTGATTGATCTAACCACACTGTCGGGTGATGATACGCCGGGCCGCGTGCAACGCCTGTGTGCCAAGGCGCGCCAGCCCGTGCGCAGTGATTTATTGGCGGCGCTGAGCATGGAAAATGCTTCGCTTACTACCGGGGCCGTCTGTGTTTATCATGAAATGGTGCCAGTGGCGGTTAAGGCTCTGATAGGCTCAGGCATCCCTGTTGCGGCGGTTTCCACGGGTTTTCCGGCGGGGTTATCTCCACTTGAGACAAGGCTGGCCGAGATACGGGCCTCTGTTACCGCCGGAGCCACCGAGATTGATATTGTGATAAGCCGACGCTATGTGCTGACCGCAAACTGGAAGGCGCTCTATGACGAGGTGGCCTTGTATCGTGAGGCCTGCGGCGAAGCGCATTTGAAAACTATTTTGGCCACGGGGCAACTTGGTTCCATGACCAAAGTCGCCAAGGCATCAATGATTTGCATGATGGCCGGTGCAGATTTTATCAAAACCTCCACTGGTATGGAAACGGTTAATGCCACGCAACCGGTTAGCCTTATAATGTTGCGCATGATTCGACAGTATTTTGATAAAACCGGTTATAAGATTGGTTTCAAGCCAGCGGGTGGCATTTCAGTATCCAGAACTGCCTTGCAATATCTGGTGCTGGTCAAGGAGGAATTGGGTAATGAATGGTTGCAACCGGAATTGCTACGCTTTGGCGCCTCCAGCCTTCTGGGCGATATAGAGCGCCAGCTTGAGCACTTCATTACCGGGCGTTACAGCGCCGCCAACCGCCATCCAATGGGTTAGACAATGAGTGTCGCAGAAATTTTTGATACGATGAATTATGGCCCGGCACCGGAAGATGCCTCATATGTGCGTGACTGGTTAAAGGAGCACAAGAGCGGTTTTTCGCATTATATTGGCGGAGAGTGGGTCAAACCTTCACCAACAGCATATTTTGATGACACCAATCCTGCTGATGGCAAGCTTTTGGCCAAAATCGCCAACGGCTCCAGGCAAGATGTTGATGCTGCCGTTGAGGCTGCCAGTGCGGCCCATGCAAAATGGTCTGCTTTGGCGGGGCATACCCGCGCCCGGTATCTTTATGCCCTGGCGCGCCTGATCCAGAAGAATAGCCGCTTTATTTCTGTTCTGGAAAGCCTGGACAATGGTAAAACATTACGTGAAACCCGCGATATTGATATTCCGCTTGCGGCGCGGCATTTTTACTATCATGCGGGCTGGGCACAGCTTCTGGATCAGGAATTGCCGGATTATCAGTCCCTGGGCGTGGTCGGGCAGATCATTCCCTGGAATTTTCCGTTTTTAATGCTGTCCTGGAAAATTGCACCCGCTTTGGCGGCGGGTAATGTGATCGTGCTAAAACCGGCTGAATTTACCTCACTGACGGCGCTTTACTTTGCTCAATTATGCGAAGAAGCCGGGCTTCCCGCCGGTGTCGTCAACATTATCACTGGTGCCGGGAAAACCGGTGCAGCGATGGTCGAGCATCCCGGTATTGCTAAAATTGCGTTTACCGGATCAACTGATGTTGGGCGAATTATTCGTGCAAGTACAGCAGGTTCTGGCAAAAAACTCACCCTGGAACTTGGTGGAAAATCACCGTTTATTGTATTTGAAGATGCCGACCTTGATAGCGCAGTTGAAGGCCTTGTGGATGCCATCTGGTTTAATCAGGGGCAGGTATGTTGTGCTGGATCGCGCCTCTTGGTTGAAGAAGGCGTTGCCGATGAACTCATTGCCAAAATAAAGCAACGTTTGTCACATTTTCGCATTGGTGACCCGCTTGATAAAGCCATGGATATGGGCGCAATTATTGACCCCGTTCAGCGTGCGAATATTGATAAGCTGGTAGAGCAGGGCGTGGCGGAAGGCGCAACCAAATGGCAACCTGACGTGCCAATGCCTGAAAAGGGCTGTTTCTATCCGCCAACTCTGCTGACCGATGTCAGCCCGGCCAACATCGCCGTGCGTGAAGAAATTTTTGGCCCGGTTCTGACGGTAATGAGTTTTCGTTCACTGGATGATGCCGTGGCACTGGCCAATAACAGCCGTTATGGTCTGGCCAGCTCTATCTGGTCTGAAAACATCAACCGTGCGCTGGAAATGGCTTCGCAAATCAAGGCCGGTATTGTCTGGGTTAATTCTGCCAATCAGTTTGACGCTGCATGCGGCTTTGGCGGCTATCGCGAAAGCGGGTTTGGCCGCGAAGGTGGCCGCGAGGGCATGTTTGAGTATCTAAAACCAAAGCATGACTGGGCCGCAAAGGGTGATGTAGTCATTGCAGCGCCAGACCCAGTGGGTAGGTCAGAAATGGCTGGCCTGGGTGCCATTGATCGCACGCCAAAAAATTACATTGGTGGCAAACAGGCGCGCCCTGATGGTGGTAATACGGCGACTATACTCAATCATAAAGGCGAATTTGCCGGGCGAGTGGGTCAGGGCAATCGCAAGGATATTCGCAACGCCGTAGAAGCTGCGTATCTAAACAAATGCTGGGCCGTGCGCACGGCTTATAACCGGGCGCAAATCCTATACTACATTGCTGAAAATTTGAGTGTTCGCGCCGATGAGTTCACCGCACGTTTGCGCGATCTGACCGGAGCCAGCAAGGCAAAAGCAGAGGCAGAGGTGAAGGCCTCCATCAGTCGCCTGTTCTCTTATGGGGCATGGGCCGATAAATATGATGGTCAGGTTCACACGCCGCCAGTGCAAAATGTGGCGCTGGCAGTCAAGGAGCCTATAGGCATTATTGGTGCGGTGTGTCCGGATAATGCACCATTGTTGAATTTTGTGTCCCTGATGGCGCCAATCATTGGAACCGGTAATCGTGCGGTTATGATACCATCAGAGCGTTATGCCTTGATTGGCACAGATTTTTATCAAATTCTGGAAACGTCTGACCTGCCGGGTGGTGTGGTTAACATTGTTACCGGTTCTCGTGATGAAATGGCCAAGGTTCTGGCTGAACACGATCAACTGGACGCGCTTTGGTATCATGGCAGTGCGCAAGGTGCAGCCATGGTTGAGCGCCTATCCATTGGTAATCTCAAGCGCACCTGGGTAAATCACGGCAAAGCCCGTGACTGGGTGGATCGCACAACTGGTGAGGGCCGTCGTTTCCTGCGTGAAGCCACACAGGTTAAAAATATCTGGCTGCCTTATGGGGATTAACCGTGAGAAATAAAGGTCATGCGCCTGTAATTCTCTACCCTGTCATTGCCCGATTTATTCGGGTAATCCAGAGCCTTGGCAAAACAAGACTGGATCACCCGGACAAGCCGGGTGATGACAAATTGTGGGCTGGTGGAGAAACGAAAACACAGAATTTCTTTGTGTACAGGACTTAAATATATGCTCCCACAGGAAATTATCCGCACCAAGCGTGATGGCAAAACCTTGCGCGCCGAAGACATTACCCGGTTTGCCGCCGGTATTGCCGATAATTCAATCAGTGAAGGCCAGATTGCTGCCTTTGCCATGGCGGTATTCTTTAATGGCATGAGCCGTGATGAATGTGTGGCGCTGACCTGTGCCATGCGCGATTCAGGTCTGGTGATGGACTGGCAAAAGGCAGGTATCGACAAGCCTGTGCTGGATAAACATTCTACCGGTGGCGTAGGTGATAATGTTTCTCTTATGCTTGGCCCTATGGTCGCGGCGGCGGGTGGTGCTGTACCCATGATTTCAGGGCGCGGCCTTGGACATACCGGTGGCACGCTGGACAAGTTCGAGTCCATTCCCGGTTATCAGGCCATACCGGATCAACAAACCTTCACTCGTGTTGTTAAAGATGTTGGCTGCGCCATTATTGGCCAGACGGCAGCCCTGGCACCGGCAGATCAACGTTTTTACGCCACGCGGGATGTGACGGCTACGGTTGAATCCGTGCCGCTTATTACCGCATCAATACTTTCCAAAAAGCTGGCCGAAGGGCTGGATAGCCTGGTGATGGATGTAAAATGCGGCAATGGCGCATTTGCATCGGATGAAAAATTTGCACGCGAACTGGCAACCAGCCTTGTTGAGGTGGCCAATGGTGCCGGGGTGCGCACCAGTGCCATATTAACCGACATGAATGAGCCTTTGGCCAGTGCAGCAGGGAACGCCGTAGAAGTAGTCAATGCAGTGCGGTTTCTCACCGGTGAAGCGCGTGATTCTCGTTTGGAAGATGTGACTCTTCAACTGGTGGCGGAAATGTTAGTTTTGGGTGGTTTGGTACAAAATGAACAGGCGGGTTTGGCCAAAGCCCGTGAGGTGCTGGACAGCGGCGCAGCAGCGCAGGTTTTCGGGCGCATGGTCAGCGCCCTTAATGGGCCAAATAATTTTGTGGAAAATTACGTAAACTATCTTCCCTTGGCGCCGGTAATTATCCCGATTTTGGCACAAAAATCCGGCATTATCAGTACCATTGATGCGCGCGGAATTGGTTTGGCCGTGATCGGCCTTGGCGGTGGGCGAACCCGTGCCGATCAGAACATTGACCATGCTGTGGGGTTTGTTGATCTGAAACCTGTGGGCGCAATTGTGCAAGCGGGCGAGCCAATTGCTTTTGTCCATGCGCGTAAGGTTGATGATGCCAGCATTGCTGCACAGGCGTTGAAGAAAATGTATAGTATTGAAGAAGGGGCAGAGCAGCCAGCACCGCGCCCTATAATCATCGCCCGCATCGGGGAAAAATAGCATGAGCCGGGTATTGGTATGCGAACTGGACAGTCTAGGTGTTGGTGCATCCGCAGATGCGCACAAGTTTGGTGATGAGGGCGGTGATACATTAGGGCATATCGCAGATGAATGTGCTGCCGGGCGAGCTGATATACCGGGTTTACGCGACGGGCCTTTGCATATTCCAAATCTGGTTGTCTTGGGTCTTGGAGCCATAAGCCAGGCCAGCACCGGGCGCTTTGCACCTGGGCTGGAAGGTGAGGGGCCATTCACTGGTGTCTGGGGTTACGCCATAGAGAAAAGCCATGGCAAGGATACGCCAAGCGGTCATTGGGAGGCTATGGGCGCGCCGGTAACATTTGACTGGGGGTATTTTACCAAATCTGAAAACAGCTTCCCGCCGGAACTGGTCAATGCCCTGATCGAGCAGGCAGATTTGCCGGGTGTTCTGGCAAATTGCCATGCCTCTGGCACTGAGATCATTAAAGATTTTGGTGTTGAACATATGCGCACTGGCAAACCAATCCTCTATACCAGCGCCGATTCAGTTATACAGATTGCCGCACATGAAGGCAGTTTTGGACTTGAGCGACTTTATGAGATTTGTCTCGTCGCCCGTAAACTTGCCGATGACTATAACATTGGCCGTGTGATCGCCCGCCCCTTTGAGGGTACTGGATCAGAGACTTTTACACGCACCAATGGGCGCCGTGATTATTCTGTGCCGCCACATATGCCTACCTTGCTGAACAGGGTGAGCGACGCGGGGCATGAGGTTATCGCTATTGGTAAAATTTCTGATATTTTTGCCGACTCCGGGGTCACCCAAACAATTCCTGCCTATGGTAATGATGCCATTTTTGATGCGACCCTGAAGGTAATGGAAACCGCCCCGGATCACAGCTTTATCATGACCAATTTTGTTGATTTTGACATGCTTTATGGCCACCGGCGCGATGTACCTGGATATGCTGCTGCGCTGGAGTCGTTTGACAAACGTTTGCCAGAAATGCTGGCCGCCTTGCGCCCGGATGATCTGGTGATTTTTACTGCTGACCATGGTTGTGATCCTACGTTTCCTGGCTCCGATCATACGCGTGAACATGTGCCGGTTCTGGCCTATGGTGCGAAGCTCAAGGCTGGCCCGATCGGGGCGCGCAAAACGTTTGCCGACATTGGCGAAACAGCCGCGAAATGGCTGGGCGTGCCAGGTTTTGGCACCGGAAAACCCTGGCTGTGAGTATACCATTGGTTGAATTGCACTGCCATAGTGAAGGGGCCGCATCGCCGGACTTTGTGCGTGCCTGTGCCCGGCGCAACAAGATTTCATTACCAGACAATATGTTCACCTCTGATGGTGCTTATGCTTGCGAGGATTTTTTGCATTTTCTTTCGGTTTATGAAGCGGCCTGTACTGCCATTTGCACACCCAGGGATTATGCGGATCTGGTGTGCTCATATTTTACCGAGGCAGCCCATAAAGGTTTGATTTACGGGGAGATGTTTATCTCCTCTGACCATCCGGCGGATGCAGGTATTGAGTATACAGATTTTATTGATGCGATTGCTGATGGTTATGAACGCGCCCATGCACAGACGGGTGTTGAGGCGCGTTTTATCCTGACTTGCGTGCGCCATTTTGGCGTGGAACGTGCTGAGCAAACAGCGCAACTGGCGGTGAAATATCCGCACCCCCTTGTCACAGGTTTTGGTATGGGTGGTGATGAAAACTGGGGCAGGCCTGCTGATTTTACCCACGCCTATGATATAGCCCGTGCTGCCGGATTGGGCCTTACAGTTCATGCCGGTGAGGTTTGTGGGCCGCAAAGTGTAAGTGATTGTCTTGATGCACTAAAACCCTCACGCATCGGCCATGGTGTACGTGCCATTGAAGATGAAAGTGTTGTGAAGCGTTTGGCCGAAGACGGTGTAACGCTGGAAATTTGCCCCGGGTCAAACATTGCTCTTGGCGTTTATGACATTTATGCGCAATGTCCGCTATTGCGTCTTCGTAATGCCGGTGTTCGCGTTAGCATCGGTTCTGACGACCCACCTTATTTCCATACAGACATCGCCAGTGAATACGCGCAAGTTCAAAAAGCCTTAGATTTGAGTGAGCAGGACATGCGTGCCATTAGTCAAAATGCCATTGAAGCCGCATTTTGCGATAATGAAACAAAGGCAAGCTTGCTAGAAAAGCTTAACCGGTAAACATCAGGGCCACACGATAGGTCACAAACGCTGCGCCATAGGCCAATGCAAACAAATAGCTGACCATAAACAGCGTCCAGTTTAGTGAATTGGTTTCGCGGCGCACCATGGCGATGGTGGCAAAGCATTGCGGGGCAAATACATACCAGGCCAGAAATGACAGCGCCGAGGGCAGTGTCCATGCGTTTTGCAAAATTTGTGACAGGCTACCGGTGATTTCTTCTTCGCTACCTTGCAGGGCATAAACAGTTCCCATGGCGGCAACCACAACCTCACGCGCGGCCATGCCGGGCACCAGTGCGATAACCGTTTCAAGACTAAATCCAATGGGCTTGAAAACAGGCACCAGTATTGAGCCAATCATGCCGGCAAAACTGCCCTGTATACCATCGATGGTGGACGGGAAACTGGCCAAAAACCAAAGCACGATGGCAACGGTGAAAATGATGGTGCCGGCCCGGCGCAGAAATATCCAGACGCGTTGCCAGAGACCAAGAGCGAAACCCCATAATCCTGGCAACTTATAAGAGGGCAGTTCCATCAAAAACGGCTGGGTTTCGCCTTTGGTCAGGGTTTTTCGCAAAACAAAGGCTATGAGCAATGCACTTAATATGCCCGCCATATAGAGCACAAACATCACCAGCCCCTGCTGGTTAAAAATACCGACGTTTTCACGTGGAATGAAGGCGGCAATAATGAGCGTATATACAGGCAGCCTTGCTGAACAGGTCATTAATGGTGCCACCAGAATGGTGGTCAGACGATCACGTTCGCTTTCAATAGTGCGGGCCGCCATAATCCCCGGAACGGCACAGGCAAAGCTGGATAATAACGGGATAAATGCACGGCCATTCAGGCCCGCCCGGCGCATTAGCTCATCCATCAAAAATGCAGCTCTGCCCATATAGCCAGAGCTTTCCAGCAACAGGATAAAGCCAAACAGGATTATAATTTGCGGTAAAAAAATCAAAACACTGCCAATGCCGGCAATAACCCCGTCGGCTAAAAAACTGGATAGCCAGGCCGGGTGAATTTGTTGTGCCAGGCCGCGCAAAACACCAAAAAATCCGTCGATAATATCCATGGGTATGTTGGCCCAGGCGTAAACCGCCTGAAACATCAAAAACAGCACAGAGGCCAGAATAATCGGCCCCAAAAGCGGGTGCATGAGAATACTATCCAGACGCCGGGTCAGGGTATTCAGGCCGCTTTCATGCAGGATCACTTTATCTGCGATGGCCCGTGCTTTTTTTTGTAGGGTTTTTAGGTCTTGAAGGGTGGTAACAGGGTGGACGGAGTTTGGATTTTGAGCGACATCATCCAATAGTGCATCAATGCGTCTGACCAGTTCTTCGCGCCCGGATGTTCTGGATGCGTTGGCTGGAATAACCGGAATACCCAGTGATTTTTCAAGATCAATAACGTTTATTTTTGTGCCGTCCCGTTTGGCAAGGTCTATCATATTCAGAACCAGCACCGCTGGCCGTCCAAGGGATTTTAACTCCAGAACACTATGTAAATGGGTGCGCAGAGTGGTTGCATTGACAAAAATCAACAACAGGTCAGGCGCGGTTTCGCCTTCAATTCTCCCCGTAATGGCATCCACCGCAACACGTTCATCCAGCGTGCGCCCGGCCAGCCCGTAAATGCCGGGCAGGTCAATCAGTTCAACAGCGCGACCATTCGGTGTATGAAAAATACCGGTGCGGCGTTCAACGGTAACGCCGGGATAGTTCGCCGTTTTGGCACGCCCACCACTGAGGCCGTTAAACAGTGTTGTTTTTCCAGTATTTGGGGCACCGACCAGAGCCAAACGTAAAGGGCGAGCCGGTTGAGAAGTCACGTAGACGTCTCCACTTCCACAAGCTGTGCCTCACGAACACGCAGCGCAATAATTGTCTGGTTAAGCCTGACAGATATTGGTGTGCCACCCAACAACCCACGGCCCAGCACTTCTACTTCATCGCCCTCGGCAAAACCAATTTCGCGTAATTTCATCACCATGGTCTCATTTGTGGTGGTAAATCCACACACATGACCAGCTTCATGGCGGTTTAATTCATCAAGTTTTTTGTGCTTGTCACCCATGAAACCGGTAAAACATATATGAGAACCGTTTGCAACTAGCATTTGTGTGATCCATTGTTATCAAGATGTGACAGGTTGCCGCAGCGATTGGATTGCATTGGGGTTTTGTAATTGTTCATTTCAGGAAAAAAGAATAGTCTTGTGCCTGGTTAAGGGGATGATTATGCAAAAATGGATTGGCGCACTGGTAATAATAGGCCTGATGGCAGCTGGGCTTGCGTTTGTGTTGCGCCCACAAGCGCCACCCGAGCAAGTGGCCGATACATTGTTTTTTAATGGTAAAATTGTCACTATGGCACGCCTGAAATCTGGTGATATTGGCCGCGCATCGGCATTGGCGATCAAGGACGGGCACATACTGAAACTTGGTATGTTGCAAAGTATGGAATCACTAACCGGGCCGCAAACCACACTGATAGACCTTGAAGGTGGTGCACTTTACCCCGGATTTATCGAGGCTCACGCGCACCCGCTTTTTGCAGCGACTTTTGCAACGGCGGTGGATGTTGCCGGATTTCGCTATGATACCATGGATAAGGTTTTAGCGCAGTTGCGCGCCGCTGCTGTCACAGCAGAACCTGACGCATGGATATTTGCCTTTGGCTTTGATCCGGTGTTGGTCAGGGATTATGCGCCATTAACTCGGCACGCTCTTGATGAAATTGCACCGCTAAACCCGGTCTTTGTGATCGAGCAGATGATGCACAAGGGTTATGCCAATTCTGCCGCTCTTGCTGCTGCAAAACTGGATGAAACGTCTGTTGCGCCCAAGGGTAGTTGGTATGGCCGTGATGAGGAGGGTGCCCTGGATGGGGCGATTGTCGAGACCCCGGCAATGTTGAACATGGTCAGCGCCATGCCCAGCGTGCCGCGTGAGGGCTATCGTTATTTGCTTGAGGCTCAATATGCCCGCTTTCGTGCGCATGGATACACAACCGTAGTGGACATGGGCGAACAGGCCCAGTTTTCAGACCCATATGATCTATTGGCCGAAGTGGCGCACGGCACAGCATCCCCTTTACGTCTGCGCCTGTTTGTTGATCCACATACTCATAATGCACTGACAGATACCTATAAGAACGATGCGCGGGTGTCGCTGTCAGGCGTAAAGCTGTGGGTGGATGGTTCTCCCTATGCCGGTGGTATGGCTATGGATGATCCTTATATGGTTAGTGATATTACCCATGACCGGCTGGGGCTGACGCCGCAAAGCCGGGGGGCATTGAACTATGAGGATAGTGCACTGAGCGCACTCGTTTCAGAACTTCATGCTGCGGGGGTGCAAATTGCCATGCATGTGCAGGGTGAGCGCGCCGTGGAACAAGCCCTTAATGCCATAGAGGCTGCACAGAAGGCATATCCACGCGCCGATGCACGCCACCGGCTGGAGCATAACGCCCTGATAACACAATCACAGATGGAGCGAGCCGCAGCAGCCGGTGTGGGGTTAAGCTTTTTTACCAATCATGTGCGCCATTACGGCGCGGCTGTGCGTGATGCCATTATCGGGCCTGAACGAGCAAAACGTTTTATGCCGGCAGGGCAGGCCATGGACGCCGGTGCTGTTGTGACAATCCATTCCGATGCACCCGCGTCACCACTGGATAGCCTGAAAGAGTTGCAAACGGCAGTGATGCGCCTGGCCGATGCAGATGGCTCTGTTATTGGTGCCAAAGGGGCGCTCACCCCAGAACAGGCGCTGGAAGCGGTGACTACCAATGCGGCCTGGCAAATCTTTGCTGAGGAAGAAATTGGCACACTGGAAAAGGGCAAGCGTGCTGATATAGTTTGGCTTTCCGCTGATCCACTTACTACGCCAATCCAAAACTGGCACGAAATTGAAGTGCGTCAGGTATGGATCGACGGGGTTGGAATACCTGCATCACCTTAAACAGTAAAAAACTGTTTATTTATCCTTGCGGTAAATGAGGGCAAAATATACTTGTCCCGCGTGTGTCAGGCAAAGTTACAATAATGCAGTTTGAATTTGTATCCGGGCCTGTGGTTTTTACCGAGGCGGGAATAGTATTTTCAACGGGCAGAACAGCCCCACGACCACCGCGACCAAGATCAGCCCAAATACTGACAGGAACCGGTGCTTTGGCCAGCCGATGCCGATAGACCTGAACGTTTTCCAGTACGCGCTGCACATAGTTTCGGGTTTCCGAAAAAGGTATGGTTTCCACCCAGTCTATCGGGTCAGTTTCACTACGCGGGTCGCCATAGTCCTTTATCCAGCGATAGGCGCGGGTGCGGCCCGCATTATAAGATACGGCAGCAAGAATGTATGAGCCGTCAAATTCTTCCAACAATTCCCGTAAATGGGTGCTACCCAGGTGAACATTGTAACCTGGATCAGAGGTTAACCAGCTTTTACGGTAAGGCACACCAAGGGAGCGCGCCGTATGGCGTGCTGTTGCGGGCATAAGCTGCATCAACCCTTGCGCCCCAACCGGACTGATGGCGCGGGGGTCGAGTTCTGTCTCCTGGCGCATAAGTGCCAGAAGCAAGGCATGGTCGACGCCCAATCCCTCTGGCAGAGGGATAACAGGCCAGGCACTATCAGGCAGAACTTCACCGCGCCACAATGCTGCTTTTGCGGCGCGCATGGCCGCCCGATCTTGCCCCATATCCCGCGCCAGATCAGCCAGCATCACATGATCGACTGCATTGGGAAGCAGGTCGTCCAAATGGTATGAAAACGTGCGAAACAATGACGTATTACCGTTGAGGCCAATGAGTTTCAGCGCCTGGATCTGCAGGTTGTTTTCAAAACGGGCGCGTTGCACATTCGAGGGTATGGGGTCTTGGCCCAATGCCAGGACTTTATTGCCAAGCTTGTGTGCTGCCAGTTGACCATAATAGGTAAAATCGTGTCTGGAAGCCTTTTGCCAGGCCGTTTGTGCTGCATCAATAGCACTCATTTGTTGTTGCGCCCGACCAATCCAGTAATAGGCACGTGCCAGTGAAACAGGCGTGGTAACGCCGTTTTTAAGTCGTATAAAATGCGACAGCGCCAGAACGGGGTCTTGCAGTTTTTGCAATGCCAGCCACCCGGCCAGCCATTCGCCATCTGCAAAATTGCCACCCCGGCTAATGCCATGGCGTGAAACAAGTGCATATGCTGTGGCATAATCACCATCTTTTAATGCCCTGCGCGCCAGAAGATGTCGCTCAGTCCACATACGCCTTGCCGCGACAGGGTTTTGCGAGCCTTCGGGCAAGCGCAAAACCAGTTCAACCGCTTCATCGGCCTGGCCGTGACGCCGACGCCAATAAGCACGTTCAAACAAAAGCCCGCCATCATCTGTGTAGGCTTTTGGCACGCGCCGGACGGCAGCATCAATGCCGCCCGCATTACGCATAAGCTTGATCCGGGCGTTGGCAATTGTTCTGTCACTACCTTTTAGTCTGCTGACCATACGGGAGGCGGCAAGGCGGTGACGCCCCCATATCATGGCATCGGCGCGGGCGGCGTGATCTTCCGGTTTAAGAAACGCACCAAAGGTTTTAAGAATTTCCTGTTCCTCATCTCTGGTCAGGTCATTATTGCGCCATGCAGAGCGTATCTGGGCTTGTGTTTCTGTTGAAAAGTTGCCCGCGTGAAGGGCATGGGCAAAGGCCAGTTTTCCCTTGCCTGTCAGGGGTGGCCATTCATCAAAAAATTTGATGATAAATTCCGGCTCCAACCCTGAGTCAGCGATTTTCTTTTCAGCCTCAATCCGCATTCTATTATGGCGTGGCCATGTCTTTAGCGTTTCAACGGCATCTTTGAGTTCAAAAAAACTGGCATCCCTGTCTGTGACTGCCAGACGCCATAACAGCAAGTTTCGTCCGGCAGGGTTGGAAATGCCAGCGCGAAAACTACGTAAAGTATCCCATTCATTATGATCTGCGGCGCGCATGGCTTTGCGAAAGTGGGCATATTCAGTGGCGTCAGCTATGGGGCCATTGGCCAGCACAGCGGGTTTGGCAGACGGCGTGGCAACAGCCGCATGTGGTGCCTTGGCAAACAGGCAGAAACACAAGCTAATGATGATAGCCACTATGCGCAGAAGTTGGATCATACTATATGTTTACACCACCCGTTGATTGATTTTGTATACAATAGCGCAAAAATCTCAACAGGTCTTGAAGATGGTGTATGTGAAAGCAAAGTTATGTTTTACGGCTCTATAACGGCTCTGGTTACGCCTTTTGATGGCGGTACACTTGATGAGGCTGCTTTTCGTGCTTTTGTGCGGTGGCAATTGGCAGAAGGAACGCAGGGTCTGGTGCCGGGCGGCACAACGGGTGAAGCGCCTGTGTTAACAGCTGTAGAACGTCGCCGTATTATCGAAATTTGCGTTGCCGAGACGGCAGGGAAAATTCCTGTGATTGCTGGTGCCGGTTCAAACGTGACGGCAAAATCCTGTGTCATGGCGCAAGAAGCCAAAATTCTGGGCGCTGATGCGGTGCTGGTCGCTGCGCCTTATTATAACAAGCCTTCACAGGAAGGGCTTTATGCACATTTTGCTGCTATAGCCGAGATTGGCATACCGGTCATACTTTATAATGTCCCTGGACGCACAGTTGTTGACATATCAGTGCAAACCATGTCCCGCCTGGCCCGGCTGGATATGGTGGTCGGTGTCAAGGATGCCACGGCAGACCTGGGCCGTATTGCCGATCAGCGTGCCCGTTGTGGCACAGGTTTTATCCAGCTTTCCGGTGATGATTTTACCGCACCGGGTTTTGCCGCACATGGCGGGCAGGGGTGTATATCGGTTGCCTCAAATGTAGCACCACGTCTTTGCGCTGACATGCAAAACGCCTTGCGCGATGGAGATTTCACCAGAGCTTGCCAGATCAATGATGATCTGCAACCACTAACGCACGCGCTTTTTGCTGATGCCAGTCCTGCGCCAGCCAAATATGCGCTTTCGTTAATGGGAATGATGAAACCTGATCTGCGTCTGCCTTTGACGGACGCGAATGTAAACGCGCGTAATGCCGTGGTGGGCGCGCTGAAATCCTTGGGGATCAGGGGCGGGTAATGGCAACTGGTAAAGACAGCCTTGTGCGAAAAACAGTGGCCGATAATCGGCGCGCCCGTTTTGACTATCATCTTGATGATGTGTTCGAGGCAGGGATCATGTTAACCGGCACAGAGGTCAAGGCACTGCGTCAGGGTCAGGCCAGTATTATCGAGTCATATGTTGCTGTTGCGGACAACCAGTTGGAACTGGTCAATGCCAATATCCCGATTTACGAAGCCGCCAACAGGCAAAACCATCACCCCACACGTCCACGTCGTTTGCTGTTGCATCGGCAGGAAATAGACAAGTTATTGATTGCTATACAGCGTCAGGGAAAAACCCTTATACCCCTAAAGATGTATTTTAACGCACGGGGAAAAATAAAACTGGAAATTGCCATTGCCACGGGTAAAAAGCTGCATGACAAGCGGGCAACCAGCAAGGATCGGGACTGGAAACGTGATCAGGGCCGTCTTATGCGTGATCGTGGCTAGTGACAGGTTGGTACTGTCATCCCGGATGGCAAAATGGTGCTGGCATCGCCGCATGCTGTATCAAGTTGTCTTTGGGTGATGCGGGCGCCGGTCAGATTGGCACCTGAAAGACAGGCACCGGCAAGGTCTGCACCGGTAAAATCTGCGTACCCGACATAGGTGCCAACCATATTGGCCTTACGCAGGTTGGCATTGATGAAACTGGCACGGGTAAACCGGCCTCCGAATAAATTGGCTACAGATAAATCAGCGGCGGAAAAATTGCTATGATCCATGGTTGAAAGGCTAAGGTTTGCCTGACGTAAACGTGCACCGTTCAGGGTGCGGTATGGCAGATTCTGGTAAGAAAAATCAGCCTGAAACAAATTACAACGTGCGCAGGACTTTGCACCATTACGAATTTTTTCAATTTGTGATGCATTTTGGGCATTGGCAGCATGAGCCGCAAACAACGCATATAGCACAGCAAAGACCACAAAATTCCTGGCCATTTTATCCACCCGTTTATTATTCTGTACCTATAGCATCACAAACGGGTAAGGATATTATGAACAGCCCGTGGTCGCGCCGCAAACATCGCATTTCAGGCACGTACCGTTACGAACCAATGTGAAGTGTCCGCAATCAGGGCAAGCGTCGCCGGTATAGCCCCGTGCCTTGGATTGTCGACGCACATCAGGCATAAAACCTGCCGGTCGTGTAGAAGGGCTTCGGCCAAGTGAGCCACCATTTTCCTGCACAATTTCTTCTTGCTGCATAATGGTTTCTGCGCTCTCATTAGCGCATTTTTCTTCGGCAGTTTTCAAGGCTTGCGGGCTAAGAATAACGACGTTTTCTGGTAATTGCCCACGAGCAAACCCTTTGGAAATATAATCTGTTACAGCATTTTTTTGAAGTTCTTTATCAGCGTCTACACCTTTACCCAAGGCGCTGTTATCTGCGCCGGGAACAACGTGAGCAAGATCGTCGCGATCAAGATAGGAAACGGCAAGTTCCCTGAATATATAGTCCAGAATGGAAGTGGCATTTTTGATGGAGTCATTGCCGGTAACCGGGCCAGCCGGTTCAAACCGCGTAAAGATATAGGCTTCAACAAACTCTTCCAATGGCACGCCATATTGCAAACCTATGGAAATGGCGATGGCAAAATTGTTCATCAGACTGCGAAAGGCTGCACCTTCCTTGTGCATATCAAGAAAAATTTCACCAAGAGAGCCGTCATCAAACTCGCCAGTGTGCAGGTAAACCTTATGACCACCCACCGTGGATTTTTGAATGTAACCTTTGCGCCGATCGGGCAGCCGTTTGCGTTTCACCTGTGCTTCAACAACGCGCTCTATGACTTTTTCAACGACGCGCTCAGCAACAACACGCGCCTTCTCTGGCGCTGAAGCAGACATGGCATCTTCCAGCACATCCATATCATCATCAGAGAAAAGGCTCGAACTAAGCGGTTGAGAAAGTTTTGAGCCATCCCGATACAGCGCCACAGCCTTCAGGCCCAACGTCCATGCCTGGTGATAATTAGTCGCGCAATCTTCAATGCTGGCATTCACCGGCATGTTGATAGTTTTTGAAATTGCGCCAGAAATAAAGGGTTGCGATGCGGCCATCATATGCAAGTGCGCTTGCGCGCTTAGGAAACGTGTACCAGTGCGCCCACACGGCGTTGCGCAATCAAAAACAGGCAGGTGTTCTTGTTGCATAAAGGGGGCACCTTCAAGGGTCATGGCCCCGCAACAATATATATTTGCGTCATTGATCTGAGTTGACGTGAAGCCAATGGCTTGCAGAAGATCAAGATTTGGATCGTTAAGTTGTTCCTGAGACAGCCCAAGCCCGTCGCGACAAAACCCGTCTCCCAAAGTCCAGCGCGTAAACACAAAGCACAAATCAAATGCGTCTTTTAAGGCACTTTCAATTTTATCGAGTTCAAAGTCCGTAAAGCCTTTGGCTTTCAAGGCCTTAAATCCAAGTTCTGGCGATCCTTTCAGTGTGCTGTGTCCAGTGGCATAGGCGCACATTTGCGCGCTTTGCTCTTCGTCATAGCCAAGCGCAGCAAGGGCTTCGGGGACTGAGCGATTGATAATCCGAAAATAACCGCCGCCGGCAAGTTTTTTGAATTTTACCAATGCGAAATCCGGCTCAATTCCCGTGGTATCGCAATCCATCACCAGGCCGATTGTGCCTGTGGGTGCGACAACACTAACCTGGGCATTGCGAAAACCGTGGGTTTTACCCGCATAAAGGGCTTCTTCCCAAATGGCGCTGGCGCGGCTGGCCAGATTGGAAAACGGACAGGCACGAGCATCCAGCGGCAGAGGTGCCATATCCAGGCCATTAAAAGCATCCAGCTTTTCACTGCCTTGCGCCGCTTTCATATGGTTGCTGATAACACGCAACATGGACTTGCGGTTTTTTTCAAAGCCCGGGAACGCACCAAGCTTTGCTGCTATTTCAGCCGAAGTCTTATAGGCCGCACCGGTCATCATGGCACTGACGCTGGCTGCTGTGGCGCGTCCTGCGTCAGAGTCATATGACAGTCCACTGGACATCAACAGGCCACCAAGGTTGGCAAAACCCAGTCCTAATGTGCGGTATTCATGGGATCGTTCGGCAATGGTCTTGGACGGATATTGTGCCATTGCCACAGAAATTTCCAGCACAATTGTCCATAAACGACAGGCGTGTTCAAAACTTTCCACGTCAAACTGGCCATTGCTGTCAATGAACTTTTTCAAGTTTAACGAAGCCAGATTGCAGGCGGTATCGTCCAGAAACATATATTCCGAACAGGGGTTAGAGCCGTTTATTTCTTCGGTGTCAGCACAGGTGTTCCAGGCGTTGATGGTGTCGTGAAATTGCACACCAGGATCAGCGCAAGCCCACCCGGCGCGGGCGATTTTCTGCCAAAGCCCTCGAGCAGAAATGCTTTTGTGCGTTTGTCCGTTGGTGCGGCGTTTCAAATCCCAATCAACATCTTCATCAACGGCACGCATAAAGTCATTGGTCACACGCACGCTATTATTTGCGTTTTGACCAGAGACTGTTTGATAGGCTTCTGAATCCCAATCTGCATCAAAAACAGTATGGTCAACTTCGTCTATTCCAAGACGGGCCAGGCGCAACGCCTGATCTATGGCTCCATCGGGAACGCCATCGCGCCGGGCGCAGCGAATTTCACGCAAAAGTGCCGCATTTTTTGCCGGATCGAAGCAGTCTTCCTCTTCGCCAGAGCATTGCACACAAGATTTGACGATTGAATTCAGACGTTTTTTGAGAACTTTTGAGCCAGTAACCAGCGCGGCAACCTTGGCTTCTTCGTGGCGCTTCCAATCGACAAATTCTTCAATATCGGGGTGATCTGCATCCACGATTATCATTTTGGCAGCGCGCCGTGTTGTGCCGCCGGATTTAACCGCGCCAGCCGCACGATCACCAACACGCAAAAAACTCATCAGTCCGGAGGAAACACCGCCGCCAGATAACGGCTCGCCGGAGCCACGTAAATTTGAAAAATTAGTGCCCGAGCCAGATCCGAACTTGAATATACGGGTCTCGCGCGCCCACAAGTCCATTATGCCGCCTTCACCGACCAGATCATCGCGCAGGCTTTGGATGAAACAGGCATGGGGTTGCGGATGCTCATAAGCGTTTTGGGAACGATGCGCATTTCCTGTTTTCTGATCTACATAAAAATGCCCCTGGGACGGGCCACTTAACCCATAAGCCCAGTGCAGACCGGTGTTGAACCATTGAGGGGAATTGGGCGCGGCCATTTGTGTGACCAGCATAAAACGTAACTCATCATAAAAGGCCCGGGCGTCCTCTTCTTCTGAAAAATAACCCAGTTTCCAGCCCCAATACGTCCAGGTGCCGGCCATACGATCAAAGACCTGCCTGACGCTTGTTTCAGCTCCTGTCTTTGCTGTTTTGGTCGCCTTGTGCAGTCTTAGCCAGTCTGGAATGCCAGTTTCATCAATGGCAGTGGTTTCCGAGGGAACGCCAGCCTTGCGCAGGTATTTTTGTGCCAGCACATCAATCGCAACCTGACTCCAGTTCGTTGGTGCCTCGATATTATCAACTTCAAAAATTGCAGTGCCGTCTGGATTGCGAATTTCGCTTTGAGTTAGCTTGAATGAAATATCATCATATGCACCGGTTTTTGCATCGGTATAACGGCGGCTGATTTTCATTTATGGCTCCCTTGGCCGGTCTGCTGTTTAATCAAAAAGTGATCGTGCAGTTCAGACTTCCCGACCGAGAACTTGTATGGAGTCGTTCCATCGGCGCAACCCATTTTTCGGCAAACCAGCGTCATGGAGAAAAATATCGCACGTTTTTGATTCTTTATCGATTAAAAATCACAATCCAGACTCTTGTATGTGATCTTTTAACCTTCTTGCTTTAAATGCTCTGTATGCAAGTTTTTGGGGAACATTTGTGATTACGTCTCAAGCCATTAAACGAATGGATGTTGTCATTATTGATGACTCGCAGCGTATACGTTCGCTTATGGCCGCTCTGTTGCGGGATCTTGGCTGCTATTCTGTGCGCCCCTTTGAAAGTGTTAATGAAGCCTGTGTTGACATAGAAAATGCCCGTCCTTCCCTGGTGTTGTGTGACTGGTTGATGGAAGGTGCGGGCGGCAGTGTGTTTCTGGATCGCATCCGGTGCCATACTGACGAACATATTGCCCGCACACCTGTTATTATAGTTACGGGCCATGGTTCGCGCGATATTCTGGTTGAGGCTATGCAAAAAGGCGCAACGCAATTTTTGGTAAAACCGGTTGTTCCTCATGAACTTTTAAAAAAAATGGGATTTGCGCATAACGATGACCGGGAAATAGTGCGTCGCAATGGCCGCATGATCTATCTGAAATCCAAGCCAGTAGCAAAGCCGAAGAGTATTGTGAAAACACCGGTTATACTTGACGCTACCAAACCCTCCAGCCAGAGACAAAAACCGGTTTCCACTGCACAGGCCGATGCTGACGTTTGGGAACTGTGAGCACTTTTCCATTTTGTTGATTGCCAGGCATATACTTCATTGAATTTATGATTCGGCACGAGGTTATGGCAATGAAAGCCACAGAGGGGCTTATTCTGGATGAATCCATAGACGACGCGCTTTCCAGCCGTTATCTGGCTTATTCCCTTTCGACCATAACCCAGCGGGCTTTGCCCGACGTTCGGGACGGACTAAAGCCCGTGCACAGGCGCATATTGTTTGCAATGCGCGAATTAAAACTTGACCCTGAGTCCGGTTTCAAAAAATGCGCCCGTGTGGTTGGCGATGTTATCGGGCGGTTTCACCCCCACGGCGATCAGGCAGTTTATGATGCCTTGGTCAGGTTGGCCCAGGACTTTGCCCAGCGTTACCGTCTGGTAGACGGACAGGGTAATTTTGGCAATGTGGATGGCGATTCTGCGGCGGCCATGCGCTATACAGAATCGCGTCTGACCATTGCTGCACGCCTTTTGCTTGAAGGTATTGATGAAGACACCGTTGATTTTCGCACGACCTATTCCGGCGAAGATGATGAACCTGTGGTTTTGCCAGCTGGCTATCCGAACTTGCTGGCCAATGGCGCAAATGGCATCGCGGTTGGCATGGCCACGTCCATTCCACCACATAATGCGGCCGAACTGCTGGATGCGGCCGCACATCTTATTAAATTTCCAGGGGCCAGTATTGCTACCTTGATGAAGTTTGTGCCGGGGCCGGATTTTCCCACAGGTGGCATCATTGTGGAGCCAGAGCAAACACGAGCTGAGGCCTATGCAAGCGGACGGGGAGGCTTCCGTCTACGCTCACGCTGGGAACGCGAAGAACTAGCACGGGGGCAATGGCAGATTGTTATCACGGAAATTCCCTATCAGGTGCAAAAAGCCAAGCTGATTGAAAAGCTTGCCTTGCTCATAGAGACAAAAAAACTACCTCTTTTAGGTGATGTTCGTGACGAGTCCGCAGAAGATATTCGCCTGGTGCTGGAACCGCGCAGCCGTACCGTGGATGCGGATGTATTTATGGAATCCCTGTTTGCTCTTAGCGATCTGGAAGTGCGAATTTCGCTTAATCTGAATGTTTTGGGCAGCGATGGAACGCCGGGGGTGTTATCGCTACGTGAAGCCTTACAGGCCTGGCTGGATCACAGGCGCGAAGTTTTGCAACGACGCACCCGCGCTCGACTAGGAAAGATTGCCAACCGGTTGGAGGTGTTATCCGGTTATATAATTGCTTTTTTGAACCTTGATGAAGTGATCCGTATTATTCGTGAAGAAGATCATCCCAAGGCGGATTTAATTTCTGCATTTTCTCTGACCGAAACCCAGGCCGAAGCCATCCTGAATATGCGTTTGCGTTCCTTGCGTAAGCTGGAAGAAATGGAGCTAAGACGCGAAGATGAGACACTGCATGGTGAACAAACAGAGTTAAACGCATTACTTGCCGATTCGAATATGCAATGGGCCAAAATTACCACAGAAATAAAACAGGCGAAGGTTCTCTTGGGGCCAAAGTCTGAAGGTGGAGCGCGGCGCAGCAGTTTTGCAAACATTATTCCGCAAGATCGTAATGCCGTACTGGAAGCTATGGTGGTCAAGGAACCACTGACGATCGTGTTGTCGGAAAAGGGCTGGATACGGGCGCTAAAAGGCCATGGAACTGATATTACTGATATAAAGTTCAAAGAAGGCGATGAAGCGGCTTTTGTTGTGCCCGTGCAAAGTACAGACAAGCTGGTGTTGTTTGCCTCTAACGGCAAGGCCTATACTTTGCCCTGCGATAAGCTACCTGGCGGACGCGGGCATGGTGATCCCATCCGCTTGTTAATTGATCTGGATGAGAGCCATACGCCCATTGCCCTTTTTGTGCATGAGCCAACTGCAAAACTGCTGGTGGCGGCGACCACCGGGCATGGCTTTGTGCTGGAAGAAAAAGCAATCATTGCGCTGACCAAGGGGGGCAAGCAGGTTCTGAATATTGGCCCTGCCGCAGAAGCCATTGTCTGCACACGCATTACCGGAGATTATCTTGCTGTGGTTGGCGAGAACCATAAAATGCTCTGTTACCCTCTTGCCGAGGTTAACAAGATGGCCCGTGGCAAGGGCGTTAAACTGCAAAGTTATAAAGACGGAGGTCTTGCCGATGCCATGACCTTTATCGCACAGGATGGCCTGGTCTGGACTGACCCCGGGGGACGATCCATAACCTGCAAGGATTGGCGTGACTGGCTTGGCAAGCGTGCGCAGGCTGGCCGCCTGGCCCCGCGTGGTTTTCCACGATCCGGGCTGTTCAGGCCTAGAAAACACTAGTGTCTAGGCCTATATAACGGTTACAACCTTTTACTGGTTATGGAGATTACACATGCTCATCTTTCTCGGCATTATCGTTGCCATCGGTTTTTTTCTGGTCATCATCTACAACAGGTTGGTGGCGCTCAGGCAAACCGGCAATCAGGCATGGTCGGACATCGATGTGCAGCTAAAGCAGCGTTATGACCTGATCCCCAATCTGGTGGAAACCGTTAAAGGCTATGCCAAACACGAAAAAGATACGCTGGAGGCGGTGATTGCCGCACGCAATGCGGCGATGAGCGCGGGTAATGTACCCGACCAGGCCGCAGCAGAAAACATGCTGTCTGGCGCTTTGAAAAGCCTGTTTGCACTATCCGAGGCTTATCCGGATTTGAAAGCCAACACCAATTTCCTGCAATTACAGGCAGAGCTATCGGATGTGGAAAACAAGATTGCCGCCGCCCGGCGTTTCTACAACAACGCTGTGTCTGAGTATAATACAGCTCAAGAGCAATTTCCCGCCGTCCTTCTGGCCAAACAGTTTGGTTTTGAAATACGCGATTTCTTTGAGGTTGCGGCCAGTGAACGTGCAGCAGTTGATTCTGCACCATCAATAAAGTTTTAGTCGGGTAGGGGGCGCGCATGAGCGCCTATGGCCTACGCACACAGATATGGAGCAATAACTGGAAATCCCTGGCCTTGCTGGCGGGATTCCCGTTTTTGCTTTTACTGCTGCTTTACGGGTTAAGCGTCCTGCTTTTAGCGGTTAGCGGCGTTGAAGGACGCGTGGATCAGGCACTTGTAGAAGCATTTTACGCTCTGCCACGCTATATTCCTTTTGCCCTGGTTGGCTCAGTGATCTGGTTTGGAATAGCCTGGGTTTTCCATCAAACCATTATAGATGCAGCAACAGGGGCCAGGGCGGTTAGCCGCACCGACAGCCCGGAACTCTATAACCTGTTGGAAAACCTTTGCATTTCGCGTGGTATGCCAATGCCAAAACTGCGCCTCATCGATACGCCAGTGCGCAATGCCTATGCCAGTGGCCTACGGGAAGGCAAAATGTCGGTAACGCTAACGACTGGCCTTGTTGAAGCCTTGAACGCTAAGGAAATCGAAGCTGTTATGGGCCATGAGTTAACTCATATTCGCAATCGCGACGTGCGACTTTTGGTCGTTTCTGTAATTTTTGTGGGGATTTTTTCGTTTGTTGGCGAGCTGATTTTCCGGGGCATGTATTATATGAATTTGGGGCGCAATGACCGGCACAGACGCTCTGGTGGTGGCAATGCCGGGGTGTTGGTGCTTATCGCGTTTGCGGTGATAGCCGTGTCCTGGGCCTTGGCATTTTTGGTGAGATTTGCCTTGTCACGCCGGCGTGAATTTCTGGCCGATGCGGGGGCGGTTGATCTGACACGCAATCCCGATGCAATGATAAGCGCGCTGCGCAAAATTTCCGTCAATGCAGATTTACCCGGCGCACCCAGAGATATTAAATCTATGTTTATTGAGAACCCGGCTGCCTCGGGCGGTTTTGGCGGTTTGTTTTCAACCCATCCGCCATTGGACAAGCGCCTGGAAGCACTGGTGATGATGGGGGGGCGCGATTCCGGCCCTGTGAAAGAGGCCGCGCCATCCGATCCAAAAAAAGGCCCGTGGGGTTAGGGGGCATTATCCTATTTGAAATATGGATTGTGCTTTGCTCCCGTCCACGTCATACCGATGTAAATCGGTATCCAGTTGTGTTGCAAATGTGAATTCACCTTCCGGCGTTCGCCGGAATAACTCGGAGATGAAGCGTAAAACTGGCCGTTCGGTAGCAATTAAAACCTTTCTAATGTTGGTCACAGTCACTTTGGCCTCTCTTAGAGGGCATCAGCATTCTTCTGGACATAGTTATACTATGCTGCGATCTTACGCTTTATCCAGTAGCGATCCGTAAAAGCGAAACCATTATGGAACCAGACGAAATAACCCCGAAAAAAAGTGCGAAACGCCAACGTGCTGATGAGGTCAAGCCTTACCGGTGCAAAAACCTGATTGCTGTTTTAGAATGCCCGAGCAATATCAAAAACATCGGCACGGTGATACGCAACATAAACGCACTAGGGGTTGAAAAAGCTTACATTGTTGACCCTCGTCGCTCCCTTCCAGATGATTGGCAAGATATGAGGGAACAAAGAGCCTTGTCTAAGACATCTGTATCAGCAATAAAGTGGAGTTTTGTAAAGCGGTTCGATAGTTCAGAAGAATGCTTGGAGCATCTGGATAAAAACAAATTTGTGTCGATCGTTACCTCGCCACACATCAAGGGGAAGATAAATGTGGTTTTGCACGAAGCAGATTATACGGAGTGAAGTGGTCCTGGAAATTTGGACAGTCTGTTAAGGTGTATTCCTACACGATGAAGGAACACCAAAATGACGAAGAGACGGAAGTTTTCGGACCAGTTTAAGGCCAAGGTTGCGCTTGAAGCACTACGTGGGGACCGGAC
>JAJFFQ010000037.1 GCA_021776565.1 Robiginitomaculum sp. | reverse complement strand
CGCAAAGACGAGATAGGCGAGATGTCTAAAGCCGTGCAGGTTTTCAAGGACAATGCAATACAGAACAAGGCGCTTGAGGCAGAGCGCGAAGAAAGCCAGTTGCAGGAGGTCAGGGAACATGATCGCCTTACCGCTATTGTTTCCGGATTTAATGATAAGGTTGGCGGTATTGCCAATAGTGTTTCCTCGGCCTCGACCGAACTGCAATCCACGGCCCAGTCCATGAGCGGCATTGCCGAGAACACCAGCAACCTGTCTGCGGCGGTTTCTGCGGCGTCCGAGGAAGCCTCGACCAATGTGCAAACGGTGGCCGCAGCGGCTGAGGAGATGTCTCACTCGATTGCCGAGATTACCAATCAGGTGGGTCAGGCCTCTGCGGCGGCGCAACAGGCGGTGGCCGAGGTTGAGAAAACCGGCACGCAGATGCAAAGCCTGGCAACCAATGCGGACAGTATTGGCGAAGTGGTACAGATGATTTCTGATATTGCCGAGCAGACTAACCTTCTGGCGCTGAATGCAACGATTGAATCGGCACGAGCCGGCGAGGCCGGGCGCGGCTTTGCGGTTGTGGCCTCCGAGGTCAAGGAACTGGCCAGCCAGACCGGCAAGGCCACCGAGGGTATTGCGGCGCAGGTTGAGGAAATACAACGGGCGACCAAGGCGGCGGTTAGCTCCATGAGTGATGTTGGTAAATCCATTCAGGCGGTTGATGAAAGCTCATCGGCGATCGCTGCGGCGATGGAGGAACAGGGTTCGGCCACACAAGAGATTGCCCGCAATGTGCAGGAGGCAGCTTCGGGCACCGAGGAGGTCAGCCGCAACATTGTTGGAGTTAATCAGGCTTCGCAAGAATCCGGTGCAGCGGCTGGCGAGGTGACCAGTGCAGCGGGCGAACTGTCCCAGCAAGCCGAAACCCTCAAAAGCGAAGTTGAAAAATTCATCACCCAGGTGCGGGCAGGGTAAGTTCAGGAACAAACCTGTTTGCTGATTCTCAATCCTGTTCTTCACACCAGTCTTTGAATTCGCCCATCACTTTGGTGAACTTACCAAATGCCTTGAGTGTGCCGCGATCCAGCCATATGGCCATGTCGCAAATGCCGCTAAGCAGTTCTTCGGAATGTGAGGCAATCACCAGTATTTTGTCTGGCCCGGACAGGCTGGCTATTTTTTTTCGTGCGGCGGCAAGGAATGTGGCGTCCCCGGCGTTCAGAACTTCGTCGATCAGTAAAATATCAGGTTCGGCAAGAACGGCCATGGCAAACCCGAACCGGGCTTTCATGCCTTCGGAGTATTTGGACAAGGGTGTGTCTATAAATTGGCCCAGACCTGTTGTTTCAAGCACTTCGGGGAGCAGTCTCTGGATGCGAGTTTGAGGGATACCCCTTAAAATCCCCGAAACCTGTATATTTTGCCGCCCGGTTTCATAATCACTGAGGCTAAGAGTGGTGGAAAAAAGCGTGGCAATCCGGCCAGCAACTTCTGCCTGGCCAGTGCTGGGTTGATAAACACCGGCCAGTGTACGAAGCAATGTGGTCTTGCCCGCACCATTGCGGCCCAGCAGAGCAATCCGGCAGCCGCCATTGATTTTAAGGTCAATGTTTTGCAAGGCGGCAACACATTCGCCTGACGAGGTGGTAATAACGTGCCCACCAGTGCCGCCTTCGGCCAATAATTTTCGGCGCAAACGTGCGCGTTGCAAGGGCAGGTGGATAGAGAGGTTTTGCAGTTCGATCATTGTCGCCATAACGTTTTCACACCCACATTGATATGGTTCGTCTGGAATGAATAAACCAGATAATGGCAATTAGTGTGAAACCGACAAGCCAGGCCAAAGCCGCCCCGTAAACCCAAAGGCTGGGGACTTGCCCCAGCATTGGCCCCCGGACTATTTCTATATAATAGGCGATGGGATTTATATTGGCGGCAATTTTTTTAAGCCAGCCACCGGTTTCTGGTCGCCACATTATGGGAGAGACAAACAGCATCAGCCGCATTATCGCCAGCATGGCAAAGCGAAAATCACCAAAGCGGATACCGGCAAGACCAAATGTCATGGCCAGCACCAGACACATCAAAACACCCAGCATCAGTCCGGGAATAGCCAGCCACGCCTGGCTGCTTAAACCCTGACCAATAATAACAAACGTGACGATGATTGCGATCGATTGCAAAACCAGTTGAAACAGGGAAGACACCACCAGCCTTAAAACATAGGCAAAAAACGGGCTGGGATGGCTATGGATGACGATCCGGTTCTGGATGAACACTTCACTGCCATTGGTCACCGTTGCGGTAACAAAATTGAATAAAACCAGCCCGATAGCAACATAAGCCGCATAATCGCGCCCGCTTTCATCCAGGATGCCTGCAAACACAAAAATAATGGCACCGATCCATGCCCCGGCTTGTAATGTTAACCAGAATGGCCCGATGATCGCCCGTTCGTATTGAACAAAAATATCGCGAATCCCAAGCGTAAACCAAAGTGGCCAGCGCCGAAGAGAGTCTATGGCATCGCGACCAGCCTGCCTTGCGTCATCTCCAAAGGAAGTTTGTTGAGTGTGCAAGAAGCCCATGTTGATCCTGTTTATGAGTTCGCGACCTAAAACTCATGACCTCTTATCCCTGCCTTTGCGTATGTGCAACCGTCTGTCCCAATTGCGTGTTTGGAATTTGTGCGATAGCAAACCCTATGAATTAAATGTGAGGGATTTTCATGGCTGCGACAGAGTATTTTGTACATGCCTCATCGTATATTGACGATGGTGTGCAAATTGGTGCCGGTACGTATGTCTGGCACTTTAGTCACGTGTTGAGTGGCAGCAAAATTGGCAGGAACTGTTCATTGGGACAGAACGTCATGGTCGGGCCGGATGTGACCATAGGTGATGGTTGCAAAATTCAAAATAATGTCAGCCTCTATAAAGGGGTTCACCTTGAGGACGATGTTTTTTGTGGCCCCTCATGCGTATTTACCAATGTGGTAACACCGCGTGCCAATGTGAATCGCAAGTCCGAATTTGCAAAGACCATTGTTAGACGCGGTGCTTCCATTGGGGCTAATGCCACCATTGTTTGTGGCCGGGAACTTGGTGAGTATTGCTTTATTGCCGCCGGCGCTGTGGTGACAAAAGATGTTCCTGCTTATGCTCTTATGGTTGGTGTTCCGGCCCGCCGAATTGGCTGGGTAAGCAAAAGCGGTGATATTCTGGGCGCCGACCTGATATGTCCGCGCACTTCGGAAAAGTATGAACGTGTTGATGGTGCGCTTCGGGCGCTGTCTTGATTTGAAAACCAGGGTCTGAATCCAATTGGGTTCAGACCCTAATGTTTAACCCAACTTGCAAAGAATGGTTTACCCGGCAATCAGCCCTGCTATAAGGCGGCGGAACAAGTAAAGTGGATAATGAAATGAATGGAAACGGTAACAATGCGCGGGTGGCCGTTGTGGGTTGCGGGCATTGGGGTAAAAACCTGGTGCGCAATTTTTCCGAGCTTGGGGCGCTGGCGGGGGTTGTTGACCCCAGACAAGGTGTTGTTGCAGGGTTTGCTCAAAAATATAACGTTCCTGCCTTCACGCTTGATGAGGCGCTGGCATCGGACTTAATTACGGCCATTGTTATTGCTGTGCCGGCAGAACTGCATACCAAAATTGCCCTGACAGCTTTGGCTGCTGGTAAAGATGTATATGTGGAAAAGCCAATTGCGCTTAACATGGATGATGCGGCGGCTATTGCTGATGCAGCACAGGGTGCTGATCGGGTGCTTATGGTTGGGCACCTTTTGCAATATCATCCGGCATTTGAGGCTTTACTGGCCTGTGTGCGCGGCGGCGGGTTAGGGACATTGCGCTATGCGTATTCCAACCGTGTCAGCACCGGTATTTTTCGCACCGAAGAAAATACGTTGTGGAGTTTGGCACCCCATGATTTTTCCTTGATGCTGGCACTGTTTGGTGAAGCCCCTGACAAGGTCAGCGGCACTGGCGATGGTTGGGTTACACCCGGTATTGAGGACGAATATCGCGTTGACATGACGTTCCCGTCTGGCGGACGGGCGCATATCTTTGCTTCATGGTTACATCCTTTCAAGGAACAGCGTCTGGTGGTTGTTGGCGACAAGGCCATGGCGGTATTTGAGGACACCCACCCGGATAAAGCACAAAAACTGCGAATTTATCATCACCGGATTGTCCGCAGTTCAGGGATGCCGGTTCCGGTTAAAGCCGAAGCAGAAATTTTGTCCTATGACATGAAGGCTGAACCTCTGGCACAGGAATGCAGTCACTTTTTGCATTGCTGTAATACACGCGAAAAGCCCCGGACAGACGCAGCCGAGGCACTGGCGGTTTTGAACGCTATGATTATGGCTGGAAACCCGTAAAAATAACTATTTGTGAGAAGGAACAAGGTGTCATGGGCATAGCCTTTATAGACTTGCAAGCGCAGCGCGCCCGCATTGAAGACAAGATCAATGCGGCCATTGCCAGGGTGCTGGATGAGGGCCGCTTTATCATGGGGCCGCAGGTGGCCGCCTTTGAAGCGCAGCTGGCAGATTTTGGTGATGCAAAACACGCGCTTGGTTGCGCCAATGGCACAGATGCACTGGCCTTGCCCTTAATGGCCTGGGAAATAGGGGCGGGAGATGCTGTATTTTGCCCCAGCTTCACCTTTGCGGCCACTGGTGAAATTGTGCCCTGGTATGGGGCGACGCCGGTGTTTGTGGATATTCTTCCCGATACATACAACATTGATCCGGTCAAGCTGGAAGCCAGCATTGAGAAGATCAGGGCGGAGGGCAAACTAACCCCCAGGGTTATTATTGCGGTTGATTTGTTTGGTCAGCCTGCCGATTATCCGGCTCTGTCTGAGATCGCCAAAAAATATAACATGAAGCTGATCTCTGACTCGGCACAAGGATTTGGTTGCACCTTGAATGGCAAGCACCCCCTGCATTGGGCCGATGTTACAACAACCAGTTTTTTCCCCGCCAAGCCATTGGGCTGTTATGGCGATGGTGGTGCGGTGTTGACCAATTGTGATGAAACGGCAGAGATTATTCGCTCCTTGCGTGTCCATGGTAAAGGTGGCGACAAATACGATAACATCCGTATCGGGATGAATTCACGTCTGGATACCTTGCAAGCGGCCATCTTGCTGGAAAAAATTGCTATTTTTGCTGACGAGATTGATCGACGCAATCGTATTGCCAAACGCTATTGCGATAATTTGCAAGATGTTGTGGGCAGTGTGCCGTCAATGATCGAAGGCGGTGTTTCCACCTGGGCGCAATTCACCATAGAGCACGATGACCGTGAGGCTCTGGTCGCGCATCTGAAATCACACGGCGTGCCCAGTGCGATATATTATCCCAAGCCCATGCACATGCAGACGGCATATAAGAATTTTCCAGTTGGCGCCGGGGGATTAGGCGTTTGTGAAGCCAAGGCGACACGGGTGATGTCTTTGCCCATGCATCCTTATCTGGATGAAAATACTCAAGACGAAATTATTCAGGCCGTGCGCGGCTTTAACCGCAGATAATGCGCTTAACAGACGATAAAAGGACAAAACGATGACTGCCCAAAACTCTAGTGATCCAGCTATACCGCTTGGCGTATTGAGCGAAGCCTTTATTGCCAAGGCAACGAGCAGGGACTTGCGGGTTGGCATTGTCGGGCTTGGTTATGTTGGTTTGCCTTTGGCCGAAGCCTTTGTACTTCAGGGCTTGCCGGTGGTGGGCTTTGATATTGATGACAGCAAGGTGAAAATGCTGGGTGGCGGAAAATCATATATCAAGCACATTTCGGATGAGCGTATTGCGGCCATGTATGCAGCTGGCAAGTTTGCTGCAACCACAGATTTTGCCAAACTAAAGCAAGTTGATGCCATACTGATTTGTGTGCCGACCCCGCTTGGAGAGCATCGGGAACCCGATCTGTCCTATGTTGTGGCTACGACACAAAACATTGCTGAACATGTGCAGCCTGGCCAGTTGATTATACTGGAATCGACCACTTATCCCGGCACCTCCGAAGAGGTGCTGCAACCCATTCTTGAGCAAGGCGGTCTGAAAGCGGGGGTGGATTTTGCTATTGCCTATTCGCCAGAGCGCGAAGACCCCGGTAATCCTAATTATGACACCTCAAGTATCCCCAAAGTGGTTGGTGCCTCTTCTGATCTGGAACGCAATATGGCCTGTGCACTCTATAATGCCATTGTGCCGACGGTACCAGTGTCCAATTTGCGCACCGCAGAGGCGGTGAAGCTGACCGAAAATATCTTCCGCGCCGTCAATATCGCGCTGGTTAATGAGCTAAAAGTAGTTTTTGGGGCTATGGATATTGATGTATGGGAAGTGATCGAGGCGGCCAAGACCAAACCGTTTGGCTATATGGCTTTCTATCCCGGCCCGGGTCTTGGTGGGCACTGCATCCCGATTGACCCGTTTTATTTGACCTGGAAAGCGCGCGCCTATGGCCTGAACACTCGCTTTATCGAGCTTGCCGGCGAGATCAACTCCAGCATGCCAGGCCATGTTGTTGATCGTCTTGGTGAAGCCATGAATAAGCACCTTGGACTGGCCATGAAAGGAGCCAGGGTGCTCATCGTTGGTCTGGCCTATAAGAAAAACGTTGATGACATGCGCGAAAGCCCTGCGCTGGACTTGATCCATAAACTCAAAGCGCGCGGTATGAAGGTCGAATATTCCGATCCCTACATCCCTGTTGCGCCCTCCATTCGTGAACACCCCGAAGTTGAAGGGATGAAATCAGTGCCATGGACGCAAGAGGCTTTAAGCCAGTTTGATGTGGCCCTGATTGCCACCGACCATGATAATGTCGATTATACGCCGCTATTGGCCGCCGTTGATCTGGTGGTCGATACCCGTAATGCCATTAAACAAAGATCAGACAAGGTTGTGCAAGCCTGATCTTTGTCATTGCTGATTGTCGAGGGTAAGCTGCACTGATGTCAGCACAGACCACATACAAGGCAAACTTCAAACCAAATATTGTCCTGTTCGCCCGTCATTTTCCACCTCATGTTTCCGGTGGAGCACGGCGCCCTTATTATTTGACCAGGGCGCTGCGTGCTCTGGGGTGCAGGGTTTATGTTATTGCCCCGGCTTTATCAGAGGATATGGAAGGGCTGGTGATTCCCCATGTGCGGCCTGATCCTGTCATTGGAGCGCCCGGGCGTTCGGGCATAAAAGATATGCTTCGGGATTGGCTGTTTTGGCCGGATCCGGATATCCGCTGGACAAGGCGGGCTGTGGATGCTGCGCTGGCAAAGCTTCCATTCAAGCCAGACTGGGTGATAACTACAAGCCCGCCTGAGTCCATTCACTATGCGGGGGTGCGGCTTAAACAGGCGTTTGGTTGTTATTGGTATGCCGATGCGCGAGATCATTGGCTTGTTCGGCCCTTTCGCAAGCAACGCAATCACTGGCTGCGCAACCGAATTGAGAGACTTATAGCCGTACACATGCTGGGCAAGGCGGATCTGGTGAGCGCGGTCAACGAGGCGATAGCCTGTGAAATGCATAATTATGTTGCGGAGAAAAACAAGGTTTTCGTTCTGCCGCATTTTTCCATTGAGGATCATTCGCAAAAACAGGTGTTTGAGCCTGATAAATTAAACCTTGTCTATACAGGCAGTTTTTCGCTTTCTGACCCCGATTGCAGGATCGAGGATACGCTGGAGGTTTTTGAAACAGCGGCGGAAGCAAACCAGGCCTTGCACTTGCATATTGCCGGGCGGCTCAGCATGAATGAGGAGGCACAGGTGCGGGCCAGTTCTTGTGCGTCACAGATTACCCTGCACGGCGTTGTAGCCTTGCAAACATCATTTGCCATGCAACGGGCGGCGCACGCCCTGATCCTTGCTGCCTCTGCTTACCCGCAAACGCCGCCGGGAAAAGCGGCGGAATATGAAAGCACAGGCAAGCCGATTATTGCCATTACCGAGGCACAATGGGCATCACACTATAATGGCTCGCAAACGGCGCTGGAAAATTTGCTACAACTGGGCATAAAATCACAACGTGTTTCGGTGGATGTAGCGTTCACACAACTTGATGCGGCAAAAAAGGTATTGCATAAAATGGCAGAAACCAAACCCACGCACAAATTGTGACGATTAAACGGAACTTTCTCATTTTCTTGGTTATTATGAGATTGATGGCTGGGGATGATTTAGCGGTTGTGGTGTTCGAGGACTGCTATATATGAATGGCTTAAGCCTTGAGATATTACAATTTTGAAGGGTAGAACGGTTAGTTGACGGGTAGAGTGGCAATTATAAATTACGGGATTGGAAATTTACCCTCTCTTGAACGCTCGTTCCTGCGCGCTGGTGCTACACCTGTCATTACCGATAAACCAGAAGTTATTGCCGCATCCGAACGCATACTATTGCCAGGTGTTGGTAATTTTGGCGCCTGTATGAACAGCTTTGAAGCGTCAGGGTTACGCCCTTGTGTAGAAGCGCACATTGCAGCAAAGAAACCATTATTGGGTATTTGTGTTGGCATGCAAATGATGTTCGAGCGTTCAGAAGAAGGTGATGTTGCCGGCCTGCGGTGGATCAAAGGAAGGGTGCAAGGTTTTCCCACAGAATATAACGCCCAGCGATTGCATGTGCCACATGTTGGCATGACGTCTATTAAAACAGCAAACACTATCTTGTTTGAAGGTATGCCTGAAAATCCACGTTTCTATTTTACCCATTCCTACCGGGTGCTTGGAACACGCTCAGAAGATACGATAGCGACGTGTGATTATGGTGGGCAATTTACAGCTGCCGTACAGTATGGAAAAATTTATGGCACCCAGTTTCACCCGGAAAAAAGCCATGCTGGTGGTATTGCGCTTTTGAAAAACTTTGCAGAACGGGGCTGAGAAAATGCAACAAATCAGGGTGTTTCCAACATTATTGTATTGCGGACGCGGCCTCTATAAGGGGATAAATTTCAAAGACCACACCTATCTGGGGGATGTGCTCAATGCGACGCGCATTTATAATGATGGTGAGGTTGATGAACTTTGTCTGCTTGACATTGGCGCCCGCGCAGAAGGCCGGTCAATTGCCTCGGCACTGGTCAACAAGGTGGCTACTGAATGTCTGATGCCGTTGGCTGTGGGCGGAGGGATCAGCACGCTCGACCATGCCAGCGCCATGATGGATTCAGGTGCTGAAAAAGTTGTTCTTAATTCAGAAACGTTTGAAAACCCGGGTGTTGTTGGTGAAATTGCCGGACGTTTTGGTAATCAGGCTGTCGTCATCTCGATAGATGCCAAACGTAAAAATGATGGTTTTGAAGTTTTTTCACATAATGCAACACGCCAACAAAATATAGAGCTGGTTCGCCATGCCAAACGTATGGAAGAGGTGGGGGCCGGTGAAATTCTGATAACATCCATTGACCAGGAAGGCCGACGAGTGGGCTATGACCTTGAGATGATTGCCCTGGTCTCCGAGGCGGTGTCGGTTCCGGTCATAGCCAATGGTGGTGCCGGAAAGCTGGCGCATCTCAAACCGGCAATTGACGCGGGGGCGCATGCATTAACCTCGGGAAGTATGTTTGTATTTTACGGTCGCCGCCGGGCCGTTCTGGTGAATTTCCCGACCCGGGATCAACTTGATCGGGCTTTATCTGACGGCGGTGAGACCTGAATCATGGATATGATGAACCCGGATAGACCTTATCAGGTATGCAATCGCTGTATTATGGATACCACAGTGCCGTCCATACGATTTGATGAAAATGGCGAGTGCAATTTTTGCGAGATGCACGATATTATTGCCGATCAATACCCACTGGATGAGCGCGGGCAGGCAAACCTGGACAAGGTCATTGCCAGAATAAAAAAGGCGGGCAAGGGCAAAAAATATGATGTAATTTGTGGTTGCAGTGGTGGGCGAGATAGCAGCTGGACCATGTTGCTGGCCGTAAAAAAGCTGGGCCTTAGACCTCTGGTCGTACATTTTGATAATGGATGGAATTCATCAATAGCGGTTTCAAACATCAAAAATGCTTGTGATGCGCTTGATTTGGACCTGGTAACCTATGTTGCTGACTGGGATGAGTTTCGTGATATCCAGATTGCTTTTTTAAAGGCCTCTACACCAGATGTTGAAGTGCCAACCGATGTAGCCATTCATTCAGTAATGCACAAAATTGCTGTGGCAGAAGGCATCAAGTTTATTTTTAATGGCCACTCATTTCGTACCGAAGGTATCGCGCCAAGAGACTGGACCTATCTGGATGGTCGGTATATTCGCGATGTACAAAGCAAATTTGGGAAATTTAAACTAAATAATTTTCACAATTTCAACATGAGTGATTACTTCTATTATCATTTTATAAAGCGCATTGAAGTTATCCCGATCCTCAATTTTTTTCCTTATATAAAAAAAGATGTCGATAAAATTATCGAAGCTGAACTGGGTTGGCAAAATTATGGTGGCCACCATCATGAATCAACGTACACGAAATTTATCCAGTCATATTTGCTGCCACGTAAATTTCACGTTGATAAACGCAGAACAGAAAACTCCGCGATGATCCGTTCAGGCTATATGAGCCGTGATGAGGCGCTGGAGGGGGTGGCCGAGCTATACCCTTACGATGAAACCCTGATCGGTTATGTTGCCGAAAAATTTGATATGACCGAAGCAGAATTTGTGGATATTACGTCAGAGTCGGTAAAAAGTTTCAGGGAGTACAAATCGTATTATCCTTTAATCCGGCTTCTGGAATTCCCGATAAAAATTGCGTCTCACTTGGGTGTTATTCCACGATTGTTGTATCTGAAGTTTTTAGGTTGATTTGAGGTTTGATGAAATGGGCGGCGGCAATACAACAATTATCATTGGCATATTGGGGATGTTGGGCAGTTATTTTATAGCATGTCTTGCCTTTGCCGTGATTTTCCAAAAAGCACGATTTCCATTTGAACACCCTGTGCACAATCTTATTTGTGCGCTGTCATTAGGCCCGATTGCCATTGCCTGGCTGTTGTGGATCAGTTTTCGGTTTTTGCCCAACCAGCCATATTTTATCTATGTGATTTTGACACTGTTGCCATTTATTGTCGTGCTTATATTTCTTCGTAAAGAGGGCAAGTACATCTTGCTTGGCTTGAAAAACAGCATTGGCACTATTTTTTCCAACCCTTTTCAAACCCTGAAAAGCAAAGAGGACTGGCCCATCTGGTTTGTCTGGTTCGGCGGTATCATTTTATTGATTGTGACGGCAATTCAAATTTTTGGCATGCCGCTAATGGCAAGTGATCCACTGGAGTATGCTGCGCTTTCCGAAGTGATCTATCAGGATAAATCACTGGACAATTATCCACTTGATCCGTCGACCGAACAGGGGTTTTACGCCCGCTCCTCTCATCCGCCAGCATTCCACATGATGATTGTCTATAGCTATATCTGGCAGGATGGTGCGGGCACGTCACGACTGTTACGTCTGATTGAACTCCACTATTTATTTGCCTTTGCCGCCCTTCTGGTTCTTGCCTGTTACAAGGCAACCAAGCCGGGCAGGGCGCGCAATATGGCTCTGGCGCTGTCTCTTCTTTTTGCCATGTCGACGCCCTTTTATGTCGGGTTGGTGCTGGCCTTTCATATCGACCCGGTTCGGATACCGTTATTTATGTTGGGGCTGGTCATGGCGGCGGCACTGTTGCAGCGCGAGACCGGGTGGGAAAAAGAGAAGAAAAAAAGTAAAGGTTTGACGTTGAAGGACGGCAAGTTTTTTTCTGCGCCCGTATTGCTGACAGGCGTTGTTGTTGGCTTTGGTATGTTTGCCCATTCCATAGGCATACTTGTTTTGCCATTTACACAAGGGGCTTATTTTTTACTGACGCGCAGCTCCTTTTGGCGTCGCTGCGCAATTTGCACCGTGTTTGGCCTGACGGCTCTGTTTGTCGGGGCGGGCCAGTATGTGCAGAACACAATTGATTTTGGCGTGCCATTTCATGATTCAGAACCAATATGGGAACTGCCGCAAGTTGACCACAAGACAGACGTGCGCTATCGCAGAAATTTGGTAACAACACAGCAACGTATACAAAATGGTTTGTTTGTATGGTTTTTCCAACCCACCATTTATGGCTGGATACACCAGGTCATGCTGATCTCACTATTGCTGTATTGGCGGCAAATCTGGGCAAGCCGCATGGGAAAAGTGATGTTGATCGGGCTTTTGGAATTTTATGCTATTGCAGCTTTAACAATGTCCATTGGTATTGATCTGGTCATTAAAAACATTCGATATATGCTGACGATCATGCCGTTTCTGGTTGTGCTGGCGGCGATCGGGGGAGGTGAACTTTATGCGCGTTTTATCAGCTTTACAAAATCTCGCCTTTCTTAGTTTTCGATATGGGAAAATTGCCTGGGTGTGGCTTTATCGCTGGGTGAACCGGCGTCTTGATGGCTTGTCTTTAAAATGGCGACGGCGTCTGTCGTTTCTTACCATGCTTCTTTTTGTTGCGGTTGCAGCCCTGTTTGCGCGTCCGACTGCAATGCAGGCGCTGGGTCGTGTTACATCATTTTCGGAATACAAAGCAATTTGGTCTCAAAATGAACCAGCTACCCTTGATAACATCAAGTTTCCAGGCGGGCGGCTTTTCCAGTGGGTTAGGGATACGCTTCCAGAGGATGCAAAATTTCTGATCTATCGGCAGGCTGAATTTTCTTATTATGTCGATCAAGACTGGGTTTATGATTTTGATCCAAAGCTTATCAACCTGTACGATGTGGGCGATAAAAAATCTGCCCATGATTTTCTTATAGAGCAGGGCATCGATTATATTTTTGTCCCTAATTATATGACAGCGACACTCTATAACTCGACGGTAATAAATTTGATTGGCGACCCGGCTTATACACGTGAATTATATTCAAATAGCGGTATGCGCGTTTATGAAGTTTATAAAAAATATCGGCCTTGGAAATGTGAGACTGCGTATAATATCGACAATTGGGTACAGGGAATTATTGGCTCAAGGCCAACCTTTGAAGCCGGTGGTAATGGTTTGTTTGGCCCTTCACCCAAGGATTCTGCTCCTCGGACATTTACCGATTTTCAAGCCAAGGGCGGCCCGATATTCCGTCTAGATCGTTCACCTTTTGGCGTAACAGAAATTGGTGATGGTGAAATCATGCTCATCTGGCTTGAAAATTACCCTCAGAATGTTGGGGTGTTAAGTGGGTTTGGGCCATTATACTTGCCGCCAGAAAAAACATTTGACCCTGAAAAGGTAAACTCAATTCAGATGTCATTTGCGGTAAAGGGTGTGGGGTTTTTAGAGTTATGGATTTATGAATTTGCTGCTGATGGTGGTCGTAAAGCCAGACGGTTATGGGACGTTGTCCTGTCTGATGAAACGACTTTACACGAATACTCTATCCACGCTGGCCTGGAAGCCAGTACTGTTTCATATCGTATTTTAATCAACAATGGCGGTTCAGCAGGTGGTATGGCGGTCATAAAAGGGCTTAGAGATTGTACAGTTTCCTATGAAAATGAATTATCAGAAACACCTGCCCCTCTTCATGAGGTGCAAAACAACAATAGAACAACTATCATAGACTGGGACTTAACCCCGGTCGCCTCTCATGAACAATTGCGCGAACAAGGCACTCGGCTTGTCTTCGGTAGCAATTGTCAGGAATTGAGTGTTTTCTGTAGTTTGCTGAGCGTTAGCGGTGCAGCCCGCAACCTGATTATGCGCCCTGCTAATGAGAATGGCGTTGAATTTGAAATGCCAATTTCCTCAGGGTTTACAATTTTTACCGACAAGCCTCAAACGTCCTTTCGCACATTGTGGCAATGCCGTTTGGGCCGGTGGGAATGGTTTGCTTCTCGCTCACCGGTACGCGATGGGTGGTTGGAGAAAAAAACCCTTAAATGGGTGCGAAAACAATTGCCTGCAGGTAATCGCGCAGATGATCGTGAGGCTGCTCTTGAACTGGATATAGTAACGGGCAAGAACACCATACTCTCAACCATGGTCATGTGGCGCAATGCCAAGGGACATAAAAATTGCTATTATCTTGGCGAGAAGGCTGTTGAACACCGGGATGACAAAATGGTCTGGAAGTTTCCGCTTCCAAAGGATGCAACCAATATCAATTTGGCAATTCAGACTGAAAATCAGCTCAGTGGCTTTTTGAACATGACCATAAACGATGCCAGAATAACCATCGCCCAACCGCAAGATAAGGTCGCAGAGCTGGAACGCGCGCCCGGATGAGAAAAAACATCATCACAGTTCTAGGCTTTGTTGTCCTTGCGGCACTTGCACTCTGGTATCTTGGCGAGCCGGGTCGCAGGAGCGCGCTGGCCGAGCAGATCGCCAGTGTGGGGTGGAAAAACTTTGGCCTGATAACACTTGGAACATTCGGGTTTATCCTGTTTCAGGGTTTTGTGCTGTTGCACTCGGTTCGTCCCTATGGCGTGAAACTGGGGTTTTTTGAACACTTCGGGATAATCGTTGTTACGTTTTTCTCAAATTATCTGATCCCGTTTTTAGGCTTTGGTATTCGCGGTGTTTATCTCAAGCACAGGCACGGGCTTGCCTATCAGGATTTTTCGCAAAGCCTGCTGGCCGTTATCATTATCGAGTGGACAATTTTTGCCATCATGGCACTTGCCGCCAGTGTCTGGCTGGCCCTGCACAGCCTGGCGATCAGTATTTTGATTGTGTTATTGATGGCTGGCATTATCGCGGGGTTTGGATTTGCGTTTACGATGCAGTCAGGCTGGGTGCCGGGATTTTTGCCCTTGTCTGGTGTTGTCAAAAAAGTGCTGGCAGACTGGCAGGCCTATACCGCGAACAGGGCTGCGTTGGCCTATGTTGCGCTTTTCACATTCCTGGAGGCGATGTGTTTTGCCCTGGCCTTTGTTGTGGCTTACAAGGCCTTGTTTCCTCTTGTGCCACCAGCCGCCAGCATTGTTGCTGCGGCCCTGTCTGATCTGTCACTGATTGTCCGGGTGCTGCCAGCATCCGCAGGTAGCCTTGAGGGTGCATTACACCTGTCCATGCTGCCCTATGGCCTGGAATTTGGTGATAATCTTTCAATTGCCTTGATTACCCGTGCTGCCCTTGCCATTATTTTTGTTCCCTTGGGGCCGCTTTTCTTCTGGATATTGTTGGTTAGTTCCGGGATTCAGAAAATAGCCAATAAGGAAAAATCTAAACATGGCATATGAAGGTAAAACACTGGCAGCGGTCATCCCCGCCTATTGCGAGGAAACCCAGATCGGCAAGGTCATAACAACCATGCCTGATTATGTGGATCATATTGTCATTGTTAATGATTGCAGCCCGGATAAAACCGCCGAAGTCGTAGAGAATTTTGCCAAGGACGAACCGCGTGTTGTGCTGATAAATCTTGCGGTTAACGAAGGTGTTGGTGGTGCCATCGCGGCTGGTTATAAATGGGCACGTGATAATGATATTGATATGGCCGTGGTCATGGCCGGGGATGGCCAGATGGATCCAAAAGACATGCCAGCCTTGTTGGATCCGGTCATCCATGAGGGTGTGAATTACTCTAAGGCCAATCGGTTGGCGACTCATGATTATCGTCAAAAAGTGCCCTTTGTGCGGTTTTTTGGAAACTCGGTTTTATCGCTAATGACAAAAATCGCCTCGGGCTACTGGCATGTGGCAGACTCGCAGACCGGTTACACAATTGCAGATAAAAAAGTGCTGCACACCATCAATTGGGACAGTATGTATAAACGCTATGGCCAACCCAATGATCTGTTAATCAAGCTCAATGTTGAAAATTTCCGGGTGCGCGATGTACCGACAGAACCGGTGTATGATGTTGGTGAAAAAAGTGGCATCAAGGTCGGCAGAGTAATTTTCACCATCAGCAACATTTTACTGAAGGGTTTTTTTTGGCGGATGAAAGAGAAATATATTATTCGCGACTTCCACCCACTGGTGCTGTTTTATTTTACCGGCTTAATGTTCATGATGTTGTCATTGGGGTTTTTCTCCCGCCTGATAACGGTATGGATCATAAATGGTAGTGCGCCGGTGCTGTCGTCCATGGCCATGATGTTTTTCTTTTCCACGGGGCTTCAGTCGATATTTTTTGCCATGTGGTTTGACATGGAGAGCAATCGGCACTTGCGCTAACGCAATACGCCATTGACGTCTGGTAACCGAAAATTTTTTTCTTGGGCGTCTATTGTTGCAATGACACAAGACGGCCCGGCATCATTGAATACCGAAGTTCAAAAATTCATCAGGCTTTGCCGCGATGATGTTCTGCCTTTATGGGCGGGACGGGGCGTGGATCGCGGGCGCGGCGGATTTTATGAGCAAGTAAACTTTGATGGCACGCCCGATGAACAGGCGCTTCGCCGGGTGCGAGTAAGTTCTCGGCAGATTTATGCGTTCTCTCACGCCAGCCTGCTTGGCTGGGGTGATTACCGCGAACTGGTCAGCTGGGGTGTGGATTACCTGGTCAGCACTGCCCTTCGCCGCGATGGCGAGCCAGGATTTGTCCATTTGCTGGATGCTGATGGTGCGGTGTGTGATACCAGACGCGATCTATATGACCATGCCTTTCATATTCTGGGGCTAAGCTGGGCCTATCGCGCGACCAATGACTCGCAAATGCTGGAACTGGCAGAGGATACGCTGGCTTTTGTTGATGAGTCTATGGGCGCACCACATGGTGGATGGTGCGAAGGTATACCCGCCACTATGCCGCGTCGGCAAAACCCGCACATGCATATGTATGAGGCCTTACTGGCGCTTTATGAGGCCAGCGGCGATCATGGATATTTACGCCGTGCAGATGAAATTTTCATGCTTCTGGTTGAACGCTTTATCGATACAAAAACCGGTCTGCTCTTTGAGTTTTTTGAACAAGACCTTGCGCCGGTTAATCCAGCGACAATAGAGCCAGGACATATGGCAGAATGGTGTTGGCTGTTGCATAGCCGTGCTGCATTGAGCAAAGCGGAAATACCGGTTCTGGCGCAACAATTGGGCCAGCATGCGGATGATTATGCGTTTGGTGCAGATGGATTTTTGCTGGATGCCTATAATGCAGATGGTAAGGTAATAGTGCCGTCACGGCGGTTGTGGGGACAGACAGAATGGCTCAAATCCATGTTTGCGCGTTTGAATAACAATACAGAAATGGCGGGCCAGGCATCCCGTTTACTGCACCGTATTGATGACAGTTATTTTGATGTGAAGGTGCCAGGGTTATGGATGGATCAGTTTGATCTGGACGGCAGGCCTATGGCAGAGCATGTTCCGGCCAGCATTGTTTATCATCTGGTTAGCGCGGCAGGCGAAGCCGAGCGTGTGCTAACGAAGGCAAAGGACAAGGGAACATGAAGGCAGATCCCATTATTGTTCCGGTGATTATGTCTGGTGGTGCCGGCACGCGCCTGTGGCCTCTATCCACCCGCAAACGGCCCAAGCAATTACACGCGCTGACGGGCGCGCTTACCCTCTTGCAACAAACTGTGCTGCGTTGCCCGCAAAGCCGAGGTTTTGCCGCACCTGTGCTGGTTTGTGCGGCGCGTCATGCTGATGAGGTGCAAAGACAATGCGAGGCAGTAAACACTGTTCCCGCTGCGGTCATTACCGAGCCTTGCCCACGTAATACCGCCCCATGCGCTGTGACAGCTGCACTTTTCGTGCGCGATGCATATGGCGAAGATGCACAAGTGCTGCTTTTGGCTGCCGATCATTTTGTAGGCGATACGGACGCCTTTATTGCAGCGGTGACCGCAGGTGCACAGGCCGCCGCATCCGGGCATATCGTCACCTTTGGCGCGAAACCAACCGGCCCGGCAATTGGGTATGGTTATATCCGCAAAGGCAAGGCGCTGGATGGTGCGGCATTTCAGGTGAACAGCTTTGTTGAAAAACCTGATCTTGAGACCGCCAGAGACTATCTGCAAAGCGGGGATTATCTCTGGAACGCGGGTATTTTTCTGTTTTGCGCCGGGGTCATGCTGGAAGAAATGACGACGCACCGGCCCGATATTCTGGATGCTACACTAAAGGCCTGGGAGGGTCGGCAAAGCGATGGTCTTTGCACACACTTGCCCGCACCAGCGTTTAGCGCCTGTCCGTCTGAATCTGTTGATTATGCGGTCATGGAAAACACCAAACGTGCGGCTGTGGTGCCGCTTGATGCCGGTTGGTCTGATGTGGGTGCCTGGCCGGCAATCTATGATCTGGGCACAAAAGACGAAGCAGGTAATGCCAGTCATGGCCGCGTTGTTATGAAGCAAACAAACGATTGTCTGTTGTACGCGGGCGGTGACGGCCCGATGATTGCGACGTTAGGTGTTGAAAACCTGACTGTGATCTCGACCAAAAATGCTGTGCTGATTGCCCCATTGGACAGGGCCGATAATATCAAGACACTGATTGCTGAACTGGATGAGGACGACCTTTAGGATTTAGCACGGCCTGGCCACACCATGAGATACAAACCCGGCAAAGCGCGGTGCCTTGGGAATGTATAGACTTGTCGTGTCTTCCAGTACGAAACCGTTTTGCTCCAAAAGCTCCAACGGTTTTCGCGTCAGATGACATCCCCCGGCAACAGGTTTCCAGAAGGGTTCTATGCGGTTTTGCCAACGGGCCACACCGGCATCCGGCGCGGCGCCATGTTCAGCAAACAATAAATGACCGTTTGGCTTTAATACACGTCGCATTTCGCCCAAAGCTTTCTCCACCAGTGGGATAGTACAAAGCGTAAAGGTCACCAGCACCGTATCGGCACTGGCGTCATCCAGCGGGATGGCCTCGGCCTCCATATCCAGTAATTCAATATCCAGAGATGAGTTTTTCAGGCGTTTTCGGGCGAGTTTCCTGATCCGGGCATTTGGTTCCAGCGCCCAATAATGTTCAATTTTTTGTGCGTCCAGAAATGGCAAATTATGACCTGAGCCAAAGCCGATTTCCAATACCCGGCCTTGCGCCATTGGTACGGTTTTGGCCCGCACTTTTTTCATCTGATCTGATGCGCAGGCAAGGTTGACCAGACGTGGTTCGATATGCCGGTTATAAAAACTCATGTGCCTAACCCCGCTTCTGAAACGCCGAAGAGAAGAGCGCCTCCCGCGGTAATATCGCCTGATTTTCCAGGTACACCGCTGAGCACAGTTTCAGCAAAATAACGTGCCAGCGCGATGCGGTCTTTGGCAAAATTCTGATCTTCGCCGTCTTTCAACAGACGCTGGGCCGCGATCGCACCAATGGCAAGATAATATCCGCCAACAGTTTCACAGGCGATGCTTTGATAGGGCGTTGCGGCGGCCAGCACATCGGTTTTTTCGCGTGCCGTGTCGCGTAGCCACGCAGTTGCGCTTTCCAGCGTATCAATGGCGGTGCCAAGGGTTACGCCAATAAAGGGCAATTCAGGATTTGAAGATGTTGCGCAATCCTCGACCGTTTCCCGCATTTCCTCGATCAGGCGCGTCATCGGATAGCCGCCCATCATGTTCAGCTTGCGACCCACCAGATCTATGGCCTGAATACCATTTGTGCCTTCATATATAGGCGTAATACGGGCGTCACGATAATGCTGTGCAGCGCCGGTTTCCTCAATATAACCCATGCCGCCATGCACCTGTAGGGCAAGGGAACTGACCTCCACGCCAACTTCTGAGCCGTAGGATTTGGCCAGCGGCGTTAACAGTTCCTCACGGGCTTTGGCGGCCTGGCGCTCATCTTTATCGCTCAAATGTGCCGCATAATCCGAGGCAATTGCACAGGCAAGACAAATGGAGCGTGCCGCGGTTATTTTTGCCTTCATGGTCATCAGCATCCGGCGCACATCGGGATGGTGGATAATGGCGGCAGGATATTCGTCAACGCCAATAGCGCGGCCTTGACCACGATCCCGGGCGTAAGACAAGGCCTGTTGATATGCTCGTTCGGCAATGCCTACACCCTGTGCACCAACGTTTAACCGCGCTGAGTTCATCATGATGAACATCATTGCCATGCCTTTGCCCTCATCGCCCAACAGCCAGCCTTTGGCCCCCCCATTGCCACCATATTCCATCACGCAGGTCGGGCTGGCATGAATGCCCAGTTTGTGCTCCAGCCCAATGGCGCGCGCATCATTGCGCGTTCCCGGCTCCCCCTTGTCATCAAGCAAGAATTTGGGCACCAGAAACAGGGATAATCCCCTGGTTCCTGCGGGCGCATCCGGGGTACGCGCCAATACCAGATGGATGATGTTTGGGGCGCAATCATGCTCGCCCCAGGTGATGAATATCTTTTGCCCTTCAAGCAGCCATGAGCCATCGCCCACAGGTTTTGCCATGGTGCGCAGCGCGCCTACGTCTGATCCGGCGGAGGGTTCGGTAAGGTTCATACTGGCCGACCATTCCCCGCTCATCAGGCGTGGCAGATAGAGCGTTTTTTGTTCGTCTGTCCCGGCATGGGTCAGCACTTCAAGCGCCCCCATGGTCAACATCGGGCATAAGCCAAAGGCCATGTTGGCCGCCTGCAGCATTTCCTGAAAAGCAACACCCAGCGCGTTGGGCAATCCCATGCCGCCATCGATTTGCGCAAAAGAAAGCCCCTGCCAGCCGCCCTCGACAAACTGCGCATAGGCCTGCCTGAAGCCCGGTGCGGTGATGACCTCGCCATCCTTGAGTTTGGCGCCAAATTGATCGGCACTGTGGTTTAGAGGTGCCAACATACCGGCACAAAATTTGCCGCCTTCTTCCAGAATCGCGGCGGTTAGATCAGAAGATAGTTCGTCAAAGACACCCGTTGTTTTCAGGCCTTCCAAGGCCATTACTTCTTCCAGGATAAAACGTACTTCACGCGTGGGAGGATTATAGGCCATAACGAATTCCTTTGATTGATATTCAGACTAGTTGCTGACGTGATGCAGGAAAAGGGGTAATAACAACGCATCCATTATTCACGATTGCAAAGGCAGACCGTCACCATGAAGCATATTCTGACCCCCCATGCGCACTGGTGCCTTCGCCGTGCCTTTGTCACCATGCTGATTGTCGGGCCGATATTGACGATCATCAATCAATGGGAATGCCTGTGGCTGTTTGATCCGGTCTGGTGGAAAGTTATGCTGACCTTTGCGGTTCCTTTTTTGGTATCGCTAAGCGGGTCATTGCCGGGTGGAGGGAAGAAGCCCTAATCCAACGCTCTTGTTTCACTGGGCCTGGTAAACAGGTCAGCATCTTTCAGGGCGTCGGGGTATTGGCGGCGCACTGCCTCGGCATTGGCCGGAACATGCACACCGGTATAATGCTCTGCGTTCAGGTGCTCATCCATGATTTTACGCCCCTCATCGGAGAGAAAAAACCAGTATGGCGGCATGGCAAGGCGGGTGCGTTTTTCCTGCCAGTGTGCATCCAGAGGTGCAAAAAACCGCATTGCCGGGTCAGAATCGCCCATGTGCATCACTCTTGTGTCGCTATCCAGGGCAACCCGCAAAACATAGTTTTGCACGCTGGCGCGCCCAGGCCCGCCCGCATGGGGAATACGCACTGCATCAATCTCAACACCGTCAAGTATGAAGCGTAAAGGTGGATCATCGGGGCCAAGGGTAAGCGTGGTTATGCGCTCAAATATGTGAGTATCTTCCTTGGTGGTAACTTTTCTCAACGCCTCGACCGCCTGTGTGCTGGCCACCAGTTTTGTTTGGCTATGGTTACGCAAAAATTCCAGCATGGGCTGCGCGGAAAAATGATCCCCATGAGCGTGTGAGATGAACACAATGTCTATATTATCAAACGGTGCTTCGCCCTTCATCATCGTCTTGCGCAGGTCTTCAGGAACTAGCAAATACGTACCGTAACTCTGGTTAAAAAGCGGATCGAACAAGATTTTGACATCGCCCTTTTCTACCATAACCGCTTCATTGGCCAGATATGTGGCTTGCCCGTCATGGTCATGGTCATGGGCAGATACAGGTGCGGCACTGGCCAGGGCAGAACTGCCCAAGGCCAGCAATAGTGCGCAGCGCAGGAAATGTCTCACGATTAGTCCTTCAGGCGTTGCATAAGATATGTGTAGCCAATTGCCTCGCGCCGTGCGGTTTCTTTCAGATTTGCTGCCGCGCTATGGCCACCATCGGTGTTTTCATAATAAAGAAAATCCTTGCCTTCATCTTCAAGCAGTTTAGCGAATTTTCGTGCATGACCCGGATGCACCCGATCATCCTTGGTAGAGGTCATCAGGAGAATTTGCGGATAATTTTTTGCTGGATCAACATTATGATAGGGCGAAATGGTGCGCAAAAACCCGCCTTCATCCGGGTCGGACGGATCACCATATTCACCCATCCAGCTGGCCCCGGCCAGGAGTTTGTTAAAGCGCAGCATATCCAAAAGCGGCACCTGACACAGGACAGCATTAAAAAGATCGGGGCGTTGGGTGTACATCACGCCCATTAACAAACCGCCGTTGGAGCCGCCACGAATACCCAGATGACGCGGGCTGGTAACTTTGTGCTCGATCAGGGTTTCTGCCACGGCAATGAAATCATCATAGATGCGCTGCCGATCCATTTTCAGGCCGGCCTGATGCCATTTGGGGCCAAACTCACCGCCGCCGCGAATGTTGGCCAACACATAGGCGCCACCGTTTTCCAGCCATAACTTGCCCAGCGTGCCGGAATAGGATGGGCGCATGGATATTTGAAATCCGCCATAGCCATAAAGCAGTGTTGGCGTGCTGCCATCATGGGGCATGTCGTTTTTGTGGATGATGAAAAACGGAACTTTGGTGCCGTCTTTGGAGGTGGCCTCGTGCTGTTCGACTACCAGTCCAGCCGCATTAAATCGCTCTGGCAGAGCATAAATCATCTTGGCTGTGTTGTCCTCAAGGTTGATATACCACAAGGCATCTGGCCGCAAAAACCCTTCGATATTGGCAAATATAATATCGGAATGTGCATTGACTGAGGAAAGGGAAATCGAGCCGTTTTCTGGCAGTTCAAGCTTGCGCCCGCTCCAGTTGCTCCCGTCAAAGTCATAGGCATAAACTGCACTTGCCACGTTTTGTAACATGTTGACCACAAGGGCAGAGCGCGCTGCGCTGACGCTGCCAACAGCGGAACGTTCATCGGGTTCCAGCACCAAATGCACCTCTGGCAGAGCTTTGCTGGCCATAAAATCGGTCAGTGAGAAAGAAACCATTGCGCCTTTGGCAAAGGTTGTCCCGCCGGGGGCGGGCGTCCAGTCTTCTTCAAGACTGATAATGGCCTGGCCCTTGAAAATATCCTGAAAGTTGGATTTGCTCGGCACGGGTACGCGCACCGGCTGGCCACCTTCGGGTAACCACCATGTGGTCGTATCATAAAACGTGTCGGCTTCTGAGGCGAACATGACAACACGATCATCAAGCTCGACCCGGAAGGGCCAGACACCAACGTCCGCCTTGTCGCCGCGCACCAGTTCGGTGGCCGTCTCCAGTGCTGTACCGCGTGACCAGCGTTTATTGACGAATGGATAACCAGAACTGGTCATGGTGTCGCCGCCCCAGTCTGTGGCGACCAGCAGCGTATCTTCATCGACCCAGGCAATACCGCCCTTGGCTTCAGGGACGACAAACCCGCCTTCAACAAAGGATTTGCTGGCAATATCGAATTCACGCCGCACGGCGGCATCCTTGCCACCGCGCGAGAGGGTAATCATGCAACGCTCATAGGTTGGTGCCAGGCAATCAACCCCTTTATAGACCCAGTTTTCGCCTTCACTTTCGGACAGGACATCCAGGTCTAGGATCACATCCCAATCGGGATTTCCACCGGCATAGTCGGCAATGGAGGTACGCCGCCACAGGCCATGAATGTGATCTCCATCCTGCCAGAAATTGTAAACATAGCCGCCACGGTGCGCGCCGTAGGCAATTTTGTCTGTGGCATTAACGATGGCCAGTGCGTCGTCGTAAAATTTCTTGAAATTCGGATCGGGGTTCAAGACTGAGTGCGCGCGTTTGTTTTGCTCGCTCACCCAGGCAAGAGCTTTTTCACCCTCGACCTCTTCCAGCCAGAGGCGTGGATCAACCCCGGAAGTTTCAGTTTCAGGTTTCGGCATTGCAATACCAGGCTTGGCCTCGTCGGTTTTCGTATTCATCGTGGTGCTCTGCTCCGATGCAGGTTGGCAGGCGGCTAAACCAAGACCGATAACCAGTGTGGAAATGGGTGCAAGAAGGCGCATAAATAATTCTCCCCTAATTTTTTCAAACAATGGCCGTAAATCAGCCCTCGCGCAATCCAATAAAAATGACTAAGTGTTAATTATGAAATTTACAAAAATGAATGGCTGCGGCAATGAATTTGCCATTTTTGACGCGCGTAAACGCGGTGGGCCATTGCACCTTGCGCCAAAGCAGGTGCAGGCCATAGCTGATCCACAAAGCGGCAGCGGATGCGACCAGATCATGGCCATTGAGAAAGCAGAGGATGATGCGGACGCCTTCATACGCATTTGGAACGCTGACGGGGATGAGGTTTCTGCCTGTGGTAACGGGACACGGGCGGTGGCCTGGTTGCTCATGAAAGAAAGTGGGGCCAGGCAGGTCAGCCTGCAAACCAGGGCGGGGCTATTGCTGGCAAGCCGGGCAGGGGAGGATCAGGCCCAAAACCTGATCTGCGTGGACATGGGGCCACCGAAACTGAACTGGGAAGATATTCCGCTGGCCGAGCGTATGGACACAAGGGGCATAGACATCAAGGTCGGGCCAATTGATGCGCCGGTATTATCGTTTCCAGGCGCAGTGAATATGGGCAATCCCCATGCGGTGTTCTTTGTGGATGATATTATGGCCATTGCCATTGAGACTTTCGGGCCAATGCTGGAACATCACCCGCTGTTTCCCCAAGGGGCCAATATCGGCTTTGCCCAGGTGCGTGGGCCGGACGAAATACGTTTGCGGGTTTGGGAGCGCGGGGCTGGCCTGACCAAAGCGTGCGGAACCGGGGCGTGCGCTGCACTGGTCGCGTGCCATAGACGCACACTATGTGGCCGCAAAGCACGGCTCATCCTTGATGGCGGTGAACTCATCATTGAATGGCGAGAAGCAGACGATCACGTTCTAATGACCGGCCCGGTGGAACTGGAATATGAGGGGGAGATTGCGGGAATGTAGCATTGCGGGCTGGCGCAGCATAAGTGCAATGCGCTATTTAAGGGTATATTTTTAACTTGCACACGGGAAAAAGACCTGCTTTAACCCGCCTTCAATATGTCATAATGTATCATCATGATAGTTTCAGATGCCCAATACAGGTAAGGAAAATGATCTAAAGTGCTGGATGCCTGGAGAGGCGACCACCAGAATTCGTGAAAAGGCAAATGCAAAAAGCCTACGGCTGATCTGGACATTGCACGCCAAAGAACGAATGACCGAGCGTGGTATTATTATGGGTGACATACTTTCAGTATTGAAAAATGGTTTTGTTTATTCTGATCCAGAAGAAGCCACACGCAAAGGTCACTTTAAATATCAAATGGAAGGACGCACACCAAATAGCAACGGCAAAGTGATAAAAATTATAGTTATCCCCGGATTAAATAGTTGCCTTAAAATTGTATCGGTAATGTGGAGAGATGAGTTATGAAGAACAAAGAAAAGAAGATGAACTATCACTACACTGAATGTGGATTGGATAACGTGATTATCGTGGATATGCCTGTTCAGATAGATGATGCTGGAGAAGGACTCATTCACATCCCAAACATTTATGATTTGCACAGGGTTATTGCTTTGAGCCTGATAACTCAGGACTGCGCACTACGTCCAACTGAGCTACGCTTTTTGCGAACTGAGTTGGGGTTTACGCAAGCTCAATTGGCTGATGTTCTACATATGGATGCTCAATCGATAGGTCGTTGGGAGCGTGGGGAATGTGCCATTGATCCCTCAGCTGAAATTGTAATTAGGAAACTTGCGATTGAAATGCTGGACTTGGTTTCTGGTATGACAATCGCGGAAATTGCTCGAAAATGTATCCCGTCCGTTCAAAATTCGCCGATGAAAATTGATGGTTCAGACCCTTCAGGCTATCGACCAATCGCTGCATAAATAGTTAAGCTATAAGCATTACAATTCACTTTGCTGGCTGACGCAGGGTAAGTGCGCCGCCTTCTTGCATTTCCATACTTGCGCCCCCACTTTGCGAAAATCATGTCTATGACGTTAAAATCCAAAACGCGCGGTGCAAAAATCATCACGCTGGGCTGTCGCCTGAACACCTTTGAGTCAGAGGTGATGGCTCGTCATGCGCGCGCCGCCGATCTGGATGATGCAGTGATTATCAATACCTGCGCGGTGACCGGCGAAGCGGTACGCAGCGCCCGTCAGGCCATACGCCGTGCGCGCAGGGAAAATCCTGAGGCAAAAGTGATTGTCACAGGCTGTGCCGCGCAAGTGGATGCACAAATGTTTGCCGCCATGGACGAGGTCGATCATGTGTTGGGGAACGGCGAGAAAATGCAAGGTTCAAGCTGGCAATTTTCGCCCGACACCCCGCGTGTGCAAGTGGGTGATATTCAGACGGCTCGCAAAATCAACACACACAACATTGAAAAATTCAGCCATCGTGCCCGCACTTATATCGAAGTGCAAAACGGTTGTGACCATCGGTGCACATTTTGCATTATCCCCTTCGGGCGTGGGCCGGCGCGTTCTGTTTCTGCCGACGAAGTGGTGGCTCAGGTTCGCAAAATTGTTGCCAATGGTGTTGCTGAAGTGGTGCTTTCGGGTGTGGATATGACCTCCTGGGGGGCTGATCTTCCGGGCGCACCACCGCTGGGCGTTCTGGTGCGCGAAATCCTGCGCGGGGTGCCCGACTTGCCGCGCCTTAGGCTGTCGTCCATAGATGCGATCATGATTGATGCGCAGCTGATGAACTGCATCCGCGATGAGCAACGCCTGACGCCATATCTGCACCTTTCCCTGCAATCCGGCGATAATATGACCTTAAAACGCATGAAGCGCCGCCATAGCCGTGAGGAGGCGATTGAACTTTGTGCAAAATTGAAAAAGGCACGGCCAGACATTGCCTTTGGCGCAGATTTTATTGCCGGATTTCCTACCGAAACCGAAGCCATGTTTGAGAACACACTAAAGTTGGTAGAGGACTGTGACCTTTCCTATTTGCATGTTTTCCCGTTTAGCCCCCGTGAAGGAACCCCGGCAGCACGTATGCCACAGGTTCCGCCTGCCCTTGCCAAAGAACGGGCGGCACGGTTGCGAGAGGTTGGTGCAGCAGCACTATCACGGCATTTTGAGCGCCATGTTGGCAAGACGGGGGATGTGCTGGTGGAAAGGCAAGGTTTTGGTCGCCTGGCCGATTTTTCACCGGTTAGCTTGCCTGTGCAGACACCTGTGCGGGCGGGTGCCATTGTGCCGGTACGCCTTGATGGACATGATGGCAGCACATTAAACGGGCAAATGATCTGATGCGCTGGTTCTGGCAGAAAAAGAAAAAACCCGAAGATGAAGTTGACGTCTCGCAAGTTGAAGACGTCACCGAGAAACCTGTAACAGACGAGCCGAAGACCGCGATTACCGAACCAGAAGCTGTTATTGAAACTGCACCAGAGCCAGAGCCAGAGCCAGAGCCAGAGCCAGAGCCAGAGCCAGAGCCAGAGCCAGAGCCAGAGCCAGAGCCAGAGCCAGAGCCAGAGCCAGAGCCAGAGCCAGAGCCAGAGCCAGAGCCAGGCCCTGCTATGGAGGAAAAAGCAACACAGGTCGTTGCGCCGCTTGAAAAAGAAAGTGACCCGACAGAGAAAAATGAAAAAATACCGCTGGCTGACGAAACTGAAAAACCGGGTGCTTTTGAGCGATTTTCGTCTGGCCTAAAGCGATCATCATCGCGTCTGGGTGAAGGGGTCACATCGATATTCACCAAGCGCAAGCTGGATGCTGATACATTGGAGGCCTTGGAGGATTTGTTAATCTCCTCTGATCTTGGCACGTCCCTGGCGGCGCGGTTTAGCGAAGCTCTGGCCAAGGACCGCTTTAACAAGGACATTGATGAACGGGAAGTTCGCGAGCAACTGGCCAGTCTAATTGCCGATGATCTTTATCTCTTGCAAAAACCATTGCAGGTGGATAACGGCTCAACGCCGCAAGTGGTGTTGTTTATTGGGGTTAATGGCGCGGGAAAAACCACGACATTAGGCAAGATTGCAGCCAAGCTGAAAGCGCAAGGCAAAAGTGTGTTGATGGTGGCCGGTGATACCTTTCGTGCGGCAGCCATTGAACAACTCAAGGTTTGGGGCGAGCGCACAGGTGCGCCAGTAATGGCACGCGATATTGGCTCCGATGCAGCCGGATTGGCTTTCGATGCCCTGGCACGCGCTAAAAAAGACGGCACGGATGTGGTGCTGGTGGATACGGCCGGGCGCTTGCAAAACAAGAAAGAGCTAATGGAGGAGTTGCGCAAAATCATCCGCGTCATCAAAAAACAGGACGAAACCGCCCCTCATCACGTCATATTGGTTCTGGATGCTACGGTGGGGCAAAATGCATTGTCCCAGGCCGAGGCGTTTTTAGAGGCTGCCGGTGTGACCGGCCTGGTGATGACCAAGCTGGACGGCACCGCCAAGGGCGGGGTTCTGGTTGCGGTTTCTGATAAATTTCAATTGCCGATCCATTATATCGGTGTTGGTGAGGGCATAGACGATTTACAGGATTTTGATGCCGAGAATTTTGCCGGAGCGATAGTCGGATTGTCGCAATAAATGCTGGCTATTATATTCATTCTGATAAGCGCGGTTTTTCATGCCAGCGTTAATCTGGTGGTTAAACAGGCCGGTGACCGCCTGGTGAACCGCGCCCTGATTAATCTGACATCTGGCACCATTGCCTTGCCGTTCTTGTTCTTTGTGGCACCTTTGACCCCGTTGGCGGCGAAGCATCTGGCCATTGGTATCGCCTTTCACTGGGGCTATCAGATTGCCACCATACGGGCATTCAGGCACGGTGATTTTTCCGCCGTTTACCCGGTGATGCGCGGCACCTCGGTTTTGCTGACCGCGCTGGGCGCGGCCTTGTTGCTGCATGAAAGCTTTCCTCCGGTAAAACTGGCGGGGCTGGTCATCGCGTCTGCCGCCCTGACGCAGTTTCGCAAAAGCGCCAACCCGGCACATCGTTCGGCGCTGCTCTGGGCCTTGGTTACGGCGTTGATGATTGGGGCCTATACGGTCAATGATGGTGCCGGGGCCAAGGCAGCGGCCTCTGGCATTAGCTATGTGGTCTGGTTTTTTGCCATTGAGGCGTTTCCGGTAACACTAACGGCCATTGCTGTGCGGCGCGGAAAATTTTTACCGGCGTGTGTCACCCAATGGAAAACCGCCATGATTGCCGGGGTGATGAGTTTTGTTGGTTATGGCCTGAGCCTTTTGGCCTTGCGTATGGCCGATGTCAGCGAGATCACGGCCCTTCGCGAAACCAGCGTGGTTTTTGCTGCGATTATGGGCGTTGTTATTCTCAAGGAAAATTTTGGCAAAAGGCGCATTTTTGCGGCCATTGCCCTTGCCGCCGGTCTGATATTCATGCAGCTGGGTGGGTAGAGTGTTTTGAGTGTAAATGGTGGTTCTTACAAAATGAAGACTACACCCAAGCTGTCATTACCGGGATAAACCCGGTAATGACAGCTTGGGTATTCGCGGAGATAGAAATTATGAAAAACAACCGCCTTTTACTGGATATTGGCCCGCTGGTCATTTTCTTTGTGGCCTACAAATTTGCCGACATATTCTGGGCCACTGGCCTGTTTATGGGCGCGATGATGCTGGCGCTGGGCTTTGGCTGGCTCAGCGAAAAACGGCTTCGGGTTATGCCTGTTATCACCCTGGTTCTGGTGTTGTTTTTTGGCGGATTAACACTCTATTTCAAAGACAGCACATTCATCAAAATGAAACCCACGGCGATTTATCTGCTGTTTGCAATGGCACTTGGTGGCGGTGCGGTTTTTGGCCAATACTTCCTGAAGGTGGTTTTTGACGGGGCATTTGAAATGCCTGATACCGTTTGGAGGGTATTAAGCTGGCGCTGGGCCGGGTTTTTTGTTGCGCTGGCGGTATTGAACGAGCTGATCTGGCGAAATTTTAGTGAAAATGTATGGGTAAATTTCAAGGTGTTTGGCCTACTACCGCTGACCTTTGGTTTTGCCTTCGCCAACTTGCCGTTGATGCTTAAATACATGAAAAATGATGACGGGCATGTTGATTAAAGCCGTTCAAGCCAGAACCAACACGCCCGTATTCAGCAAACGCAAAATTACGTATCTCAGAGTTCCAGATCAACGCCTATATATAGCAAGCGTCCGCGTGGATCATGTACCTTTGAATCAAACCCGCCATTGGTGAAGACCTGGGGTGGTGTTTCATTGGTCACATTGCGCGCACCGATGGTGATAGCCGCCAGTTTGTCGCTACCAAGAAATTCATTGACTTTTACTGAGTATTGAACATCGACACGGGTGTCACTTTTGATTGATATACCACCATTTTGATCGTCAGAATAACTGTTGATATGACGAATATAGACGTTTGCCGAATGAGCACCCTTGGCCCATTTCAGACCACCATTAACCCGCCATTTGGGGGCTGAGGTGCCAAAATTGGCAAAATTACGATTTCCTGCGCCGCTGATGGTGCCAGCCAGAGGGTCTTCAAGACTGTAACTATCAAGGTAGGTACCCTCAATGCTGGGGGTAATGGTGCCCATTTCTGTATCAATAGCCCACTTAACAGAAAAATCTACGCCACTGGTTTTGAGCGAGGCGGCATTCACAAAATTCGCATTGATTTGTACAATTGTTCCGGCTGGTGAGCGAATTACATTTGGGCCTGTGGGATCAGCATTAACAATCGCCTGGAAATTTTCAGGGATTATGACGTTCTTGAAGTCAAAATCGAAATAATCAAAGTTGAACTCCAGTCCGTCCAACGGCGCGAAAGTCCCGCCAAGGTTGAAAGCTTCGGACTCTTCGGGTTTCAGGGTTGGATCACCAAAAGTTCTAACCGCTGCAAAGGCGGTGCCGCCAGTGACAGGGTCAGAAACCTGATTGAGTGATGTGCCTTGTCCCAATTGCTGGAACACAGAAGGTGCCCGAAAAGAGGTAGAGAACGAGCCACGCAGGGCCAGCATGTCATTGGGCCTTATCAGCACGGCAATTTTCGGGTCGGTTGTCGATCCGCCTTCGCTGGAGCCATATCGTTCATGACGCAAGGCAAGCTGCACCTCGATAATATCGGAAACCGGGATGGCAAGTTCAGCGAAAGCGCCAATGACATCAATGCTACCCGTATAGGGTTGTTCACCGATGAGAAAACCAAAATTGTCAGCCCTGGAAATAGCATCAAAATCAGCGGTCAACTTATTGTCGCGATACTGTCCGCCCACGGCGATACTAACTGGTCCCGAAGGTAGTTGAAAAAGCTCATTAGAAATAAAGCCTTCGATTACAGTCATTTCCGCCTGTAAGTCACGTACCTGGGTACCAATAATAAAATCCAGTACGGACTGATCGTTTGGCGAGGTGGTAAAGGAGGTGGCAAAAGGGTTGTAAAATGTGCCGACGCCAGGAAATCCCGCTTGCCCGGCCACGCTGGCACAATCAAGGCCAAGGGCAGCACCAACCGCCGGATCAAATCCGGCCAGAGCACACTGGAACCGGTCAGTTATCGTGTCTTCTGTGGCGACGAGGTAATCGTTTTCAGCGTGGGTAAAGGATAGTTCCCAGGCACCATTGTCCAGATCGCCTGTAAGGCTGGTTGAGGCCCGCCAGGTTTCAGAATCGATGTTGTTTGGTGATACTGCGCCGCCATTACCAATGGCCCGGCCAAAAAACAGAACCGTCGACCCAAAAATATTGTTAGGGTTGGTTGACGGCACCAGGGCCGATTGCAGGAACGGAAATGTTGGTGAATTGCCGCGTATGGCCGAATTGTCAGCATAGGAAAACTCGGCCTTCCAGGTGACCGAATCAGATAATTCATAGCTACCTTGCGCATAGACAGTCAGGCGCTCTTCTTCGGGAACCAGGTTAAAGAAATCACCAAAGTCAAACCGGCAAAGCCCTACATCGGGAATACCCGCTGGTGTTGCTGAAATAATCTGGGGAATGCCGCCGAACTGTTCGCAACCGGTTGGATCAATAACAGGGGCTGCAGCCGGGAAACCCGGAACCCCGAAAAATGAACCCGGATTGCCAAGCGCAGAACTGTCATCCACGGCCCGTGACAGGCGCCGTTCCAGTGTTGTCAGGGGCGACCGGTCAAGATAGCTGGCGGCAATCATGATGTTGCCGCGGTCAAAGTTTTTCCCGGCCATGGCCTGGATCGAATATTCGTTATAATTGCCCTGGCTGCTATGGTTCGTCCAGTCACCTGAAAGAGCAAACCCTTCATAGTCATCACGGGTGATAAAGTTGGCAACACCGGCGACAGCATCCGTGCCGTAAAGTGCCGAAGCCCCGTCTTTAAGTATCTCAAGTCGTTTGATGGCAATCATGGGTACCAGTGAGGACGTATCGACAAAGCTGATCCCGTCATTGGTCGTCGTTGCCGTTGTTACCTGGCGTTTGCCATTAAGCAGAACCAGTGTTGAACCCAGGCCAAGGCCGCGCAAATTGATACTTGAAGTACCAGTTGTCGAATTTTGGGTAAAAGCGTCCGGATTGTTTTGCGCGCCGGTATTGATGGTCAGCGTCTGGGTGATATCACCAATATTTTGCGCGCCAATATCTTCAATGTCGGCTGCGGCCACTGTTTGCAGTGGTGAGGGTAAATTCAGTTGGGACTTTTTCTTGATGAAAGAGCCGGTGACGATAATAAGGTCATCATCGCCTGATGATTGAGCAAGTGCCTGGGGAGCCACTATTGCCACTGCAAGTGCTGCAAGTGATACCTTTCTAAGGTGTTTCGAGCGCATTGTTTTCCCTCTTTTGTTTGTTTTTGAGTTATTGTTGCCCTTGATACACGACTATGTTGGTCATACCAATAAATTATTAGGACAGCTGGCAGAATTGGATAAAATGTTGCCTAATAACAACAAACCATAATCACAGCCTGATTCAATTCCCGGTTGCTTTTTTGATACTCTCGCCGGCAAGCTTTAGCGCATCTTTCGCGGCATCCACAGACCCGGTCATGCCGATAAAACCATGAATCATATCTTCATAGCACCTGTACTGAACGGTTACATTGGAGCGGGAAAGTTTTTCTGCATAGGCTTTTCCTTCATCAAGCAGAGGGTCAAACCCTGCGGTAATGACAAGTGCTTCTGGCAGATCGGCATGACTTTCAGCCAATAATGGTGAAGCCCGCGGGTCGAGAATATCCTTGCCGTCGCGCAGATAATTCAAGCTTGACCAGATCATCAGCGGACGTGTCAGGCGGTAGGCATCTCCATATTTTGTGTGCGAGGGAAATGTCATGGACATATCTGTTGCCGGATAAATCAACAGTTGAAAAATAATTTTTGGCCCGTTGTTATCGCGAGCATGAAGTGCCGAAACTGTTGCCAGATTAGCGCCTGCGCTATCCCCGCCAACACAGAGCTTTTGTGCATCAGCGCCTAACTGGCCAGCATTTTCATATACCCATCTTGTTGCAATGATTGCATCATCCACGGCAGCAGGAAATTTGTGTTCTGGGCCAAGGCGGTAATCTATGGATACAACAAGAACACCAGAATTCGCACAAAGCCAGCGACAGATATGGTCATGAGTATCCAGATCACCAAAGCACCAGCCACCACCATGGAAATATATCAGCACCGGAAGCGGGTTTGTTGCCGTTGTTATGGGGCGATATATGCGCATGGGCAATGCTCTGGTACCGGGCACGACAATGTCCTTGTTTTCAACCGCCGCAATTTTCGGTGGTGTTCCCGCCAACATGCGAACACCGGCAAGGTACTGGCTACGGGCTTTGCGGGGAGACAATGTGTTGAGAGCAGGGGCACCACCGTTCTTTGCTGCTTCAATCAGTGCTGCAATTTGTGGATCAAGTTTTTGTGCGGACGGTTTTTCCATGAATTTGATTGTCGCTGTTTCAAACCATGAAAGTCAACATGAGTTAAACCACGATATTGAGCAAACTACCCGGGGGCAGGGGAGCACCGGGCTGGCTAATGCGCAAGGGGGCTTCACGTGAAGGCACGCTCAGGCTTGTTTGCACTGTCGGACTGGATTGTGGTGCAATGGCGTTTGATCCAGCCGCAGGGGCAGACTTTTTCAGTTCTGCAAAAAATGCCGCAGAGGCAGCTTTGGCTTCGGTATGGGTGCGCTGGATACCCAGTTGTTGCGCAGCGATTAGCGAAGATTGCTCGGTGATTTTCATGTCTAATTGCCTTGTCTGCGGCTCTTATGGTTAATACGTATTAACCATAAACATGATGCCTTATCGCAAGGTTAATCTGACGGTGGTGATGCGACGAGAAGTGCAGGGAGAATACGTTTCTCTACAATACCCGGGGTCAAGGGGCTGGCCCAGCTTGCCAGCACGTGGCCATCGGCGCTGATAACAAAGGTTTCCGGCACGCCCGTTATGCCAAAATCAATACCTGTTCGACCGTTTATATCTTGCCCAATGGCAGCGAAGGGATCACCAAGCTCGGCCATGAAGGCACGTGCGGCCTCTGGTTTGTCTTTATAGTTTATGCCAATAATTGTTACGCCTTGTGCGGCCAATTGCATCAGCACCGGGTGCTCGACCCGACAAGGCGCACACCAGGAGGCGAAAAAATTAACCACAACAGGCTGTCCGCGATACCGGGATAACAAAATCAATGTGTCTTCGTTGAGGGCCTCCAGTTCAAATGCGGGTGCGTTCTGCCCCACAATTCTTGAGGCCACCGGGTCTTTTTCACCACGCAAAACCATCATGGCGAAAAGCGCAAAAAGTGAAATCAATACCAAAACCGGTATGAAAATAAGCAGACGGCGCATGATGCTCTCCAATAAACCTGCATCGGTTTTCGCGGGTTAATGAAGACTTGGCAAGAGCAGGGATGTTTCTCTTCGCACAGAACAATTGCAGGTGTCATATTTCCTTGAAAGCATTCAGGAATGGAGGGAAAAGGGTAAGAATCACCAGCCGGGCCGTGTCCTTCCCAGTGTTGCGCTGTGCCCAAAGTGCTGACAAAAGCCGATCAACAAAACCCGGCTTGCAAACAAAAGGATGATCCGATGGCCTCTCTCGATAGCTTCAACTGCCGACGTACTCTGAATGTAGGCGGGAAATCCTACACATATTTTGACCTGAAAGAGGCCGAGAAAAATGGTCTGGCTGGTATTTCTGGTCTGCCGTTCTCCTTAAAAGTTCTTCTGGAAAACCTGCTGCGTCATGAAGATGGTGGGTCGGTGACCAAAGCGGATATTGAGGCCGTTGCCAAATGGCTGGATACGCGTTCCTCAGATCATGAAATTGCCTTTCGCCCGGCGCGGGTGTTGTTGCAGGATTTCACCGGTGTTCCGGCAGTGGTTGATCTGGCCGCCATGCGTGATGCGGTGGTGTCTTTGGGTGCCGGTGCCGAAGTGATTAACCCTCAGGTGCCGGTTGATCTGGTGATCGATCATTCGGTGATGGTCGATAATTTTGGTCATGCTGACAGCTTTGCCAAAAATGTGGAACGTGAGTTTGAGCGCAACCAGGAACGCTATGCATTTCTTCGTTGGGGATCGACGGCTTTTACCAACTTTCGTGCCGTGCCGCCGGGGGCCGGGATTTGCCACCAGGTCAATCTGGAATATCTGGCGCAGACGGTTTGGACGAATGAGGACGATGGTGATCTGCTCGCCTATCCCGATACGCTGGTGGGAACGGATAGTCACACCACAATGGTCAATGGTATTTCTGCGCTGGGTTGGGGCGTTGGTGGTATTGAGGCCGAAGCGGCCATGCTGGGTCAACCTATTTCCATGCTGATCCCCGATGTTGTCGGGTTCAAACTGCACGGGGCCATGCCAGAGGGAGCAACGGCAACCGATCTGGTGCTGACCGTGGTGGAGATGCTGCGCAAGATGGGTGTTGTTGGTAAATTTGTTGAGTTTTATGGTAACGGGCTGGATCATTTGTCACTTGAGGATCAGGCAACATTGGCCAATATGGCCCCGGAGTATGGGGCAACCTGCGGCTTCTTCCCTATCGACAAGGATACCATAAAATACCTGACCGCAACCGGACGTGATGCGGATCGTATTGCGCTGGTTGAGGCCTATGCCAAAACGCAAGGCCTGTGGCGCGAAGCCGGATCAGAGCCATTGTTCACCAAAACCCTTGCCCTGAACCTGAATGATGTGAAACCATCCATTGCCGGGCCAAAACGACCACAAGACCGTATTGTGCTGAATGATGCCGCCAGTGCCTTTAACAGCGCCATGGACACGGTATTTGCCAAGGCTGCTGATGCTGAGCGTATGGTCGCCATACCGGGCGAGAATTATAGCGTCAGTCATGGTGATATCTTCATTGCCGCTATTACCTCCTGCACCAATACTTCCAACCCGTCGGTGATGCTGGGCGCGGGACTGTTGGCTCGCAATGCAGTAAAAAAAGGCTTGAAGGTTAAACCCTGGGTGAAAACCTCTCTGGCGCCCGGTTCGCAAGTGGTCACAGATTATTTGGTAAAAGCCGGGTTACAGGACGATCTGGATGCGCTTGGATTTAATCTGGTTGGCTATGGCTGCACCACCTGTATTGGTAATTCAGGGCCGCTACCGGAACAATTTTCCAAAGCCATCAAAGACGGCGATCTGGTGTCGTGCTCGGTGCTGTCTGGCAATCGTAATTTTGAGGGCCGCATCGGCCCGGACATCAAGGCAAACTATCTGGCTTCGCCGCCTTTGGTCGTAGCTTACGCCATTGCCGGGTCGCTGAAAGTGGATATTACCAAAGACTCACTGGGTGATGACAGGGACGGCAATCCGGTTTATTTGTGCGATATTTGGCCCAGCACACAGGAAATAGCGCAAACAGTGCGTGATTGCGTTACCCCGGAAATGTTTGCCAAACGCTATGCGGACGTTTTCAAAGGTGATGAACACTGGCAGAAAATCAAGATTTCTGGCGGGCAGACCTATGACTGGAATCCGTCATCAACCTATATACAGAACCCACCGTTTTTTGACGGCATGACCATGGATATTGCCCCAGTCAAGGATATTGAAAACGCCCGTATTCTGGGGCTGTTTGGTGACAGCATCACTACCGATCACATTAGCCCGGCTGGCGGTATTGCCGCCAATAGCCCTGCCGGAGATTATCTGCGCGATCACCAGGTGCCACCCAGTGAGTTTAATTCCTATGGCTCACGTCGAGGCAATCATAACGTGATGATGCGCGGCACGTTTGCCAATATCCGCATCCGTAATTTGATGCTGGACGGTGTTGAAGGCGGGATGAGCAAACATTTCCCGGATGGTAAAACCACGTCAATATATAATGCGGCCATGCACTATGTTGATGATGGGGTGCCGCTGGTGGTTATCGGCGGCAAGGAATATGGCACTGGGTCATCACGTGACTGGGCCGCCAAGGGCACCCGCCTTTTGGGTGTGCGTGCCGTCCTGGTTGAAAGTTATGAGCGTATTCACCGCTCAAACCTCATCGGTATGGGGGTTCTGCCTTTGCAATTTATCGGCGGTCTTAACCGTGAAGGTCTGAGCCTTACTGGCGATGAAATTATTTCCATTGCTGGCCTTGATGTGATTACGCCGCAATCAAAAGTGACCGTGGAGGTTATGTCGAATGATGGTTCTGTAAATTCATTTGAGGCTTTGGTACGCATTGATACCGATGATGAGATGGCTTATTTTCGTAATGGTGGAATTTTACACTATGTCCTGCGCAATCTTGCCAGATCGTAATACACAAGTAATACGCCTCACGGCCAATTGATTGGTGCATGTGTGAAATGATAGCTATTATGCCATGATGATCGCACGCACACTTATTATGCTTTTCGGGGTGTTTGGATTGGCTCTGGCCAGTTGGGCACAGGAACCTGTGCCTGAGGCAAGCACGACACATCCTGTAGTCGTTGAGCTTTTTACCTCGCAAGGCTGCCCTAATTGCCCCACAGCCAATGCGTTTTTGGCCGAACTGGCCACGCAGGACAATGTTATTGCTCTCAGCTTTGCGGTTGATTATTGGGACTATCTGGGCTGGCAGGATACCTTTGCCATGCCAGCCTTCACTGAACGCCAATATGCTTATGGCAAGGCATTGAAAAAGCCTCGTGTCTATACGCCGCAAATGATACTCAATGGCCGTAGCATCCATAAAGGCGTGCATCAGGATCGGGTGCGCAAAGCCATACACAGTGAAGTGCAAAAACCGGATCATGCTGCGCCCGTGGTGCGTGCGCATTTAAACAGGGACGGTAAACTGGTTCTTGATATTACCGGTGATGCCTCAGGCGATGTGGCGATCTGGATGGCCGCCTATGCCCCCGGAACACAAAGCGTTGAGGTCAAGGGCGGTGAAAATATGGGTAAACAACTTGTTCAGGTCAACATGGTTTCGGGATTGATCAAGCTTGCCAACTGGACGGGTGGGCATACACGCATGGTATTACCCATGCCCGATGATGGCGGCTGTGCAATTTTATTGCAGGCAAGCGGGCAAGGCTCAATCCTTGCTGCCGCCAAAGTTGAATCTGCAACGTAATACGCAAATTAAGACTGTTTTTTTATGCGGCCCGGTGCTTGTTTCCGCGTTTGTGTTTCTGACCCGGTTTACCGTTTCTACCCTGCCCACCATTTGCGGCCTTTGGTTTGCCATGGTTTTGTGATTTTTGTTTGCCGGAGCCACCATTACGTCTGCGACCGCGCCCACCGCCATTATTTCGTGGGTTGGCGGGCAAGCTTTCCTGAGTTTCATCATAGGTATCGCTATAGGCAGAGGTTTCTCTGTCCAGTGCGCGCCCGATCAGTTTTTCAATATCGCGCAGAAAACCCCGTTCCGTTCCATCACAAAGCGAGATTGCGACACCGCTTTTACCGGCTCTGGCGGTGCGTCCTATGCGGTGTACATAAGATTCTGGTATATTAGGCAATTCGTAGTTGATGATGTGGGTAATGTCATCAATATCAATTCCGCGCGCAGCGATGTCAGTGGCGATGAGGATGTTTAGTTCGCCATTACGAAATGCTTTCAGCGTTTTTACGCGTTGGCTCTGGCTTTTATTACCATGAATGGCGGCGGCTTCCAGCCCATGTTTTTCCAGATTGACCACAACCTTGTTGGCACCATGTTTGGTGCGCGTAAAAACAATGGCGCGGTTGATGTCATCACGTTGCAGAAGTTCCTCCAGTAATTGCCGCTTTGCCTGTTTGCCAACGAAATAAACTTTCTGGTCAATCAGTTCGATGGGTTTGGATTGCGGCGCAACGGATATTTCTGCGGGGTTATCCAGAAAATCCCTGGCCAGCGCACGAATTTGCCTGGGCATGGTTGCCGACAGCAATATGGTTTGCCGCTGGGTAGGCAGTTTTGCCATGATCCTGCGGATGGCTGGCATAAAACCAAAATCCATCATCTGGTCGGCTTCGTCCAGTACGATGGTTTTTGCCTCATCAATGCGAATGACACCGGTAGACATATGGTCTTCCAGACGCCCAGGTGTTGCCACCAGAATATCAACACCGCGTGCCATCGCCCGGATTTGTGCGCGGGGTTTAACCCCGCCAACAACAACGGCAACAGAAAGGTGCATAAACTGCGCATAGGTACGGATATTGTCGGCAATCTGGGCTGCCAGCTCACGGGTGGGGGCCAGGATCAGCGCGCCGCAGGATGTTTGCGCTGGGCGTGTTCTTTCAAAGGTAAGTTGGTGCAGTATTGGCAAAACAAAGGCAGCGGTTTTGCCGGTGCCGGTTTGTGCGATACCAACAATATCACGCCCGGCAAGCATGGCAGGGATAACGCCGACCTGAATGGGTGTAGGTTTGGTGTACCCTTCTGCCGATACGGCACGCAGGAGAGGTTCGGCAAGGCCAAGGTCAGTAAAATGTTTCAAGTGTAAACTCTCATCTTTTGGCGCACGAAAGTTTGTGTCGTTATCGTGCGACATTATTCTATATGGGGAGCTAGCGTAGATCAGCCACCGGGGGTGATGTGCGAAATGCACGTTGATCGAGGCAATGATCTATATGAACAATTGCCAGACAACTTTTACCGTAGACGGTATTAACGTCATCTACGCCCGGCGAAAGTTGAGCGGTGTGTTTCATACTCTGGGCCATAAGGCAAATGGTTATTATTGAATAAGTCTGAACCCTAGGGTCCAGACTTATTCAGATGATTGATTTCACGAGGAGGTATTTTTTGGTTGAACAGGAGAAAGGCCGCAGGAAATATGGTATATTTTCAAGACCTTTTGACGCCTTTAAGCGAAAAAGAGACCTCGCCTTACAGGTGCTTTTATGAGAAGCTGTCTGTCGAAACTCAGCCTTGCAAAGGGCGTTAGCCTTTGCTGCATTGACTTTCTTCCATTCAGCACCCCTTAAAAGCATGAAATTAAACCATTTGAATGAGTTTGAACCCTAGTTTGCAAGAAAGTCCGGAATGCAGTGCGTTTCACGTGAACCAGAGCACCCATTTCCTGAAAACCGCAATAGTAATTCATCTGGCCCAAACGCCGCAGTTGGCAAGCCAATCTGCTCCATACGTACCAAAATTGCGTTTAGATTAAATGGGCCATTGAGCATGGCATATATTTCACTGGCAGCACCATCAGATGCATCATCCAATACGGTCATGAGAGCTGTAAATGTATAGGGCTCGTCTGAGTTTTCATAAAGATGTCGCCATAAGGCTTCGTAACTTCCCCCGCCTTTTTTTGCTGTCATTTCAGCATCAAGAAACAGATGGAACAATGACCCACCACCATAAACAAGTTGGCGATTACGTTGCTTTTCTTTTCCAGCCTCAGTAAGGCTGATGGGGCCGCTTGATATCCGCCCAAGGAAAAAACGTCGCACTTGACCCTCGGTGATGAAAATCAGATCATTTGCATCTATTTGCCCAATGTGAAACAGCGTTTTATTGGACAAATAATCTGTTCCACCTTCGGTAAACCATTGTAATTCTGAATGAGTTTCCGAACGTATGGTAATGCCGATCCAGGAATGAAGCGCCTCATGAGCAATGGAACGTGCCCACATCAGTTTTTCATGTACACGTAAGGGGGCGGGCAAACGTTGCCCAAAGCTTTGGGCAAAGGCTCCGCCATCATTTCTTTCATCCTGACCAAAAACAACAAGGTAATCTTTTATCGGTGCAGAGCCAAACAACTCAACATAACGTTCGATACTTTGCTCAAGGAGTGTTTGAAAAACAGGCGCCACCTCACGAAAGACCTGTTGTTCCAGTATCGCTACATTCATTCCGCCAAGCTCTGTAGTGTTTGGTTGCAAATCTGGCCCGGTTACGAAAATATTGCGGCCTAAGGCATTTGCCCCGTTTACAGTAAAACGGTTATCCCCTGTGGTTTGCCAAGGGGCAACGACAGTCCAGTTTGTGGGAATGTCGAAATTTACTTCAAACTGACAATCCAGCCATGAATAATCAATCGGCAAGACTGCCTGGCCAACAAAGTAAAACGCGTCATCAAAACCATAGGCGATTTCTTCTTTGCCTATATCCCAACTGGCGCGATCATGTTCTGCGTTTAACGTATAGCGCAGTGCCGTATATCCTTGGGTGTCGGCTTCTGGCAGCATCCAGCCCCCTTCGCCGATATACACTACGGTATGCCATATGCCTGTTTGGTCGCGTGCCGTCATATTAGTGATGAAATCGGCTTCGCCTTGGGGGGCTGCATCGGAGGGGTGAAACCCGACATCAAACCGCCCTTGCGTTTCCGTAAATTCCACATTGATCTGAAACTGCGTGCCGCCAGTGTGCTGTATGGTATAACGCACAGGAGAATTATTGCATGTATCTGTCTTCATTGTCTGTGTTGCGGCCTGTGCCAATGAGGCGCATGCCATAAAAACAATAATTAAACTTTTCATGATTGTATCCAATCTCAGGTTTTGCAAAATGCATTGTCTGGAATTAGATGCATGGTGTTGCACTTTTAGATGCAATAAAAAAGTTAAAACCGGTAATCTTGTGGTTATAAGTTAATGAAATTAGAGGGTTATATCAAACCGTAGCGAGAAATTTTGTTGCTCGTTCGCTCAATTCTTTCACAAGACTTTGCCCAACAGGGTTGTTGGTGGTTTTGATATGGCCTCGAACGACGGCACGAATACTGTCTACGTGTGCATTGACAAGGCTCAAGGGTGCTTTGGCTCTAACATCAAGCTCCAGTGTGATTTTGCAAAGAGAATCTGCAATTGAGCTGACTAACGGGTAGCCGTAGGTTGTGCCAAGACCTTTTATATCATGTGATACGTTGAACAATTTCTGACCGGCATCACCGCCTATGCCTTCATTACGAACGACATTGCGAGTGTCTTCCAGTTTAGTGACTTCAAGGGTCATCCACTCGTCGAAATTATCAGCAAGATTGGCAAGGGCTGCCTCAGCTTTGGCGATGGCAGCTTTATTGGCCGGGCCAAGCCGTCCGCCCACTTTTTTGCGTAACGTGTCTGGCGGGGTAATCAAAACACCCGTTGTTTGACTGTTTCCCATTGTAATCTCCCAAATACCGAAAGGCAAAACCTTGTACCGGTAATGCAGTTTCACGCACCATAATGCGCATCTCTTAATGTGTTATAAACACGTTTACTTTTCTCCGCCAGAAAATCCGGGCAAGTCTTTTGCCGTCTCGGGCAAACGGTTACGTGCGGCCAGCGCCATTGTAAGTTCCCCCGCATTTTGTGCCGGCATGGCGGCCATGATCTTGGCAAGATTATCGGATTTTATCCGGCTAGCCACTTGTAGCAATACATCGGCATCCAGCCCGATAAATATTTTTGCGGCGGGCTTTGGCTTCATGGTGTCATAAAGCTTGATAAGGGTCTGAATTTGTTTTTCTTCCTGTTCATCCAACTGGCCCAATAGAACGCCGATGTCCGTCTTTAAGGTTTCCATCTTGACAATGCGATCATCGATTTGTTGTTGGGTAACGGCTAGCAATCCTTCGCGGGTGGCAATTTCGCCTTCGCGATCATTCAAAAGACGATTGCGCTGACCCAGTTTTAGATAAACATTAAGTTCCTGCTCGCTTAATCCAGCCTGTTCAGCCTGGCTTGGGCCTTCGCACAAGGGGGCATTATATCCAGTTTCCGACTCTGACATATTGCCTTTGGATGATGTGGGACTTTGTGCAACATCAGTAGCAGATTTTTCTTTTTTGGGGTTTGAGGACGCTGCCCATGCGGCGGTGGTCGGGTCAAAAAGGCCAAGAACGCCCGAAGTCAGGCTTAGGGATTTTACCCCCAGAAGACCAAGGGCTGCAATTGTTACAAGCGCAAGAATGCGAGTGGAATGTGGCATGGTTTATCCTGCTTTTCTTAAACGATCCATCAGGCCGGAATGGCGGGGCGTTATGTCAGAAACATTTGGTTGGTTAGGCGCCCGTGTGTGGGGCTGACGGCTCATCCGTTGTAAATCAGCGGCAAGTTTTTTTGCGCTGACAATACGCTCATCCAGTTCAATGCTGCTTTGCCCGGTTGCCTCGCGCAAGGCCAGTATGCAAGCTTGCGCCTTGGCTGTCGCGTTAAGCAAATCCTGGACGGCATCACGCATCCCGTCCTGACCATTGCGTAGCGCGTTAAGACGCCGGTCAAGACGCCAGCAATAAAACACGGTCAGCAATAAAAGAATGGCAAGAAGGGCTTCAAACCCAAGGGCAATGGTCATTGCATTTGTTCCTCTAACTGACGACGCACCGCTTTTGGCAGACCGTTTTGAACTCTGATCGCCATCTTATGGCCCAATCGTCCCATGCGGCCTTTGGCCAGTGCTATATTGCCACTACGCAATGTAATTTCGCTGTTTGGGCTGGTATTCATCATAACTGTGTCACCAATTTTCAGGTTCATCATGTCGCGTAATGGAACTTCATGTTCATCAAGCACGGCATCTATTTCCATGGATGTTGACCATAATTCAGATGCCAGATGGCTTTCCCAAATGTTGTCCCGTCCAAACTTTTCACCCATGAATTGTTGCAGTAACATTTTGCGCACCGGCTCGAGCGTGGCGTAGGGCAGCATAAGCTCGATACGCCCACCACGATCTTCCATATCAATGCGAAGACGCACCAGAATGGCCGCATTGGCGGGACGGGCAATGGCGGCAAAGCGAGGATTGGTCTCAACCCGGTCAAGAGTAAAATCAACATTGGTCAGTGGTTTGAAAGCCAGGTGAGCATCCTGCAAAACCACCTCGATCATACGTTGCACCAATTGACGTTCAATGGTGGTATAGGGGCGGCCTTCCACACGCATGGCTGCGGTGCCACGGCGCCCACCCAAAAGCACGTCAACTATGGAATAAATCAAATTTGAATCAACGGTCAACAAGCCGTAATTATCAAGCTGCTCGGCACGAAACACGGCCAGTATGGCTGGCAGGGGGATAGAGTTCAGATAATCACCAAAGCGAATGGATGATATATTATCAAGACTAACCTCTACATTATCAGAGGTAAAATTTCGTAACGAGGTTGTCATTAACCGCACCAGACGATCAAACACGACCTCCAGCATTGGCAAACGTTCATAGGAAACCAGGGCAGTGTTAATAATAGAGCGGATGCCAGAATTATTGTCCTCATCCTCCTCGCCACCTTCAAAACCAAGAAGATTGTCAATCTCGTCCTGATTAAGAATACGCTCGCTGCCCGGCCCATCTTCTGCACCGGCTATTGTGGTACTATCATCGCCTTCGGCCATAGCCGCCCATTCAGCCGCCATGGCATCCTGGTCTTCGCCGTCACCGCCGTCTTCGGCGTTGCCAGTCGCATCGGCGGCGGGGCTTTCTTCTTCGGCCATAGCCGCCCACTCGGCGGCCATGGCATCCTGATCTTCATCTGCCATATTTACTAAAGCCTAGTTCACTAACAGTGTATCAATGGTCAAATCATTGACATGAACAGGAGCGACGGCTTGATTGACCCGGCGCAGAAGTTCAAGCTTTAACCGATAATACCCTGCCGATCCTTTCACATCTTCCATACGTAATTCTCTTAAAAACCCCTGATAACGATCCACGATGCGGGGCAGTAAAGGTTCGATATTGTGGAGGGTCTCCTCGTCGGCAACTTCCAGAAGAACAACCAGCTTCAAAACTGCAACCTCACCGTCTTCATCGGTGATGTTGGCTAAAATAGCGGGCAATTCATAATAGACCGGGACAGGGACGTCATGATCTTCGCTCTTGGCGGCACCATGATCGTCACCGTTTTGCGTGGCTGCGTGTTCGGCCTCATCTTTTTTATCACCGCCCAGCAGCATCATTGCCCCGGCGCTTCCCAAGAGCAAAACCAGCACAACAGGCAGGCCGATGAAAAGCAGTTTCTTCTTCAACCCACCTTTTTTACTACCTTCTTCTTCCTCACCATCAACGTCTTCGTCTTCTGGTTCGTCGCCTTCTTTGGCCATGAAATGCTCCGTCGATAATCACTCTTTATTATTAGCGATGGTTATGGTTAAGGAGATGTTGCCATAACCCAGGTTTCACTGCCTCTTTATTCTTGTTTTTTGTGCCGCCAAGAACGGCAGTTCCTGCCGGGGTATGGGCAGAACTGTACTATCTGCTATCGTATTTATATATAATTTCGTGATAATTTATTGAAAACAAACAAAAAAATAATTGGCATAACCTGTGCATCTAATGCGCTACAGGGTCGCTGAACGCGATTGTAACGGCAGAAGCAGGTGATGTAATGGATAATGCTCTTATGGTGGGGCTGACGCGGCAAATGACTTTGCGTCGCCAGATGGATGTAACAGCCAATAACATTGCCAATATGTCCACTGCCGGTTTCAAAGTGGAAAAACTGTTAGTGCGCCGGGTTGATGATGGCCCGGCCAGCCACGCAGACGGCCCATCCAGGATCAGCTTTGTACAAGACTGGGGCGTTGCCAGAAATTTTGCTGATGGGCAAATAGAAAATACCGGACGTCCATTGGATCTTGCCATCACGGGTGCCGGGTTTTTTGTTGTTGAGACACCCGAGGGTGAGCGGTACACGCGCGACGGGCGTTTTTCTGTCGATGATACGGGAACATTGAGCACAGCCGATGGTAAGGCGGTATTGGATAATAGCGGGTCACCAATTGTCCTTAATGCCAGCGGGGAAGCCCCGGTTATTACTACCAAAGGTTCAGTGCAGGTCGGTGGGGTGGAAATTGCAAAATTACAAATTGCAAATTTTACATCCCTTGGCGTGCTTGAAAAAAGTGGGGAAGGGCGGTTTGTCGCGGCCCCGGGTGCTGAAATACTGGAAATGGAAAACCCGGTTATTATGCAAGCGCATCTGGAACGATCCAATGTTGTGCCGATCGCCGAAATGAGCCGGATGATCGAGACCACACGTGCGTACCAATCCATCAGTAACATGCTCAATCAGGAAGAAACGCTGTCCAGGCGCACCATAGAACGCCTTGGCAGTGTGCGCTGAACAGCGCCGAATATGAAGTCAGGAACAGGAGACTAAAATGCGCGCATTGAATACCGCCGCAACCGGAATGTTGGCTCAACAACTTAATGTTGAGGTTATCTCAAACAATATTGCCAATATGAACACTACGGCATTTAAGCGTCAACGGGCAGAGTTTCAGGATCTCCTCTACCAAACCGTAGAGCGCCAGGGGGCCAGTTCATCCGATGCGGGCACAATCGTGCCAACCGGGGTGCAGATTGGGCTGGGGGTGAAGGCCGGTTCGGTTTATCGCATTACCGAACAGGGAAATCTGGCGCAGACCGGTAACAAATTTGACGTTGCCATTAGTGGTAAAGGTTATTTCCGTATCCAGCTTCCCTCTGGTGAGGATGCTTATACCCGGGCCGGGAATTTTGCCGTCAATGGTGACGGGCAATTGGTCACCGAAGATGGCTATACTGTTGCCCCGGGGATCACCCTGCCACAGGATGCAACCGATGTAATTATCAACCAGCAGGGGCAGGTTCAGGCCTTGACCCCCGGCACACCGGCCCCCGCCGTTGTTGGCCAGTTGGAGATCGTTACCTTTTTCAACGAGGGTGGCCTGGATCCGCAAGGCGATAATCTCTTCCTTGAATCTGCTGCATCTGGCTCTGCCAATTCGGGAACCCCGGGATCACCAGGGTTTGGTACTATTATCCAAGGATTTATCGAAACATCGAATGTGAATGCCGTGCAGGAAATCACTGCATTGATTGCGGCGCAGCGCGCCTATGAGATGAATTCAAAAGTCATTACAGCATCCGATGAAATGCTCTCCACCAGCGCCAATTTGCGCCGTTAATAGCGGGATAAAGTATCCAATGAATACACTGTTTGAACATTTACGCTTACGCTATTTTGCCACAATAACGGCATTGATTTTGCTGTTGGTGGCGGCCAGTGCATCGCTGGTTCTGGGCGCAGAGGATGGTCCGGTCGAGCCTCTGCTCTTGCGTTCACAAATAGAGAGCCAGGATGCATTTTTACGCTTTGGTGATGTGTTTTCCAATGCGGGTGCGCTTGCAAAAACAGTGTTGAGCCGTGCACCAGAGCCGGGCCGCAGGGTGTCTTTGGATCCATCATGGTTGTCGGCCAGGGCGAATGCTCAGGGGCGCGTTTGGCAAAATGTTTCCAGACTGAAACGGGTGACGGTGCGCCGTGCAGGACAACGCATCGGTACCGACCAAATACGCACTCTAATTGGCGAGGAACTGGGAGCGCGCAGCGATGGTGTGCGTTATGAAATTGCGCTTTCCAATCGGGCGCAGACCCTTTTTGCCCCTCTGGATGCCAGAGCTGAACCACAAATCCTGTCACTTGATCTTACAGAGCAAAGCGGCGTGTTTACGGCGCGTATTGTGCCTTATGAAAGTGCCACGCCGATAGACGTGCGTGGGCGGGTCTGGCGTCTGATGCAGGTGCCTGCATTGTCTCGTCCCTACCAGGCAGGCGAAGCCATTGCCCAAGAAGATGTAAAATGGATAGAGGTGCGCGAGGCAAATTTACGGGCTGGGGCGCTGCTGGATCCTGAACGTTTTACCGGCAAGGCCACACGGCGGGCAATGCGTGCAGGTATGCCATTGCGTGCTTCGGATATGAAACGACTTGCTGCCGTTAAAAAAGGCGAGATCATTACCATAACCTATCGGGTGCCTGGCATCCGCCTGACCGCACAAGGGCGGGCGCTTGGCGAAGCCGCACTGGGCGAGGCATTGCGGGTGGTCAATCTACAATCAAGTCGCACAATTGATGTGGTGGTTACTGCATCGGGACGAGCAACGGCCAATGCTGGCGCCGCCATTGGTGGTTAGGAAAATATCATGAAAAAAATTGTATTTGTTCTTATAACTACATTGTCGCTTTCTGCTTGTGGCACGTTTGACCGCGTTAAACGTATTGGCAAGGCACCAGAGCTGACCCCCATTGAAAACCCTAGCAATGTTTACGGGCGCAAACCTGTGATTATGCCCATGCCGACAATGGCCCGTGAAAATGATACAAGCAATTCGCTTTGGCGTACCGGCGCACGGACGTTTTTTAATGACCAGCGCGCGCAGCAAATTGGTGATATATTGACGGTTTCAATCCAGATTGAAGACAAGGCCAAAATCCAAAACTCTACGGAACGAACCCGCACCTCTGGTGAAGATTCTGATCTGACCAACTTTTTTGGTCTTGAAAAGCACTTGGGCGGTATTAACCCGGCATCACTGACCAGCCTTGGTTCATCCAGCTCGAACAAGGGAGAAGGCACTGTAGACCGATCCGAGTCTATTGACTTAACCGTGGCGGCGGTGGTGACCCAGGTGTTGCCCAATGGCAATATGGTTATTGCCGGACGCCAGGAAGTACGCATCAATCATGAAGTGCGCGAGCTTCTGGTTTCCGGTGTTGTGCGGCCAGAAGACATTGCCTCTGATAACGTGGTTGAACACACGCAAATTGCCGAAGCGCGTATTTCCTATGGCGGGCGTGGCACCATTTCAGATGTGCAAAATCCGCGCTATGGTCAGGAACTGTTCGACATCTTCTTTCCATTCTGAGCAGAATATGCGCGCATCCATTTAACCACGCGCCAGCCAAGCAGGAACAGTAATAAACTTGCGTGTATCACAGGCATGATCTGAAATCCTTTGGCCATAAAAAAGTGATGGGTTACGGCTAGCATGGTGGCTGGATAGATTAGCCAATGAAGACGCGTCCAATGCTTTGGCCCAAGGCGGCGGCGTGCTGCATTGGTTGATGTAAGCGCCAGGGGCAACAATAAAGCAAAGGCACTCATGCCCAGAGTGATATAGGTGCGCTTGAGCACATCTTTCCACAGCTTGGCCAGTGAAAAGAACAAGTCCAATCCCAGATAACTGCTCAGGTGCAGACAAACATAAAAAAATGCAAAAAGCCCGGCCATACGCCGCAATTGTGTGAGCGCGGCCATGCGGGTTATATCGCGCATGGGTGTAATCGCCAGGGTTATGAGCAAAACCCGAAGCGCGGTATCGCCCAAAAACCGGTTGGTGGCTTCAACCGGATTAACCCCAAGGCCATTGGATTGACCGGCCAGCAGCATTGCCCACTGCCAGAATAACCAGAAGGCCGGCAGACCAAGGGCGATGAATAGTGCCAGTTTCATGCGAGCGATTGAGATGGTTTTCAGGTTCATTACTTTTTTTGTCACTCTGTTTGAGATCAGGAAACCACTAAAAAGGTTGATAATTTTACGAACCTGTCATGCCGATTTATTCGGGTAATCCAGTCTTTTTGTTATATGGTATGGATCATAGAGACTGGATTACCGGGACAGGCCCGGCAATGACAAGGCGGTGCTAATGATTCACCCGTAAATCCATACCTGCATAGAGGCTTGCAACTTCATCACCATAGCCATTGAACATGTGCGTTTCGCGACGTGCCAATGCTCCGGCAAATCCGGTTTGCGCTCCAATGATACGCTCACTGGCCTGGCTCCAGCGTGGATGCTCAACATTGGGGTTTACATTAGAATAAAATCCGTATTCGCGCGGAGCCGACATATTCCATGAGGTTGGCGGCATGGTTTCACTAAAGCGGATACCGACGATGGATTTTATGGATTTATAACCATATTTCCATGGCACAACCAGACGAATTGGTGCACCGTTCTGGTTGGGTAAAATGCGGCCATAAACACCTACGGCCAAAAAGGCCAGGGGATTGAAGGCTTCATCCATGCGCAAGCCTTCGCGGTATGGCCATTTCAGCACTGGCCAGAAGGTGCCCGGCATTTCCTTGCGATTGTTTTTGGTAATAAACTGCACGTATTTTGCGCGTGAATTTGGCTCAAAACGCTTTAGCACTGATGCCAAAGGCACGCCCACCCAGGGGATAACCATTGACCAGGCCTCGACGCAGCGATGGCGGTAAATTCGCTCTTCCAGGGCATTATAATCAATCAGGTCTTCAAGGGCATAAATGCCGATTTTTCCTGCTTCGCCCTCAACGGTTATTGACCATGGTTTGGTGATTAGTTTGTGGGCCTTCTTGGCCGGATCACCCTTGCCAGTGCCATATTCATAGAAATTGTTATAACTGGTCACCGCTTCCCATGAGGTCAGAGGGTCTTCGATTGCATAACTGGATTTGGTGGCTTTAAGCGGGGCGTAGTCGCCCTGCCTGGCCCGTTTAGCCTGTGCGACATTGGGTAGGGCCAAAGCGCCCCCAGCGGCAATAAATGCAGCCATGAATTCTCGGCGGTGCATATAAACCGATTGCGACGTGACCTGATTTTCTTTCAGGGCAAAGCCCGGTGGGCGGCGGATCAGCATGGTATTGCTCCGATAAATTTAACGCCCCGCATTTTTCTAGCGTAAGCGGGTATCCCATACCACAGTTTTCTGTGCTGCTCACGATAAGTTCATGGGGTTTAACCGAAAAATAAATCTGTTTAATGAACCAAATGCCACCAAGGAACGACTATACAGGGTCTCGACCAATTTGGTTGGTAGCAGGAAAGCGTACAAAATGCGCAGTGCTCGCGATATAGCCAATGAACTATTGGTGATGAAGGTGCAAGACGGTGACGCCGCTGCCTTTGATGCGCTGGTACGTCACTGGTCGCCCATTCTGCTGCGCTATTGCACGCGTCTCACCCAGGATAGCGATGCCGCACATGATGCAGTGCAAACAAGTTGGCTGAAAGTTATCAAGGGCTTTAAACGCCTTGATGATCCGGCCCGTTTTCCGGCCTGGATTTTACGTATAGCCAGTCGGGTAAGCACAGATACGCTTCGGCGGAAAATTCGCCGCCGTACCGGCAATCATGAACTGGCGCAACTACCTGCTGAAACACCCTCTTTTACCGTCAATGACGAGCAACTAGACCTTAAGGCAGCACTGAACAACCTCGACGCAGACGATCGTGTCCTGGTTGGTATGTTTTATGGCCAGGGGCTTGGTGTTTCGCAAATTGCGATCATGCTGGGTGTGCCGGAAGGCACCATCAAGTCGAGACTTCATACAGTGCGTAAAATCTTGCGTACTCAATTAGAAGGAGAAAAAAATGAACACTATAGATGATGAAATCCGCAAAGCCCTGTCTGAGACAGAACTTCAAAAGCTGGAGGCGATAGCCGGTGAACAAGGCATGTTTGCCATGATATTTGATGTATTTCGTGGAAAAATGCGCTTCTGGAGCGCCTATGGCATGGTTCTGGCGTTTGCGGCCACTGCTTTTGCCGTTTGGGCCGGGTGGAATTTTTTCCATACCAGCGATCCGCGCATGATGACCCTTTGGGGTATGGGCATGGGGGTTGGGGTATTTTTTTCCGGGATGTTGAAGATATGGTTCTGGATGGAAATGCACAAAAATATGGTGATTCGCGAGATTAAACGGGTTGAATTGCAACTTGCCGTTCTGGCCAAAGAAATGCGCGAAAAAAATGCTGGCTGATTATTTGCTCGTGCGTTCCTTGTGCTCATGGCGCTCTTGCGCTTCCAGCGACAAGGTGGCGATGGGGCGGGCATCAAGGCGGGCGAGCCTGATTGGTTCGCCCGTAGCTTCGCAATAACCGTAAGAGCCATCTTCAACACGGCCCAATGCGGCATCAATTTTGGTCACCAGTTTGCGTTGTCGATCCCGGGCGCGCAGTTCAATTGTGCGGTCAGCCTCAGATGCAGCCCGATCGGTCAAGTCAGGGTGTGTTGCGGTCTCTTTACGCAAATTGGCAATCGTTTCGCGACTCCCCTCAATAATTTCACTTTTCCAGGCCAGCAATTTTTGCCGAAAGTATTCAAGCTGAAGAGGTGCCATAAATGCCTCGTCTTCGCTGGGGGTATAGCTGTTTGGCAAATCAGGTGAAGCAGTTTGCGCAAGGGCCATAAGGCTCTCCTGTCAATCAGTGTGGCCAAGGGCAGTGCCCCCAATGAAATCGCGGCGAAGTATAGTCATTAGTTACGCAGCGTCAATCTAGTATAACGCAGTGAAACATTAAATAAAATCAACAGATTATAACGTTTTCGTGATAAGTCACTATGTGACGGAATCAAGTTTGGCTTTTTCCACTTCAGCCCGTATTTCGACCTCGTTCAAAATGGCTTCGAGCCTGGCATCTCCGGTGTTTGCCCGCGTGCGTTCAAGGGTCGTGCTCAGGCGTTGCAGAGTGCGCATTGAGACGCCACCTTCCAGCAGCCCAAGGCGCATATCGGACAAGACATCCAACAGTTCATCGGCTCTGGCGGTTGCTTTTTTTCGTGCCTGGCGAAAATCCTCATCCCCTTGCAGGGCAATCAGTGCATCAAGTGAGGCAATAGGGTTGGTTTGGGTTGTCGCCATTGGGGCTGTGCTTTGGCTTGACGCCTGACTGTGGGGAGCAAATGCACCACTTGCCTGTTTACGCTTGGCCCTGGCTTTGCCGGTAGCGCGTGTTTGCTCTGCTGCGTTGATTCTCATTACCGCTCACCTTTTTTCTTGAGAACAAGTGTGCCTTGGGGGCGTTAACACGCCATTAAGCATAATTGACCACCCCGGCCAGTTCTGCCGATGCATTCTTGCCGGGTATTGTCTGCCATTGTTCAATCGCATATAAGGCATTGATAATAATATACAAAATATCAATTGTTTTATGAAATAACTGGCACATATCTCGCATTACCAAGGGGAATAGTCCTGTTGGGGTGTGTTGATGTTGAATTTGAAAAACGTTCTTTGTGGTGTTTTGGCTCTCTTGCTGAGCGTTATGACACCCGGCACCGTTTTTGCTGGCTCGCGGATCAAGGATATTGTCAATATCGAAGGGGTTCGCGAAAACCAGCTTGTTGGTTATGGCCTTGTGGTGGGGCTGGATGGTACGGGCGATAGTTTACGAAATTCACCTTTTACCAAACAAAGTCTTGAATCCATGTTGGAAAGATTGGGTGTAAACACACGCGGGGCCAGCTTGAAAACCGATAATGTTGCCGCAGTTATGGTGACGGCAAACTTGCCCGGCTTTGCCACAAATGGTTCGCGTATTGATATTACCGTCTCTGCCATGGGCGATGCCGACAGTCTGCAAGGTGGGCAATTGCTGGTCACCCCATTGATGGGTGCCGATGGCGAGGTTTATGCGGTTGCCCAGGGGCAGATCGCCATAGGGGGGTTCAGCGCCGGCGGCGAAGCGGCAACAATCACACAGGGCGTGCCTACCGCAGGGCGTATATCTAATGGCGGAATTGTCGAGCGCGAAATCAGTTTTGATATTGCCGGTAAAACAACCTTGCGGCTTTCCTTGCGCAATCCTGATCTGACTACGGCGTTGCGCATGGCCGGTGCGATCAACACCTATGCCGGTGTTTCCTTGGCGCACGCGCTTAACCCTACAGTTGTTCAGTTAACCCGTCCGCCGAACTGGAACGGGGATATGGTCACCCTGCTTGCTGAAATTGAGCAATTACGCATCGAGCCGGATTTACCGGCCAAGGTAGTGATTGATGAGATTAGCGGCATTATTGTCATGGGCGATAATGTGCGGGTCAGCACCGTTGCCATTGCCCAGGGCAGTTTGACAATATCGGTTGAAGAAACGCCTCAGGTCAGTCAGCCAGCGCCGTTCTCGCAAGGCGGGGAAACAACACAGGTGCCACGCACCAGCGTTACGGTTGAAGAAGAAGAGGGTACGGGCCTGATCGTAGTGCGTGAAGGTGTGGCGTTGAGTGATCTGGTTGAGGGGTTGAATGCTCTTGGCCTGACACCACGCGACATGATCGCGATCCTGCAAGCCATCAAGGCCGCCGGTGCCTTGCAAGCCGAAATAGAGGTGTTGTGATATGGCAGACGCCTTTACATCCAACGCATTTCTTGCTCAGGTTTTTGCTGCCAAACCGACAACAACACCTAATGTTGCCGCTGTGCGTACAGAGGAACAGGCCGAACAGGTTGCAAAAGAGTTTGAAAGCTTCTTTCTTGGTCAAATGGTGCAGGGCATGTTTGCCGGGCTGCAAAGTGATGGGCCTTTTGGTGGCGGCGCTGGCGAGAAAGCATTTTCTGGCCTTCTGCACGAAGAATACGCAAAAGTATTTGCCCAAAATGGCGGCATTGGTCTTTCTGACCAACTGAAAACTGAAATTTTGCGTCTTCAGGGCATTGATCCGCAAAAGGAGCAGCAATAATGGCGCTGCACGCCCATAATGCCGAAGACCATGCTGAACAAATGATTGTGCTTTCACGCAGACTTAAAGGTCTTGTACTGCGTGAGACCGAACTTTTTGAAGCCCGCACCCCTCATGAGGTTATCGCCTTTATTGACGAAAAAAACACACTGGCCACCACTTATCGGCTGGAAACGGCGCGCATTGCCAAAACCCCCTCTCTTATGGCTGAGGCTTCGGCAAAACTGCGAACAATCCTGCGCGATGAAACACTGAGCCTTGATAAGGCGTTAAAGCGCAATAACGCAGCCGCCGGAATGGTGCGAAAACTGACCGAAGGTCTGGTGCACGCCATTGCCGATGAAGCCGCAAATACCCGCTCCAGCATGATTGCCTATGGGGCCAACGGGCGCGTCAACAAGGATGCAACCGCCATAGCCATTACCCTCAATCGCCAGGTTTGAATTTGCCATGACATTCGGAATGTCGTTGGTAGTTGAAATGATTATGGGAGAATGAGTGGCTTGCGAGAAAATTATAGATATCTTATCCTTAGAAATCGAGGTTATTACCTCCTTTAATGCAAAAATATATACAAAATTTTGTGTTTATTTCCATACTCACTTTATCTGCCCCCCTTTCCCTTTTGAGGTGCAAGAATTATCCTCTCCGTCTAGGTACCCATTGGGTGAGTAGATAAAATGCGCTTTGGCGAAGATTTCATTGAGGAACTGAAAAGCCGCGTCAAACCGTCCGATGTGATCGGGCGGACAGTGAAGCTGCGCCGTCAGGGGCGCGAGTTCGCTGGCCTGTCACCGTTTAACAAGGAAAAAACACCGAGCTTTTTTGTTAATGATGAGAAAGGGTTTTACCATTGCTTTTCATCAGGCAAGCATGGTGACGTTATAAGCTGGTTTCAGGAAACCGAAGGCCTCAGCTTTACCGAGGCGGTGGAGCGTCTGGCCGGAGAGGCGGGCATGGCCCTGCCGGCACCGGATCCAGAAGCTGCTCAAAAAGCTCAACGTCAAAAAGGTCTCCTTGAATGGATGGAGGAGGCTGCACGGTTTTTTACCGCCGAGTTGGGCCGGGTACGGGGCCGCCATGCGCGTCATTATCTGCATGATCGTGGGCTGGATGAGCAGGCGTGCGCCGCCTTTGGTCTGGGCTATGCACCTTCATCACATAGCGCCTTAAAAGACTATCTGGTACAAAAAGGGGCTGGCCTTGGCGTATTGGTCGAGGCTGGATTACTGATCGCGCCAGATGGCGGACGTTCGCCCTATGATCGTTTTCGTGACCGGGTGATGTTTCCCATTCACGATGCGCGTCGTCGTCTGGTCGGCTTTGGTGGCCGGGCATTATCCGCTGATGACAAGGCGAAGTATCTCAACTCGCCCGAAACACCACTGTTTCATAAAGGGCGAACGCTTTATCATTATCCCAAGGCACGCGCGGCGGTGCGCAAGGCAAATGCCAATGGTCTGGTGGTTGCCGAAGGCTATATGGATGTTATCGCACTTGCCCGTGCCGGGATCGAACATGCGGTGGCCCCGCTTGGCACGGCGCTTACCGAGGATCAATTGCGGCTTTTATGGCAGGCCGGGCCAGAACCGGTTTTGTGCTTTGATGGTGATGCGGCGGGCCAGCGTGCTGCGCACCGGGCGCTGGACCGGGCCTTGCCCATGCTGGAGCCGGGTCGCACTTTGAAATTTGCTTTTTTGCCCTCTGGTCTGGATCCTGATGACATGATCCGGACGCGTGGGCGCGCCGCTATGGAGGATGTATTGCGTGAAGCGCGCGCCCTGGTGGATGTGTTGTGGGAGCGCGAACGGCAGCGGGAGCCGCTGGATACCCCCGAATCCCGTGCTGGTTTGAAAAAACGGCTACGTCAGGCTGCAAGTGAAATTGGCAATAAGGAAGTCGCCAGTTTTTACGTCAGTGAATTTTATGCACGTATTGATGTGTTGTTTCGTCGTGTGCGTTCAGGCATACAAGAACGTGCGCCCGCGAAGGCTTTTCCCAGTGCTGACTTGCGCAAACTGGCCAGCGGCCCGGCCAGCGGGCGGGCGGAACAATGGTTTTTGTTGGCGCAGATCATGGCGCACCCGCAAATTTTGCTTGAGGCGGATGAAACATTTGCCAACATGCCCCTTGGTGATGAGGGGCTTAACCGGTTGCGCGATGCCATTCTTGAGCACTGGTTGGCGGAGACAAGTGTTGACAGGGCCAGTTTGCATCGCCATTTAACGCACGAAGGTTTTGCAGACGATATCAGGGAATTGGAACGGCGCACGATACCTGTCCCGGAACAGTCCGATATTGATCGCGTTACGCGCTGGCTAACAACAGCGCAAGACTTGATCGAACGGGCAGGTTCAGCGGATGAACAGGCGGCGCGGGTGAAACAATTGCTTGATGGTCTAAAGCGTGGCGACCAAAGCAGCCTGCGGGCGCTTGGGGCAACGCGACAGTCGGCAAAGTTTGGTGATGAGGATGAGGGCAACGTCTGACGAGACGATGTCTACGGGATCAGAAACGGGTACGCCCGTCACAGTTAAGGATTACCGCAAAGCGTGCAATCGCGTGAGCGGGACAGGTGAGATATGGCAAAAGCGGCAGCAGGCAAAACAACATCGACAGAAACGCAGGATCGTCCCATACTGGACATGACAGATGCCGCTGTCAGGCAAATGATCGAGCGGGCCAAGGCACGCGGGTATGTCACTCACGAATCGCTTAACAAGGTGTTGCCTGCGGGCGAGGTCAGTTCTGAAAAAATTGAAGATACTATGGCGGCCTTATCTGAAATGGGCATCAATGTTGTAGACTCCGATGATGCAGAAGCGGTGACCGGAAAAGCCGTTGCTGCGCGCAAGGCCAGCACCGTGGTGCGCACCGGCAATACCACCGCCGCGGCCGATCGTACCGATGACCCGGTGCGCATGTATTTACGCGAAATGGGAACGGTGGAATTGCTTTCTCGCGAAGGTGAAATTGCCATTGCCAAACGCATAGAGGCCGGACGGGACACCATGATCCGCGGGTTATGCGAAAGCGCACTGACATTTGAGGCCATTATGGTCTGGCGTGAAGAATTGTCCGAAGGGCGTATTTTATTGCGTGACATCATCGATCTGGATACCACATTTGCCACCCGCCACGGGGCCGAAGAAGATAATACTGGCAATGATGCCGCCGGTGAAGTTCAAGCTGAAGGGCAGCCAGAAAAGAAAGAAACCGGGGAAGACAAGGCCGAAGGCGAAGATGGCAAGGCCAAAGAAAATACCGAAACCAGTGACGACGATGATGACGATTATGATGACGATGAGGTTAATTTGTCGATCTCGGCCATGGAGGCCGAGTTGCGCGAAGGCGTTGTTGCCGAACTTGATGCCATTGCCACCGATTTCAAGACCTTCAACAAGCTTCAGGGCAAGTTGATTGATGCCCAGCTCAAGGGCAAGGATTTAACGCCGCAATCGCGCCGTAAATACACCGAAACCCAGGACGCGATTATTACGCGCCTCAAAGCCATCCATTTGAATAATAACCGTATTGAGGCTTTGGTCGAACAACTTTATGCCATTAACAAGCGACTGGTCGGGGTGGAAGGGCGCATTTTACGCCTTGCCGATGGACACGGGGTGCCGCGCACACAGTTCCTGCAACATTATTTCAAACATGAACTTGACCCAAACTGGAGCAATGACGTAACCAAGCTTTCCCCGGCATGGGAAAAATTTATCGACCGTGAGGCCGATCAGGTAGCGCGCCTGCGCCGTATGGTCGCCCAATTGGCGCAAGATGCCGGGGTGACCATTGACGAGTTCCGCATCATTGTAAAAACCGTGCAAAAAGGTCAGCGCGAGGCGGCGCAGGCCAAGAAGGAAATGGTCGAGGCCAATTTGCGCCTGGTGATTTCGATTGCCAAAAAATATACCAATCGTGGTTTGCAATTTCTTGACCTTATTCAGGAAGGCAATATCGGCCTGATGAAGGCGGTGGACAAGTTTGAATATCGTCGGGGTTACAAATTTTCTACCTATGCGACCTGGTGGATTCGCCAGGCCATTACCCGCTCGATCGCGGATCAGGCCCGCACCATCCGCATCCCGGTGCACATGATTGAAACCATCAACAAGCTGGTGCGCACCTCGCGCCAGATGCTGCACGAAATTGGCCGTGAACCAACGCCGGAAGAACTGGCAGAGAAGCTGTCCATGCCGCTTGAAAAAGTGCGCAAAGTGATGAAAATCGCCAAAGAGCCGATCAGTCTGGAAACCCCCATTGGTGATGAGGAAGATAGCCATCTGGGCGATTTTATCGAAGACAAAAACGCCATTCTGCCGGTTGATGCCGCAATCCAGTCAAACCTGCGCGAAACCACCACACGGGTTCTGGCCAGCCTGACCCCGCGTGAAGAACGGGTGTTGCGCATGCGCTTTGGCATTGGCATGAATACCGACCATACGCTGGAAGAAGTTGGCCAGCAGTTCTCGGTCACCCGCGAACGCATCCGTCAGATCGAAGCCAAAGCTCTGCGCAAGCTGAAACACCCAAGCCGCTCTCGTAAGCTGCGCAGCTTTCTGGATACGTGATGTAGGTCATTACGTATCAATTTTCTTTGCTTTTTGTACAGGCGATTTAGAAGGCTATTAGAAAGATTGACGTTCAGATCATTATAATGTGTACGATCGTGTACGATTATTGGCGACTGACACTCTATGACTAAAAGACAGAAAATCAGGTATTTCTTGCAGAACCTTATCTTGCCGGTTTTGTTCGTTGGGTTTTTCCTGGCGCCTGCTCAAGCCCAAACAGTTCAGGTGCAAAAAGGCGTTTTGTCGGCACCCGAGTGGAAGTTTCTTGATAACAGTCCGTTGGTTATTTCGGGTGAATGGGAGGTGATCTGGGGCAAGCTTGTCCGCCCAACTGAATTTGATGCCCATTACCAGGGTGACCTGGTCATCATGCCAGGGCGGTGGAATCGCAATAATACACCAGATTTCAAACACTCATATGGAATTGCCACCTACCGTGCCCGGCTGCAACTACCGTCGTATAATCGCGACCTGGCCTTTCACCTGATTTCGCCAAACGCGAGCTGGCGACTGTATATTGATGATGTACTTGTGGGGGGGAACGGCGTTGTGTCGTCAAACCCCAAAGAAAATCAACCCAACTATACCTCGCGTATCTTGCCGGCGCTGGCCGGGCAGAGTGTGCTGGTTTTGCAAATGGCCAATTTCTCTCATGCGTATGGGGGGCCGGGGCATCCGCTAGAGCTGTGGGATAGGGTTGTCTTGCAAAAACGACTGGACACAATGACGTTCTATTATGTGTTGGTATTGGGCATTTTATTTTCGATCGGTTTGTTCCATTTAATTTTTTATCTTGCTGATCGAACAAATCCCTCCAATGGGCCGGTGCATATATGGTTTGCCCTTCTGTGCCTTGTCCTTGTGGTCAGGGTTTCCGGGATTATCCCGTATTTTCATATATATTTTCCGCAATCATCATATTGGTCTGATCTGAAGCTAGCCTATTTGAGTTTGTTTATTGCGCCTGCTGTCTATCTTTTGTTTTTCAGGGCCGCTTTCCCAAAACATTTCCCGGTGAAGACCTCAAGGGCAATCATAGTGTTCAGCTTTGTTATGGCGCTGTTTGTTCTGGTTACCCCTGAGCGCATTTATTCATATACGCGGGATTTTTCTATCCTCCTCAATGTTGCCGTGATTGTCTACAGTCTGGTTTTTACCATAAGCGCGATGCGCGATAAGGAACCGGGCGCAACAGCCATACTGGCTTCCAATTTTATTTTCCTTTTTACCGCCGTAAACGATGCGGTGATCTATACCGATAACGCCAGTGGGTTTGATTTGACCCCCTTTGGTGTCCTGGTTCTGGGGATCGGGTATTCCTATGCACTGCTTTTGCGCCTTCAACGCGCATTTCATGATGCCAGGCGCACGTCAAGCGCCTTGGAAAGATTAAATCTGGAACTTGAAAAGCAGGTTCTTGATCGCACCAGAGCCTTCAAGGCCGCCGCCGCTCGGGCTGAAAACAGTGCGCAGGAGGGCGCGCAATTTATTGCTGCGGCCAGTCATGATTTGCGCCAACCCCTGCATGCCCTGGCCCTGTTCAATGCGGCCCTGAAACGCAAAATAGATGATGACAATACGGCAAAACTCGTTGAAAAACAGGAAAGCTCAATCCATAACCTTGGCACGCTTTTGCAGGATACACTGGATGCGGCGCGGGTTGAGACCAAAAACAAGGAACCCGTTTGGGTCAGTATTGAATTATCAGTGCTATTGGCAGACATTGCCAACGGGTTTGAGATACAGGCAGAAAAACAACAAACAGATTTGAGTTTTTCCTGCGATGCTGGCGAATTGGTTACTGATCCTGGAATGTTGCAACGGGTGGTGAGTAATCTTCTGGATAATGCCCTGAAAGCTGCGCGCAAACAGGTCAGGGTTGCGGCGGTTTATACGCCCGATGCCTGGCATGTCACCATTACCGACGATGGTGCGGGGATTGCCAAGGAAGATGCCGGCAGAATTTTTGAATCCTATGTTTCCCTCAGTGGTGAATATCCTGGTTCAAGGGGTGGCTACGGGCTGGGCTTGTTTGTGGTCAAGGAATTCACCCGTCTTTTAGGAGGGAGTATAAAAATTGCGTCTACCTCACAAAGCGGTAGCGCATTTCTGCTAAAATTACCTCATAGAGCCGTAGAGGTAAAAAATATTGCAGAACATTCTGAAACGATAACCAATGCTTTATCTGCGCCAGGACTGCACATATTGGTCATTGATGATGAGCCTGACATTCTTGATGCGATGAAGGCGTTACTGACGGCCTGGGGCTGTGAGTGCCGATTGGCTGCTGGTCTGGATCAGGCATTGGCACATTTGTCATCAGGTTTTATGCCACAATTCCTGATTGTTGATTTTCATCTTTTTGACACGGACGGATTAACGGTCATTGCAAAATTGTGCAAGCATATGAGGGAGGATGTGCCTGCACTTATCATCACCGGTGCAACCGAAACATCGATTTTGGCAAAAATCAGGTCATCAGGTTTTTCGGTTTTGCCCAAACCTGTTGATCCCGATCAATTGTCAAGTGTACTCAGGTCTTATCAAGTCTCTTAGATTAAGCCTGCCTTGATGGCAAAGCTGGCTAGTGCTGTTGGTGATGAAATATCCAGTTTACGATTGATATGTTCACGGTGTTTGCGCACGGTATGCTCGCTTATACATAGAACATTGGCGACTAGCTTGTTGCTTCGTCCTTCGGCAACCAGTTTCACAATCTGCAATTCCCGGGCAGTAAGGCTATCACGTATTTGCGCAACAGCCTGGGCATTGTCGCCATCAAGATCATCAATGCGGGGAAGGTTTTTTCCATTGGCGACGGCGATAAAAATTTCCATAAAATGATCGGCATCCGCGGTTTTATACAAAAATCCGTCTGCGCCTGCGTCATAAATGGTTGTCGGGGAATAGCTGTCTGTATCCCCAGTCAGAATAATAATTTTAACCGGGATTCGTCGACGCCGAACCTCGCCTAGAACATCTATGCCCGTTCGACCAGGCAGACCAATGTCTATAAGCGCCAGATCAAATTTTTCTGATTTCAGAAGGTCAAGCGCCTGTTCACCATCGCAAGCTTCTGTCACCTCGCCCACTTCGGTTGCGATTAACGCCGCCATACCCTGACGCACCAAAGCCTGGTCTTCGGCAATCAATACGGACAAGCCGGTCAGGTCTTTCATAGGCTCTGAGTCACAATTTTCTTCCCTCACACCCAATATACGCACGAATGCTAATGGTGGGCCAGCACCCAAGAGGATATCCAATACCGCAGGGACATTCAAAACAAGAGGTTGTTATGACTATTTCAAAAATATTCAAACGCATTTCGGTCACTGGCATTATGCTCGGCGCATTAGCTGTCAGCGCAACAAGCGCTTTGGCGGCATTTGATGGTGGCTCAACGTGTCTTCCATCCGGGCCTGGCACCGCAGGGTTAAGTACTGGTGTTGGGTTTTTACCATCATGGTATGCACGCGGGCATTTTATCGGTATTCGCGTCTCTGAACTTCGGGCCGCCTCGCACTCTGTAAAAATCGCCATGCGCAATGGATCTGTTCTCTATTCTGGCCCTGTTGCTGTTGGTCAATTCATCCCATTATCAACGTATTCCAACCTGGTTTGGACGGGATACAAAAGCTCATACGGCACCCACATGGGCGGCATATGTGTGACCTCTGTTTACGAATAATCCAAACCCGCCCAATGACGAGAGAATAAATATGTCCGTTATTTCAAAAACAGTGCTGGTTACAGGCGCGGTCTTGACCGCCCTGATAGCCAGCCCGACACGTGCCCAGCAAAACAGCGGGCAGCTGTTTCATTGTCTGAACGATCAGCGCACCTGGACACTTTATGAATCCTCCAGTGCGCGAATGTTCCATCAGGAAATTGGCATTATGGGGCCAGGTACATTTACCCTGTCCATGACGGCAAACGGGTTTGGGTTTGAGGGGTTCTCCTACACCCGATCCAGTGCCTGGGATAAATGGCAATATGTCACCAAGACCAGCAAGGGCAAGCGCAGCTGGAGCCAGACCTGGCGTATGACCGATGGTGATACGCGCCTGGGCTTGTTTCAATTGATAAAAGGCAGCAATGCCTGCCCAAACTGCACCATCACCATGCGGATGAGCACGTCACAGTGTCAAACCAGAAAACCCGACCCATATTCACAACCCTGTCCGGTCAATCAGTGTTTAACCAGGCAATCTCTCTATGGAATAACTGGAGGCCGGTGCATCTCAAAGCCTGGCTGGAACGGCAGTGCCTGTCGTTGAGCAGGGTAAATTTTGTGTTGATAATTCAAAGATATAGCATGTCTGCTTCCTGCAAATTTTGGCGTATTTATCATAATACCCGGCCTATGTATGCGCTACAGCTGAAATTTGTCTTGCTATTTATGCATGGTGTGCTACATAACTAACACACTACAACAACAAAGGCGTTAAAACAAGGACGTTCAGTATGATTCTGGCAATACTTATGACGCCGGCATGTTTGCCAAAGCCGTTTTGAAAAGGAAGCAAGTATGACGCCGGATTGGACGGACGATCAGCCGATATACCGGCAACTGAAAGACAAGGTAGTTGCTGCGATTATGGATGGGGTTTTGCCGGAAGGCGAGGCGCTACCCTCGGTAAGAAATGTCGCCATGGATTTGCAAATCAATCCTATCACCGCCTCCAAGGCTTATCAGGAGCTGGTTATGGAAGGTTTTGTGGAAAAACGTCGTGGACTGGGAATGTTTGTAATCGAAGGGGCGCGTGCCAAGGTTTTGAAGGCTGAACGCACGCGTTTCATTGAAGAAGAATGGCCGCGTGTTCTTGAGACAATTCGCCGCCTTGGGTTTAATGCTGATGAGTTGCTTAAAAGCGGCCTTGGCAAAAAGGGAAGCTAGGATGACAGATACTGCACTTGATGCCCCCGTTGTTAAGGCCAGAAACCTTTCCAAACGGTTTGGCAAATTCCGCGCCTTGAAAGGCGTGAGCTTTGATATTCCACTGGGGCGTATTGTTGGGGTTATTGGTGCCAATGGTGCCGGTAAAACAACATTGCTAAATGCGGTGCTTGGGCTGTCTTCCTATGAAGGAGAGCTTAGCGTTTTGGGGCTTGATCCCTCCCGGCAACGCAGCGCCTTGATGAAAGACACCTGTTTCATTTCAGATATTGCAACACTGCCAAAATGGATGAAAGTAGTGGAAGTGCTGGATTATGTTGGTGCTGTGCACCCCAAATTCAATCGCGAAAAAGCTATGACTTTTCTGTCTCGGACTAAAATACCACAAGATCGAAAAATACGTGCGCTCTCCAAAGGTATGATCGTGCAGCTTCATCTGGCGATTGTAATGTCAATCGATGCCAAACTTTTGGTGCTTGATGAACCAACGCTTGGTCTGGATATTATCTTCCGCAAGCAGTTTTATCAAAGTCTGCTGGAAGAGTATTTTGATGAAAACCGGACGGTAATTATCACCACCCATCAGGTAGAAGAAATTGAACATATCCTGACTGATGTCATCTTTATCAAAGACGGTGACGTGCTTCTTAACGCTGATATGGAAGAGCTTAAAGAGCAGTTTATTGAAGTGCTGGTAACTCCTGGAAAAGAAAAAGAAGCCATGGCGCTGGAGCCTATATCGAAGGGTTCAACGTTTGGAAAATCCACGTTCGTATATAAAAATACAGACCGCAAAGCACTGGCTAAACTGGGCGAAACACGCCGCCTTGGTCTTGCTGATATCTTTGTGGCAAGCATGACAGGAGAAGGGCAATGAAAACGTTTTCGGCTCTGGTAAAACGCGAAGTTCTGGATGGGAAAAATGGCTATATCCTTGTGCCGGTAATCCTGACAGGCATAACCCTTATCCTGGTTGTTTTATCCAGCCTTGGCCTTGGCAATATCATCTATTTCGATGATATGAGAGGGGCAGGCATTGCCAATCTTGCCGATGCAATGAACCAGCTGGTTGAACAAGAACCTAAAGAAATGCCGGCGGGCATGACACTGATGTATTGGGTGACAACAGGATTAGCATGGGTTGCTTTTCCGTTTGTCATTTTTTTCTCGCTTTTAGGCTCGCTATATGAAGAGCGCCGGGATCGGTCGATCCTGTTTTGGAAATCCATGCCGGTTGCCGATTGGCAGGAAGTTCTGGCAAAGTTTTTCACACCCGTTATTATGGCACCAGCGTCCTTTCTGGCCGTGGCGATTGCCGCTCAGTTATTTACCGCATTGTTCCTCAGTCTGGTTATGATTTTGCAGGGCGGCCCGGTATCAGAGCTATGGCCACTGGGCCTGATGATAACAAGCTGGTTTGCGTTCATCGCACACTATTTGCTGTGGCTCCTGTGGGCTTTGCCGCTTCTTGCCTGGTTGTTGTTTGTCTCATCCTTTGCTGCACGTATGCCGTTCTTGTGGGCAATACTGGCACCATTGGTCTTGATTGCCGTGGAAGCCTTGTTTCTGAGCACCCATCTCTTTGGCAACTGGATTGGCCTGCATTTTGGTGAGTGGCAAAATGGGGCGTACAGCCAGTTAAGCCATGATATTGATGGCCCTCGTGATGTGCTCAACGCCGTACTTGGTGGCGCTCAATGGGAAGGGTTAACTTACTCACTCTCCAATGCCCAGTTCTGGTTTGGCCTTGTGGTGGCCGTAGGCTTTATCTTTGGTGCCATTGAAATGCGTAAAAAAGCTATATAAAATCAAACCTCCCCGGATAAGAACGGGTCGCTAATGCGGCCCGTTTTTGTTTGGAAACACGGTCATGGTAAGCAGAATTCAGAAAAAGGTGTGATATTCAATGTCATCAGAGCCTGTCGTCACTAGACCTATTTACCGGATGAAACGGGCATGGTTGATTTTTCTGATGCTGCTGGTTTATGGCTTGCTGGCCTCGTGTACTACCACACGGGTAATTCTTAAAACCGCTTCGACCAAACCAAAAGGCGCGCTGGCCAGCCCGGCGCTGGCTGTATCTACTTTGGATAACTGGCAGACCAGCGATGCACCGCGCTTGAAAGCCTTGCTGGAAACCTATGTCTATGGGCGTTTTCCGCAAAATATGTCCCTGTCTCGCAAAGATCAAACCGTGTTTGAGGGCGTTCATTTTGATAACAGCGCGCACATTGTGCTTGAAACTATTGAGCTGCAAAACACTGACATCGGGATAGGGCGTGAGTTTGGCCTTGTTATCCTCCGCCCCGTAGGCGCTCCGCGTGATATTCCCGTCATTATGATGGAGAATTTTTGTCCCAATAATGCGGTCATTCCCCACCCGGATATTCCCGCGCCAAAAGGTGATTATTTTTCCTGTGACGGCAAAGGCTTTATGAACGGTGTGTTTGGCTATTTTTTCGGTCGCTATATTACCACGCCGCCAATCAAGGATATTATGCAAAGAGGCTATGCGCTGGCGGTGATATTCCCATCTGAATTTATACCTGATCGCGGGCGCTCAGGGACGAAGACCCTGAACCAGGTTTTTGCCGATCAGGATGAAACAAAGCGCACCCATGCGATCATGGCCTGGGCGGCACAGTTTTCCGAACTTTCCCATTACCTGAAGGCGGAGAAAGGTTTTACCAAAACCATCGCCTATGGACATTCGCGTTACGGCAAATCTGCATTGATCGCAGCGGCTTATGATGACAGCATTGACGGGGTGATCGCGCATCAATCGGGTACGGGCGGTGCCTCCCTGACCAAAGACAAAAACGGCGAAGGTATTGATACCATAACCGAAAATTACCCTCACTGGTTTGTGCCAAAATTTGCTGAATATGCACAGGACAAAGTCGCCTTGCCGGTAGATCAGCACTTTTTGCTAGCCCTGATTGCCCCCCGGCCTTTGTTTCTGGGCAATGCCAGGCGCGATGTCTGGTCTGATCCCAATGGTGCTTTTCGGGCGGCCCAGGCTGCCTCTGAAGCTTACGCGCTTTATGGGTCTGACGGCTTACGCCAGACAACCTTAAAGGCTTATGACCCGGCGGCAGATATTGCGTTCTGGATGCGCCCCGGTACCCATGGCGTGGTCAAAGAGGACTGGCCCGCATTTCTGGAATTTCTGGACGCACACTTTAAGTAGGTCATTTGCAAATTCAGGGTTTCCTGCTGGCTTTATTCTGCGTAGCCCTTTTCAGGGGCATTGGCTTACCCTAGGCTTTCAAGGATTATTTCCTTGGGAGGGTGCTTTGGCGAATTACACAAAACTTCAATGGTTTGTAGGCGTATCAATGTTGGCGGGTAGTCTGTCACTGTCGGGCTTTGCGTTAGCAGCAGAACCAGAGGCAGAAGACAAATTACCGGAAATGGTTGGCGGCCTATCCGTCGATAAAGTCTCCAGTCTGGCGATCCGCGAGGCGACGACCAAACCACAATTTCTCAATGACTGGGTATCAGTGATACCCGATCACCCGACCATTCCCAGCCCGCGAGATTTTTTGGGCTATATCGCCGGTAGTCCCGGTGAGATGACCAATGTGGCGCAGATACATGCCTATATGCGTGCCATTGCTGACGCTACTGATCGTGCTGAGGTGATTAGTCTGGGTCAAACAGCCGAGGGCCGCGAAATGATTGCGATTATTATTGCAGAGTCTGAAACGCTGGAAAATCTGGACGATTATAAAGCCCGGTTGAATGCCCTGGCAGATCCGCGCGGGATGAGTGAAGCGCAAGCAAAAGAGCAGATTGACGGTGCCAAACCCATTTACTGGATTACCGCAGGGTTACATTCAACCGAATTTGGCCCACCGGAAACGGCTATGGAAATTGCCTACCGGCTGGCCGCAGAAGAGCGCGAATTATTTCAAAACATCCGCAAAAACGTCATCATCATGATTACCCCCGTGTTTGAGGTTGATGGCCGCAACCGATCAACGGAATGGTTCTTGAAACACAATAAGGGCCAGACAAACTATTATGATCGTCCTCCCAGCAGCCCGCCATTTTGGGGGCATTATACGTTTCACGATAATAATCGGGACGGCATTGCGCTGACCCAGCCTTTGACCAAAAACTATTTGAAAACATTTCTGGATTTCAAAACAACCCTGACACTGGATCTGCATGAAAGTGTGCCGTACCTGTATGTGGCAACGGGAACAGGCCCGTATAATCCGGCGATCAGCGCGACCACAGTTTCAGAATGGGCCGCGATTGCCAATCATGAAGTGAGCAGTCTGACTTCCAAAGGCATGCCCGGGGTCTGGACGTGGGGTTTTTATACCGGCTGGTGGCCCGGATATATGCTGTGGATGACCAATAACCGTAATTCAAACGGACGGTTTTATGAAACCTTTGGCAATGGCGGCTCCGAAACCATGTTGCGTGATTTGAGCGACAGCCGGATGGCCGGTAAAAAAATTACTGACAAGACCTGGTATCGCCCAAGCCCTCCAGCCGAAGAAACGCTGTGGTCGATGCGTAATAATGTAAATTATATGTCCAGTGGCGTGTATGCCTCGCTGGACTATGCCTCGAAAAATGCAAAATCACTGGTCAGGGGGTTTTATACTAAATCAAGAGATGCCATTGCCGCTGGCTCCACCGGTGATGTGAAAGCCATTGTCATCGCTCATGAGCAACGCGATGAAGGCGCGACCAGGGAATTGATCGATCTGGTGATTGAACAAGGTATTGAGGTTAGTATCGCCAGGGCGAAAGGCACATTTGGTAAAATTAAAATTGCCAAAGGCGATGCCGTTATCAAGCTGAATCAGCCTTACGGGCCATTTGCCAAAATGTTGTTTGAAAAACAAAAATTTCCAGAGAAAGTTGACGTACCGCCTTATGATGATGTGGCCTGGACGCTGGGGTTAATGCGCGGCGTAAAGACGCAATTTATCAAGGATGCCGGTATTCTGAACCTGGAAACCAGTGTGGAAGATAACGGCGCAGCCTTTTATGAGACACCCGATCTACCGCGCAGCAGTGCCAAATATTATGCGGTGGCACATATGGGCCAGGAAGGGCTGGGCGAACTGCGTTTTGCCTTGTCTGGTGCGCATATGCACTCAACCGCCAAGCCGGTGAAACTTGGCCGACATGAATTTCCTGCGGGAACGATTTTTATTGATGCCTCTACGGTTGATCGGGGCGCACTTGCCGCCGTGATTGATCGCACGTTATTGGAAGTGGTTGGGGTAAACAGTTTGCCATCCGAGGATTTGATTGAACTGGATGTGCCGCGTATCGGCCTGTTGCATAGCTGGATTTCCACGCAAAATCCGGGCTGGGTGCGCTATGCGCTGGATCAGTCTAAAGTGCCGTATAACATCATCGAGAAATCAGAACTGAAAGCTGGAAATCTGGGCGAAAAATATGACGTAATTATCGCGCCCAGTTTTGGCCGTCGGGGTGATTTGAAATCCCTACTAAACGGTGTGGACAAGAAATGGTCACCACTGGCCTATGAAACCACCAAAGACACACCAAGCCATGGCCATATTGTTAGCTCGTCCGATATTACCGGCGGTTACGGGTTTGATGGCATGGCGTCGCTGGATGCCTTCATGAATAATGGTGGTACGTTTATTGGTCTGGGTTCAGGGGGGAGTTTGGCCACCCAAAGTGGTATCACCTCGAAGGTGTCCATGTCTCGCCCCTCAATCAACACTCCCGGCTCATTCATTACCATGAAGATCACCGATCAATCTTCGCCACTTGTCTTTGGTTATGATGAAATGAATTATGCGTTTCGCGGCAATTCACCGATCTATGGTGTGCGCAAGGATGATCGTAATCTGGTCGTGGCCCAGTTTGGCACCAAAAAAACACCGGTTCGCCCATGGAACAAGGACAAGAGCGATAAAAACAAGGACGATGATGAGAGCGCCAAAGATAAGAACAAAAAAGCCAACCCGCTTATCCTGTCTGGCGGGCTTCTTAGCGGCAAAAAGGCTCTGAATGGCGCCCCAGCGATCATAGAAACCAGTGTTGGCAAGGGGCAGGCCGTTTTCTTTGGCTGGAACCCCATGCACAGACACCTTAACCACCACGATCACGCGTTTGTCTATAACGCTTTGATATACTGGAATGATTTGAAATAACCGGTTGCATGTAACCCTGCCCTTCCGGGCAGGGTTTTTGAATTATTGTACGCCAATGCCAGAAAGGTGGTGGGTGCCACTGGCTTGAAAGTCAAGTGTTAGAGCACTTCCGGCCAGTTTAGAGTCAAAAACAGGTTTACGAAGCGATCTTCTTCTGATTCAAGGAATCAGGAGGAATTTTCATGGCTTTATCTCGAGATTTACGACTTCGTATTGTTGACCTGGTTGCGACGGGGGTT
>JAJFFQ010000036.1 GCA_021776565.1 Robiginitomaculum sp. | reverse complement strand
CTGGGCATGCCAATGGCTACTGGAAGCCTGGTGATCCTGATCCTTGAGTACAACCGAGTGTCCCCGACATGCATATGCAGCCGCCAGGTTGGTTGCAATCGTGGTCTTGCCACAGCCTCCCTTGCCGTTGACCACCAATATCTGTTTGGTGTGTCTCACGTTCATCGATAGTGTCTTTCTAAATGTTGTTCTTATCTAATGTTTATTATCGGATGATGTTGTAACTATACACCGCTAAAGGACTTTTTCAATGCAGCCTTACAAAGCGTTTACTTTCTATAAGAGCCGCTCAGGGCTGTGATAAGAGCCGCTCAGGGCTGTGCCAAAAGCAGCTCAGGGCTGTTTTTAAAAGCAGCTCAGGGCTGTTTATGAGAGTGGGATGTTGCTTGATTTCCACTGTGCAATGGAAAGGGCAGCCAGGGTAATGAAGCCCAGCAGGGCGTAAGCGGCGATGGAAAGGCCGAGAAAACTCCAATCTACCTGAGCACAACTTCCACCGCCCATAATCATGGCATTCAGAGTGTCAGTAAGTGGAAAGACGTCCAGCATGTAGGCGAGATCAGGCCCGCACAGCGGCACTTCATCAGGGGGAAGACTTTGCAGGTACAATTGCCGGATGCTAAAGCCACCGCCAATGAGGGCTCCCAGAAAAGACAGCAGTGGATAGATACGCAATCTGGGGTTGGTAGCAATGCCAAGGCAGGCAACCAGACCGATCTGTATAAACCAGACTCTTTGCATCATGCACAGGGGGCATGGGTCCAGCAGCAGTATATGTTCCATATATTGTGCCCCCGCCAGTAATATTGCTATGACGGTTAGTACGGATAGTGCCCAATCTCTACTGTTCATGCGCCTCAATTCTTAATTGTGAAGCGCGAAGGGTACCGGCTGAAATTTCTGGGTCAACCGATTCGCGTAACTATTTGATGAGAGGTGAAAAATTCGTGCTACGGTGATGATCACAGATCGCTCAGTTGGGGCAATTTGAGGTAGTTTGCTATGAAGGTATCCAGGTCTTTTGAGTCGCCTGCTTCGATCTCACGTTGGCGTTCCAGAGATTGGGCGGCCAGTTGTTCCATCCTTTCCAGATTGTCGTCAGTCCAGCCACATTCTGCAAAACTTGCCTTGTGCAGGCTGGACTGCTTGATAACAAACTCGGAAAATGAAAGCTTCTCCGTTTCCATTGCAGCAAGAATTTGCGCCGATGGGGTTAGGGAGTAATCCTCCAGCTTTTCCTGTTGCGCCTTCGTTGCAGCCAGATATTTGCCATTGTCACCATCCAGAACTGCAGCTATTTCACTACATTCGTTAAGTAGCTGTTTTGCCCATGTATCCAGAGATTTTTGCTCCCCGTTTTTGCGCAGGGTGATACCAGGCTGTCTTCCCCGTTCAACCACCATCAGTTGATTGGCCTGCATTTCCTGGGATTCCTCAGGACTATCATGGCTGCTTGAAGAAAACAGGCAATGCAGCAAAAATGTATCAAGAAATTTTATCTCGGTGGTATCGATGCCTACTGGCAGAAAGGGGTTCAGGTCCAGACAGCGGACCTCTACGTATTCAACGCCTTCCTGTGTCAGGGCAGTTAATGGTCGTTGACCCGATTTAGCTGTTCGTTTCGGCCGAATCGTACCGTAAAACTCGTTTTCTATCTGAATCAGGTTGGCATTTAGTTGTTGATACTCGCCATCGACTTTTACACCGGCTTTCTCGTACCCGTCAAAAGGTGTACTTAGCGCGTGGTGCATTGAGCTTGCATACGCATCCAGACAATTATAGGAAATATGCAACTCGGATTGAGCATCCGATTGATAACCCAGGTTACCCATGCGCAACGAGGTACCCCAGGGTGCATAAAGAGTTCCTTCATCAAAGTCGCGCAAGTTGTGTTTCTGGTCTTGTATAAAACACTTGCAGATTGCTGGAGATGCACCGAATAATAAAATGAGCAGCCAGCTATTACGCCTGAAATTTCTGATTAGCTCGAAATAGGCTCTGGTTCTGAAGGACTGGGTGTTTTCTTCACCGCGGGCACTCGCCAGAACTTCCCATGCTTCCTGCGGAATTGAAAAATTATAGTGAATGCCCGAAATGGTTTGCATCAGGCGCCCGTAACGCAGGCCTAAGCCCCGGCGATAAATATTTTTGACCTTGCCAATATTTGAGCTGCCGTATTGGCCCAGTGGTATGGCATCGTCTGAAGGAGGCACGCACGGCATGCTGGCCCCCCACAGCAGTTCGTCTTCGATATGGCGATACACGTAACAGTGGGTTTCTGTTAGCTCGTCCAAAGCTGCCTGTGCAGAAGCATGGGTACCCGTGATCAGTTCCAGCTGGGCTTCAGAAAAATCTGTGGTTATTCTGGAGTGTGTTAACGCTGAACCCAGCGCCTTGGGGTGCGGTGCCAGTGAAAGTTCACCACCGGGCTGCACGCGCAGGCTTTCCTTTTCGATGCCTCGAATAAGGTTTGATAGAGCGTGCTTATGCTGTTTATCAAATGCAGCAAGGCATGTTCGAAATTGCTTGTCTTGCAGAATCGTAGTCTCCCTGCCAGATTACGTATCCGGGTTGGTTTAGGTTGCTGCCAGATCCTTGTGGGGACCGGCGGCGAGAATTGCAGGTTCAACTTCAAACTTTGTGAAGTTTTTGGAAAATTTGCCTGCCAGAAGGCTTGCTGCTTCATCGTAGGCTTCTTTATCAGCCCAGGTATTACGTGGATTCAACAAACTGGTATCCACGCCATCAACCAGTTGTGGGATAGATAGATTTAGCGCGTCCAGATGGTCGGTTTCAACATTCTTAAGGCTGCCATTCTGAATCGCTGCAATTATTGCCCTGGTAGTAGGT
>JAJFFQ010000035.1 GCA_021776565.1 Robiginitomaculum sp. | reverse complement strand
TTGGATAACGAGCGTAAATGCGCTTATGCTCCGCTCGAGTGGTATCAGTCCAGGACATCGTGGCCTCCTTCGAATCTTCGACAATCCGAGGGAATCATAATCCACTGATATCACTCAACTACTTTCGATACAGGCTCTTAGAGGTGTCGAAGATGGCACTTGTGTTACTATTGATATTTGTAAATAAGGAAGAAATTTGACCGAAAATATAAAAAAACTCGTTGCAATCTCATCATCAAGCATAGCCCATGCTTTAGTGGCTATTGAAGAGAGGCTAGTAGTTGAGCAACTTGTAGGGCATTTATTATCATTAAAAAATGGATTTTATGCATTTGAGTCAGCGCTTTTAGTGAGGCCGTTGTCGTCCACGAATGTTCCTTCAGGTGTTATTGAATGGAATGACCCGTCTGGATGGAAAAGCAAATTTGATGCAGACCTGTCTACCGAAACCTTCTTTGCAGAAGATGTTTTTGGTGAACAATTTTCGATTCGAGAAAAAGGGATTGTTAAATTCAACCCAGAAACAGGTGAAATAGTGCCGTTCGCCGAAGATATTGAAGAGTGGGCTCAAAAGTTACTTAAAGACTATGCATTTCAGACAGGTCAGTCAATTGCTCATAGTTGGCAAGCAAAACACGGCCCATTGGCAAATGGTTGCCGTCTAGCTCCTAAAGTCCCGTTTGTAATAGGTGGGGAGTATATGGTTTCCAACCTTGTATCGATGGAAGATATTGAACTAGTGAAATTTAATGCTCAAATTGCAAATCAAATTACAAACTTATCTGATGGTTCAACGGTAAAAATTGATTTATTAGATTGACGATTTATAATTACTAGAATTACCATAACGCCATGGGTTTACGGTGCCGAGGACACTCGCATTTACAAGCAGGACGGCTCATCCGGGCGGCGCTTCTCGATGAACGGCAATATGGTGCTGGGTGAGCATCCGGGCAGCGTGGGCAGCGCGCTGGGTAGCTGGACGCTGTATATACCCGGGCTGGGCATAGACGACCGGGTGGCCATGGTGACCATGAGCGGCAGCACGGCAACAGATGTGCATTTCTACCTTCCCAACCGCATAGGCAGCATTATCGGCATGGTCAACACGGCGGGCGTGCTGACGGATCAGTATCGTAATTTATACTGACACTATAACATTTCCGGGATGCAAAATCAGAAGTAGATAACGCATCGATTTACTCCTCGCGCATTTTGTCGCGAAGGGCGCGAAACTCATTACCATCATACCAGTTGGGCCAGACGCCATCATGGCTCATGGTTTCACCAACTTCATAAAGGATACTGGCGTCTTCTGCGATACCCGAGAGGTTCCAGTCGTTCGTGTATTCATCCGCCGGTTTGTGATAGCGGTCGGCGGTATAGCCTGCGGCAAAGGCTTCACCGGCGTGGGTGCCGCCCTCACGCAGGTCACTGCCACCGGCACCATAGATCATTGGCACGCCTTTTTTCGCCAGACTGATATGGTCAGAGCGATAAAAATGGCCAGCTTCCGGGGTTTGATCCGGCACCAGATGTTTGCCGTACCGTGCGGCCTTGGCTTTCAGGATATCTTCCATTTGCGACGCGCCAAAGCCAACGACCTCCATATCTTTTGTCCGGCCCATGGGCAGAAGGGCGTCGATATTGATACCGCCAACGATATTTTTCAGAGGTACAAACGGGTCTTCGGCAAAATAAGCGGAACCAAGCAAACCTGATTCCTCCGCCGTTACCGCCAAAAACAGGATTGAGCGATCCGGGGGTGTTTCCTGATGCACAAAGGCGTCGGCAATGCCCAAAATGGCGGCAACGCCCGTCGCATTGTCCACAGCACCGTTATAAATGCCATCTTCGCCTTCGGGCATATCCTTTATGCCCAGATGATCCCAATGCCCCATGTAAAGCACATATTCATCGGGGGTTTTTGCACCCGGCAGAACCCCGGCCACATTGCGTGAAACCAGATGTTTGATACTGGTTTTGACGGTGCCAGATGCTTTTACGCCCTCCATGACAATCGGTTTGAAGCCTTTTTTGGCGGCGTTTTGCTTCATGGCTTCATAATCATTGCCCGAAGCGGCAAAGAGTTTTAACGCGGTTTCATGGCTGATCCAGCCTTCCAGCCTGGTTCGGTTGGCCCCTTCATCGGGGCGTTCCAGATCATATTGCGCCCCGGCCCAGGAGCCGGACACCACTTCCCAGGGATAGCTGGCCGGGGCAGTTTCGTGAACAATGATGGCCGCCGCTGCGCCTCTGCGCCCGGCTTCTTCAAATTTATAAGTCCAGCGCCCATAATAGGTCATGGCCTTGCCGTTGAAGAGATCAGGGTCGTGGGTAGCAAATCCGGGATCGTTAATCAGCATCACTACGGTTTTGCCGGTAACATCCACGTCAGCATAATCATCCCAGCCGAATTGCGGCGCGACCACGCCATAGCCAACAAATACTACATCGCTGTTTTCAAAGCTCAAATCCTCGTCGATCCGCTTTGTCCAGTAAATGCTGTCATCACCAAAGGAAACCGGGAAGGCCTCATCATTGATGGTGAACCCAAGGCTTGAGTTTTCTTCATCCAGTGTGGCCTCGACCAGGGGGACTTTTTCAAAGTATGAGCCATCCACAGCACCTTGCAGACCGATACGGGCCATTTCATCGGCAATCCATTGACCGGCGGCAATACCGCCCGGTGTGGTCGGTGCACGGCCCTCATATTTATCGTCTGCGATCTCGGCAATGCGCCGCGCCAGTGCAGCTTCAGAAACCACTATGGCGGGGCTGGCCTCGGCAATAATGTCGGTGGTTTTTTCGCCGCGGGGCAATGGGGTCGGGTCAGGGTGTGCAGATTTTGAAACGTCTGCCTGCGGTGCTTCGGCTTGTGGTGCACAGGCGACAAGTGCCAGCATACTGGTTCCGGTTAGCAATGCTTTGAAAATTTGTGTCGGCTTCATGGTGTTCCCCTGATTTGTATATATTTTATAATTTGATGATCCTGATTGCCTTTGTGACCTTCGGATGAACTTTGGTCAAGAAGGGCTGGCGCTTGCATGTGATGTGGCCGGGATAACTAACATTCCATATGATATTCATGTAAAACATCACGATATTCCATTATATTCATCTTGTAGTCTTTTTGGGACTTTTGAAGAATGTTTTGTATCGCGAAAAAAGAAACGCGTAAAAACAAAACATTACAGGAGTAAAATCATGAAGTATGGCGATTATTTACGGCTAAAACGAGAGAAAAAATCCTGGACTCAACCAGAGGCCGCTGCGAAAGCCGAGATCGAACAATCCTATCTTTCCAAGCTGGAAACCGGGAAGTCCTACCCCTCGGAAGATATATTTAACAGACTTGTCGAAATTTATGAAATCGATACATCTGATATGAGTAGGCAAGTTTTTTCTGCCGAACTGGATAAACTCAGAGAGATCAAGGAAATCCGCACCGTTGTTCTGGAACGGCAAAAATCCGAACGCAGTTTTGTGCGTGGCTGGCTAATTGCTGGCCTTGTATTATTGATGCTGGGTGGTGGCAGTTTTGGTCTAACGAGAGTGTCTTCTCAAACTCCCGTTCAGCAGTTTCATTACCGGTCAGCTGGAATATTGTTAGCAGGGGAACCTTTAACCGCTTTTGATATTATTAATGATCGCCTTACTACCGTTGCCAACATTAATCCAAAGTTCAAATCCTTGTTAGAACGGCAACAGGATATGATCGAACGCATTGATGAAGGTAGTGTAACTTCCACCATATATCTTGGGGATAGTTTCGTAAAAAAACTGGCTGAAGGAAAACGATACTACACATTAATCGATAACAGGGTGGTGGAACAGGTCTCACCCCTGCGTTGGCTGCTTGCACCAGCCCTGATGTTTCTTGCCGGAAGCCTAGGCTGTTTCTTCATCAGTTTTAGATGGAAATAAATTTCAAAACAGTATCCCGCCTGATTAACGGCGGGTAATTCGTACATGATAAGGAATGTGGTGGGTCATCTCATCAAATTCCTTATTTTGCAGTATGTGGAACTAATGAATCGTCTATGGGGCTGGCGCTTCACCTAACACCGTCCTAGTTTGCCTGAAAAAGGAGACTGTCATCATGAACCAGATCAAAACAATCCTTCTCGCCGGTATATTTTTCGTCGGGCTTACCAGTACAGGTCTTGCACAGGATAGTGCGGCAGAAGCCAGGGTGCTGATCGAAAAGGCGCAGGCAAGCACGCTAGGATGGGATTTGGTGGAAAGTCTGACCACAGAAATTGGCCCGCGACTTGCCGGATCGGATGCTGAGGAACGGGCGCGGGACTGGGCCGTTGCCAGGCTGACAGACCTGGGTTTTGCCAATGTGCATGTTGAACCTTTCGAGATGGAAGGCTGGCAACGTGGCAGCATTGCCCTGCATGTTGGTGATCCTTATCCGCAACGCCTTGTGGCAACGGCACTTGGCGGCTCTATCGGTACGCCGGTTGGCGGTATCACCGCATCTGTGGTGCGCTTTGCCACCTTGCAGGATTTGCGCGACGCACCCCTTGGGTCGTTAAAGGGAAAAATAGCCTTTGTTGATGGTGTCATGACTCGAACCCAGCGCGGCTCGGGGTATGGCACGGCGGTGCAAAAACGAGGCGCTGGGGCGTCCATAGCGGCGCAACGCGGCGCAATGGCGATTGTTATCCGTTCGGCGGGAACTGATTATCACCGCAATGCCCATACAGGTGGTTTACGTTATGATGATGCGCAACCGCGTATTCCTGCCGCTGCGCTTTCCAATAATGATGCCGATCAGCTTGGCCGTTTGCTTAAACTCAACGCCGAAATAGAGCTGACCCTGTCCATGAGTTCAAAACGCATTGGCAAGGTCAATTCAGGCAATGTCATTGGCGATATTGTTGGTAGCGAATATCCCGACGAGATTGTGTTGCTGGGTGCGCATCTGGATAGCTGGGACGAAGGCACTGGCGCCATAGATGACGGCACAGGTGTTGCCATTGTTACGGCGGCTGCCAAGCTTGTTTCAATGCACGCAACACCAAAACGCACGATCCGCGTGGTCTTGTTTGGTGCTGAGGAGCCGGGCCTGATCGGTGCGCGTGCTTACCTGAAAGCCAATAGCGACGATATGGACAAGATCATCATGGTCTCCGAGTCTGATTTTGGCACCGGGCGTATCTGGCGCATGGACACAGGCATTGCCAGGGCCGACGAAGCCAAGGCCGATGCGATTTTGCAGGTATTGCGTCCCCTGGGAGTTTTGCCAGGGGGGCGGACGGCCTCTGGCGGTTCTGATGTATCTGTTCTTTCCGGTGCCGGCGCACCCGCGATTTCACTGGGCCAAAACGGCTGGGAGTATTTTGACCTGCACCACACGCCTGATGATACGCTGGACAAGGTTGATCCTGCTGCCCTGGCCCAGAATGTGGCTGTTTATGCTGCATTTGCGTTGATGGTTGCCAATGCCGAAGGTGGGTTTCATGCACCGGAAAAACAAGAAACAGCTGGTCAATAACGGGAGCACGTAATGTCAGACTTAAACACTGTAATTCTTGATGCCAGCCCCGGCGGGCTTGCCACCGTCATGCTCAACCGGCCTGACAAACATAATGCGTTTAATGGCCAGGTGGTCGAACAGCTCAGTGATGCGTTCGAGACTGTGAGAACATCAAATTGCCGGGCGATGATTTTGCGCGGTGCCGGAAAAAGTTTTTCTGCCGGGGGCGATCTGAAATGGATGCGCTCTGCCGGACATTACACCAAGGCTGAAAACGAGACCGACGCTCTGGCTCTGGCGCACATGCTTAAAAAGCTGGCTGAACTGCCTTTGCTGACCATTGCCAGTGTGCAGGGGGCGTGCATGGGCGGCGGTTGTGGCCTTGTTGCTGCGTGTGATGTTGTGGTTTCACAAAAAAACGCCAGTTTTCGCTTCTCCGAGGTCAGGCTGGGCCTTACCCCGGCCACTATCTCACCTTATGTCGTCCGCGCCATTGGGCCACGCTGGGCCAATGCGCTGTTTACCACGGGTGAAAGTTTTAACGGCACATACGCAGAAAAAATGGGCCTGGTGCATTACACTGTTGATGATGAAGCCGGCATGGATGAAATGCTGGAATATCTTGCCAAACTGGCCTTCCAGACGGCACCAGGTGCGGTTGCCGATGCCAAAAAACTGGTGGCGGATGTGGCGGGGCAGCCGATCACAGAAGACCTGATCCACATGACCGCCAAACGCATTGCGGCGCGACGTGATTCTGATGAGGGCAGGGAAGGCCTGACGGCATTTCTGGAAAAGCGCAAACCGGACTGGGCAGAATAGTCGCCTAATTCACAAAAAAATACACACCGGGTTCAGTCATTATGAAAAATATTGTTCGTTCAGGTTTAATTTTATCATGTTTGTATTTTTTGTGGGTTTCGCCGAGCCATTCTCAGGAGCCACAACCACCAGAAATATGTATTAAAGCCTATAATGAGACCAATCTGGAGAAAAGAGAGAGCCTGTTTTTAGAGTGCGTAGAGCAGTCTGATTTGCCCGGTTTCAAATCGTTGGCCTATATAAATTTAGGCTCTATAGCCATGCGGCAAAATAAAGATACCAAAGCAATACAATATTATGATGCTGCTGAGGCCGTTGTTGGTGGTTCTGTTGCATCTGATCCGTCTTTTCATGCATATCGTAGCTCTGCATATGTGCATGTTGGTCGAAACGCTGATGCAATCAGGGACGCAACGCAAGTTTTTAATCTTATTCAAAATGGAGATATAAAAAATCCGCAGGAACTACGGGCTTTACTCGAATTGATCCTAATTCCCTTGCAAAAAGGACAAGATCAAACAAATTTTCAAAAATCTCTTGAGTTGTTTATATCTTTGAAAGATGACGATTTTTATGATTATTTAAACAAAGCTTCTGTTCTTACAGAATTGGGAAGGTATGAGGAATCCCTTTCGTTAAATGCTCATGCTATGGCCCTGGAACCTGAACACCCTGCTGTGCTTAACAACCAATGTTATATTCTTGCAAACTTAAACAGGGCTGTTGAAGCATTGAGGTTTTGCGAAAAAGCCAGGCAAATTTCACCGGATTCTGGCGCCATCCTGCATAGCTACGCATTTGCTTTGGCAAAGGCGGGTGATTGTGAGAAGTCGGAAAAAATTCTTTTGAAGGCACAAGACGCAGAACCTGTCGTGCTTTTATATAAACAGCCAATAGAGTGTACAACAAGAGATTAAATATCACCTCGCGTTTATGTGAAGATGTGGGGTTTGAATACACATGCACCAGCCCCATATTGTGTTGATCGTTGGAGAAACTTTATGACACAAAATCCCATTGAACTTTATTTTTACCCCACCCCCAATGGCTGGAAAATATCCATTGCCCTGGAGGAAATGGGCCTGTCTTACGTGATGAAGCCGGTGATGATCGGCCAGGGCGATCAGTTCAAACCGGAGTTTTTGAAATTCAGCCCCAATAACCGTATGCCTGCCATCATCGATCCCGATGGGCCAGACGGTAAACCAATCTCGGTTTTTGAAAGCGGCGCAATTTTGCAATACCTGTCCCGCAAAACCGGCAAATTTGGCGGCAAGGATGCGCGTCAGCAGGTGGCGGTTGAAGAATGGCTAATGTGGCAAATGGGCGGTCTTGGCCCCATGGCCGGTCAAGCCCACCATTTTCGCGGTTATAGCGAGGAAAAAATCACTTATGCCATTGATCGCTATACCAATGAAGTAAACCGGCTTTACGGGGTGATGAACAAACGCCTTGAGGGTCGCGATTACCTCGCTGATGATTATTCCATTGCTGATATGGCCTGTTGGGGCTGGATATTACCTTATGAACGCCAGGGACAGGATATCAATGATTTTCCAAATCTCAAAGCGTGGTTTGAGCGTATGAGCGCACGTCCGGCCGTGCAAAAAGGTTTTGAGCTTGGGCTGGAATTGCGCGGTGAACTGGCCGAGGACAGTGAAGAAACCAAAAAAGCCAAGGCGATCCTGTTTGGACAAAAGGCGCAAGGGTAAAGTTCTGTACGACCTTATCTGGTTAAGTGATAAAATGATATTTTAAGCCACGCCTTCTAACGGGCCGGTCAAATGACTTCATGGCCAGTTTATGAATGTTCATCCACGCTGGCTTTTCTCAAAAATTACTTCTGCTAGGCTGCTTTTTATTGAAAAATGCAGAGGTGCGCTATGCGTTACGCAGGAATTATATCGGCTCTTTTGTTGCTGACCTTGGCGGGGCAAGCAAGAGCGGGTGATGCCCAGTCATGTGATTATGGCCAGCGGCATCCTTCAATGCCTGCCGCGTTTGACCAATACGCCTTTATGATTGGTGATTACCGTATCGAGGCCCGCAGAGGGCAGGACGATGGCTGGACGCAAAAAGGGCCAGGAGAACCACTATGGCGGGGCAGCTATATCATGAATGGTATGGCAATTATGGACGAATGGTTCAATGCTGATCCTTCAATAACACCTGAGACCGGGCGCGGCGTGAATATCCGGTTTTGGGATGCCGCAGAAAATAAATGGAAAGTTGCCTGGCAGTACTCGACCGATCCCGAAGTGCGCACGCTTGAGTCCAGCATAGATGAAGATGGAAAACTGCGCCTGTATCGCATTCATGATAAAAAATTTGCTGCGACGGCTGATGGTCAGAAAATTTATTTTGAAATTTATGATGACAATCATTGGGCGCGCATCACCGAACAGCTTGATGAAAACGGCGTCTATAAACCAAAGCTGAAACTGGAAGCATTTCGGATTGCTTGCAAGAATTAGGGCAAGGCTCTGATCCTGAAAGACCAGGCTGTATTAGCCATGCTTCGTCCTTCGAGACGGCCCTTGCGGGCCTCCTCAGGATGAGGAAGCTCAGCATGAGGTAAGTGTTATATATATTTCCTCCCTCATGCTGAGCGTGTCGAAGCATGGAGGCCTATGACTTGCGATAACTATACCCCGGCAGCACAAAGGGTTGGATATGATTATAAAATTTCTGACAAAATAAAACTTCCAACACCTCGTCATTGCGGCGAAGGCCGCAATCTATAGTGATGCCTCAAGATGGATTGCGGCCTTCGCCGCAATGACGAGGTGTGGATAACCAACAACTTATCCCCATATCCACACGTAAGGGTACCCAAGGGACACACCATGCCCCTTTGTTGTCCTTTGTGTGTCCCTTGAATGACCCTTATGATCGCTAATTTGTCCCTTAAATGATACTCATTTGACCCTGTTTGACCCTGCACAAACCGGGAATAAAACACACTTGTCCTCTTGCAGTGCAGCACCGCTATAATCGTGCAATTTACCACCCGAACTTGTCAGTTGGTCTTGCGCGGCACAAAAGAATACATGAGATTGCGTATGTCATATTTTGCAATCAAAAGGACTTTTATGTCTGCATCTCAAGCCATTGTGTCCGCTCAATCCTCGCGACCCATATCGCTTTGGCTATTCATAGTGACCGGGTTTCTGGTGGCCATGATTGTCGTTGGCGGGGCCACCAGGCTAACCGATTCCGGGCTGTCGATCACTGAATGGAAACCGGTGACCGGGGCTATTCCACCGTTAAGCGACGCAGACTGGTTGGCTGAGTTTGAAAAATACCAGCAAATACCGGAATACAAACTACAAAACAGCACCATGAATTTGGTAGAATTCAAGAGCATTTACTGGTGGGAGTGGGGGCACCGCCTGTTGGGGCGTTTGATCGGCTTTGTGGTGCTGATCCCCATGGTGGTGTTTGCCGTGCGTGGACAGATCACTGGTTGGCTTGGGCGCAGGTTATTTTTGTTGCTGGGCTTGGGTGCCATGCAGGGAGCACTCGGCTGGTGGATGGTGTCTAGTGGCCTTGGTGGGCTGGACGAGCGGCTGGATGTAAGTGCCTACCGGTTGGCAGCCCATATGGGCATGGCATTGATAATACTGGGGATTGCTTTTTGGACAGCACTGGATGTTCGCGGCGGCGGGAACACTAATCAGCACACCCTGGCTTTTCGATGGGCAGCATACGGATTTCTTGTGCTTGTTTGGGGCCAGGCCATTTTAGGAGCTTTTGTGGCCGGAACCGATGGCGGTTATATCTACAATACCTGGCCTCTTATGGATGGCGGATTTATTCCCGAGACTTACGGGGCGCTGTCGCCATTTTGGCGGAACTTGTTTGAAAACCCGGCAGCGGCACAGTTTGACCATCGTATCGGCGCGTATCTGGTTTTTGCCTTTGCTATAACTATGGCATTTGCAGTGCGAGGCACAGGTTTGCGCCATGGCGCAGGACTGGTGCTTGTGCTGGTTGGCGCGCAGGTTTTATTGGGCATATGGACTTTATTGGCGGTAACGCCGGTGTCTTTGGGTATTGCTCATCAGGCGCTTGGTGCCCTGGTGTTTCTGGGCGCTGCGCGTCTGGCGCACCTGACAGGCTAACCCTCAGGCGTATCCGCGCTCGCTGGAATGGTATCCAGAACTACCAGGGCGATGCGATTGGTGCTGTCATCGGCAACGGCTAGCAATCCCGCTGAAAACCCGGCGCCACCAAATGAGCGCGCTGAAACAGCCAGTGCCCCTGGTTCCGCCGCGCCCGGTGTGCTCAACGCCTTGGGGGTTTTCAGATCATAAAGCACCTGCAAGTTTTGGTCATAGACGTGCAAATTGCCTTGTGCTGGATCTGAAACAAGAATGATATTTGTGTCTTTGGTGGTAAGGGCGCTGACTTGCCCGGGGGCGCTCTCCACCCCGGAGATCATGTTTACCCCATTGGTAAAAGAGAGTTTGAACAAGCCACCTTTTTCACCAGTGGCGACAACTTCTGTGCCAGAGGCAGCACAATTGCTAATGGCAATGGCAAGTTTTCCGGTTTGCGTTTCTTTGGCGTTAAGGGTGGCTTCACCTGTGTCACTAATGCTCCAAACCCCAAGATTTTTGTCAGCCATGGCGATTAAAAACGCGGGTGTTGCAGCATCGCCATCAAGGGCGCATAAGGCGGAAACGCCGCCGCTGGGCAGACCAATAATCGGTAATTCGATCAATTGTCCGCGTGCATCATCTATAATGAAAGAGCGCACTGCACCATTGTTATTGAGTGCGAGAACCATAGTAGCAGCAAGGCCACGCAAGTTAAAATCCGCCCTGGTAGCAAGGGCGGTTATGGTTTCACCATCCCAGGTGCTGTCCTGTTGCCCTTCAACGTCAATGACTTTCAAGCCCCCGCCACTGGCGGCAATAACAAGGCGTCCTTCCCATGGCACGGTCGATACCGGGGCAAAGGCAATGGCATTGATATGACCATCAAACGGCCCCAGGGAGGCCGAGGCAAAAACATGGGCGTTGGCCACACTTTCACCACCTGGTTCGGTGTCAGTTTGTGGCGTGCATGAGGCCAGAGCCAGAGCGAGCAGACTTACGAGCGCGCTTTGTCCCACGGCCCGCGCACCGCGATGGTCAGCGCGCCTTGTTGTAAATTGACATAGAGGGTTTTTCCGTCTGATCCAAAACATGCGCCACAAAACTCGTTATGTTGTTTCAGCGCAGAGCGCGCCAAAGTGTAAATGCGGCCCGCAGGGGTAATGCCGCGCAAAAAATTATCGCCTCTACCGTCTTCGCAGACAATTAAATCCCCCCACGGGGCGATGGTGATATTATCTGCGTATTCCATCACAGAAGGGTCGGGTGATTCAACAAAAAGCTGCAGTCGTCCGGGTTGGCGGCTTTCCAGCGTGGTGCCTTCAACAGGCGAGGGTATATAACGCCAGACCTGACCTATTTTGGCGGCACCACCATTGGTGCAGACAAAATACATTTCGTCTTGCCCAAACCACATGCCTTCACCACGGACGAAACGTGCCGCACCGTCATCCAGACCGCGTAGTTCAATATCATTATCGGGGTTGTCGACCGCATCAATATCTACCCATTGGGTATACATCCATTCGCCAGCCTGAATTTCAGCTCCCTTGCTATTGGGCCAGTTGCGCATATCTTTTGATGGCTCACCGACTATGGCCAGGGCTTGCAATTTTCCACCCTCGGCCAGTTTTCCGGGAACATCTGGCAAAAAGCGATAAAGCAGGCTGGCTTTTCGGCCATTATCCTGGGTCATATAGACGATGGATGAACGCGGATCGACGCAGGCGGCTTCATGCTGAAAACGCCCCATGGCGCGCAATGGCACAGCCTGTTGCAGAGCCGTATCCGGGTCTGCTGTGACCTCAAAGGCATATCCATGATCCTGCATTATGCCGGATTTGGGGTCGGCGCGGCGAGTGGTTTCCTCACAAGTGATCCAGCTGCCCCAGGGTGTGCTGCCACCGGCGCAATTGTTATAGGTGCCGCCAAGGGCCAGGTATTGTTTTTCAACCCGCATGGTGCCGGGATCAACAACAAGACCGGTCACGCCGCCGGAAAGCTGGCGACCCTTGCCACCATTGTCATAGAGTTTGCTTGCGTCTATCAGGCCTAATAATTCGTCATTTTTGCCAAAGGCACTAACTGTCTCGTTTGCTGGCGGGCGTTCGCGTTTACTGTCACCGGGGGCAATCTCATGATTGCGCAACAACAGTGTTTTGCCGTCTTTCAAATCATAAGCGGCCATGCCATCGGGATCAGCGGGAACAAGAAGCCCATCACTCATCTCATCACCGGCGCGGGACAGGATTTTATATTCAAAGCCCTTGGGTAAATCCAGGACACCGGCAGGGTCATTTTTTAGCGCGCCGTATTTATTGTCCAAAATGGAAAACTCTTTGGGGCGAGGTGTGCAAGCGGCCAGTGTAGCATAGCCGGCAAAGGCAGCGGACACACTGGCCTGGCTAAGGAAAGTGCGGCGGGAAAATTTCATGGAACGACTCGGTTTATGATTGCTATCTTTGAAACGTATATGTCATTCATCCTGTGACAGGAATATGGCAGAAGGATTAACATTAATTTTGATAAGTCACTTGTAGAAAACTATGAACACGGTAATATAATACCGTGTTGTAATCCACTGGTTTTTATGAAGAAAATCTGCATTTAGGCCTTTACGATTTACAGGCATACGTCTATATCGCGCGTTCACTTGTGCGGATCATTTCAGGTTCACAGGAGTATGTTAGGACAAAAAAATGAAAACCTTTTCCGCAAAACCGGCGGATGTCGTAAAGAAGTGGATCATTATTGATGCCAAGGACGCCATTGTTGGCCGGCTTGCATCATTCGTGGCTGCCCGTCTTCGCGGCAAACATCGCCCGGATTACACCCCGCACGTTGATTGCGGCGATTACGTCATTGTTATCAATGCAGACAAGGTGGTGTTCACCGGTCGTAAACTGGATGACAAGAAGTATTACCGGCACACAGGTTACCCCGGCGGTATAAAAAGCCGCACGGCTTCGGACATTTTGAATGGCCGCTTCCCGGAACGCATCGTTAAGAAAGCGGTGCAGCGCATGTTGCCTCATGAAAGCCCTCTGGCACGCCAGCAAATGTCTAATCTGAAAGTTTATGCAAGCGACGTGCATCCGCACGAAGCACAGAAACCTGAACTGGTAGATTTTGCCGCGATGAACCCTAAAAACAGCAGGAGCGACTGATATGGCCGAAGAAATCCGTTCGCTGGAAGACCTTAAAGAGGGCATGAAAGAAGCTGGCGCTGAGGCCAGTGTTGATGCCACCAGTGTAGCCAGTGTTGATGCTGGCGAAGCCGCACCGGAAGCGGTGCTTCCTGAACCCAAAATTGATGATCTGGGCCGTGCTTATGCCACCGGCAAGCGTAAAGATGCGGTTGCCCGTGTCTGGATCAAGCCTGGTTCGGGCAAGATTGTTATCAATGGCCGTGAGCAGGAAAACTATTTTGCTCGCCCGGTTTTGCGCATGATGTTGCAACAACCGTTTGAATGTGCAGAGCGCAAGGATCAATATGACGTCATGGCTACGGCCAAAGGCGGTGGTCTTTCTGGTCAGGCCGGGGCTGTACGCCACGGCATTTCCAAGGCGCTGGTATTTTTTGAGCCATCATTGCGGCCTGCACTGAAAAAAGGTGGTTTCCTGACCCGCGATTCACGTGTTGTGGAGCGTAAAAAATATGGTCGGGCCAAAGCGCGCAAGAGCTTCCAGTTCTCCAAGCGTTAAGCCAACCACACAGTTTTATTTACAAATTACGGGCGCTCCGACGGGGCGCCCGTTTTTTTGCTACTTATATGCCATCATCTTTTCAAACTCTGAACAGGGAACTGGATGCCCTGGTTCAGGGGAACACGTATCTTTATTAAGGCAATTTGGGCAGAAAACGTTTGTGGCTTGTAAGGTACTTGGTGGTATGGGGAGAGGGCTTTCTTTTCCAATGCAGGGGCCACTTAAATAACGAACGCCAGCACTTTTAAGTACGGGTAAGTGATCCATATCCACGACTTGAGTCAGATACACCATGGCGTTTAACTTTTGGGCCTGTTCACAAAAGTATGAAATTTTCTCAAGCTGATGACTGGATAACTCTTGTTCTTGCTGCAGGTAATCTTGAAGTGAGAAGCCAAACAGGGAAATGCCGCATGCAAAAAAAGAACTAAATTGTATTTCTATGGGCAGACTATGCACTAAAGTCGCCCCGCAAAGGTTTTTTAGCGGCCTAAATATCTCTATTAAAGCAGTTTGAGGCGCACCAGAAGGGATTTCATCAACACAGATTAGAAAAAACTTGCGCAATCGTTTGGGCGTTTTTGAGAGTTGATTGTAATAGGCAATGCGGGCTGCACGATCATTCAAGGTTCTATAACTGACGGTAACCGTTATTACGCAGGGGTTGTTTTTCCTGGCAATATCGCCAGAAATTCTTTGTGATTGCTTAAGCATGAACATATCAAGGTTGCGCAGCAACTCCAGAGACTCGTCTTCAGCAACTATATCTCTGCCGTGGCGTAAAAGGCCATTAATGGCTAAGTAGGGAATACAAGTGTTTGACGTAATGATTTCATTTTTGTTGTCCCAAACCGGCCTGTAAGTCAGCTGTATTACATCGGATATTTCAGTTTCCCAATTGAGTGATTCATCCTGAATTTGCCCAACCTCTATAAGGGGGAGGATATGAGAATCTTTCTTTATATTTTCAATTTTTTCGTCAAGGTCTTCAATATTGATCTGGCTGATCCTGGAATTCAACTGAATGTCTTTGAAGGCTTGCTCACCAATAAAAAAACAAACAATTTCTTCACCCAATTGCTTGCCCTTTTGAGCAGCTTCCTGATTGTTAATATGTGCAAAAACGACCAAAAATCCATCGTTTAACTTGATAATAAGGTCATCATCAGTGAGCCGTTTTTCCAAAAAAACTTCACAGGAGTCGAATATTTTTTTGTGCAAACCTGGCCAGGCCTTACCTGTGATCTGCTTCACTGTCTCAAGGTTTACAAAATGATAGCCGTTAAAGTTGATGCTCCCGGTTTCGGCAGCCATGGCAGCTAATTTTTCAAGTTTGCGTACATCCATCTTGTGCTCCAGCAGAATTGGAACGCGTTTACAAATACGGTATCATATGCAGCTTAAGGATTTGCTAAAATTCTGGACTGGTTGTGTTAATGCGTTCTATTATTGTGGTCAGTCTTTGGCCAGGGGCGGCGACCCAGATTGGCTGCGTTGAGCGAGCTGATATAGAGCCAGCCATCGCCTGGCTCCAGCGCACCGGTGGTCAGGGGATAGCCACCCGTCGGGTCTTGCAAAACGTTCAGTACATGACCATCCAAACCAAAGTTAAGCACAAAACCATAGTTTGTTGCTTTAGGGCGAAGGGCGGCAGGTAGACGTTGCACGATAGAGCGCACAAACGGCTTGTCTGAAAGCTTGTCCAGAGCCTCTGAACGCGGGCTGGTCAGCCCCAGCCAGAATGAGCCATCCGGTGCGCGGTTAAGATTATCAGGAAAGCCTGGAAGGTTATTTAGCAAAATATCAATTTGCCCCGCTTTGCCCCCTTTTAACCAGATGCGTTTTATTGCGTAGGTTCCGGTTTCAGCCACCAGAACGCAGACATCCTGTGGACACATGGCGATACCATTAGGAAAGGTTAGCCCGTCCAGCAAGGTCGTGACGCTTTTGTCTTGGGGGTCATAAACAAGAATGCGTCCGTCATTGCTATGCTCCATCAGTGCCAACAAGCTGCCCTGCAACGTGCCACCAGATGCTTCTGCGCCAAACCGCGTAGAGGCGTCGGAGAAGAAAATCCGGCCATCGTTGGCAATATCCAGATCATCAGCATAGAGAATTGGGCTGTCATCACTGACTGTATCAGCCAACACCTCAATACCCCCGGCAGGGTTTATGAGCAGAAGACCACGATAGGCATCGGCGACAATAAGATTACCAACGCTATCAAATTCCAACCCCAAAGGGCGCCCGCCAGTGTGTGCAAAGACTGAAACAGCTTTGGTAACAGGATCAATGCGCAAGATTGAACCATCATGAACGGCAGTAAATACGGCCAGTTTTCCATCAATAACGCGTGCGGTTACGTCTTCTGGCCCGATATGTGGTGCCAGAGAAATCTTGTCCAGGTTCGCCAGTTTATTGTTGGGTTCCCATTGCCCCGTATAATCCGGTGAGCGGGGTGCATCCCAGGCCATTGGGTTCAAAGGCACGGGCCAGAACAGCAAATACGCTGCGCCAAGCACCAGAGCAAGGACGACAATTTTGAGCAACGTATACATTCTTTACCCAGCTTCAAAAATCGCTGCATCAAGAAGGCCTTGCAAACGATCTGTATCCGCGCCTGAGATAAAATTACTGCCTGAGATAAAGGCGGGGGTGCCATCAATACCCAATTGCCTGGCCAGGGCGAAATTTTCCACCATCAAGTCTTCAAAAGCCTTGGCATTGGTTTTCATATCCGCCCTCATGCGGGCAACATCAAGACCGCTTGTCTTTGCAATGTCGTCAATTCTGGCGCTGTCAAAACCGCCGCGTGCATCCATCAAAGCGAAGTGAAAAGCCTGATATTTATCGCGTCCTTGTAATCGTGCCACCCATGCAGCAGCAGCAGCTTCGCGAGAGCCGTTTGAGCGCCCTTCCAATATTGGAAAGTCTTTCATAATGACTTTAATTTTTCCGGGGTTCGACATGAGTGTGGTCTGCATCCACTTGGACGCAATTTTGCAATAACTACAATTATAATCAAAAAACTCAACCATGACGAACGGGGCGTCATCAGTACCGATGATCGGATCATATTTACTGTTGTACAACGCACCTTGTGCCTGGGCCAGGGCAACGCGTTTTTCTGCATCCGCTTCTGCCTTGCGTTTTGTCTGAAGTGCAAAAAATGCCTCTTCAACAATTTCGGGACGGTCTAGCAAAATCGTGCGCACCCTCTGCTCATCAAGGCTATTGTCCGTGTCAGTTGTGCTGGTGCTTAACCCGGTTTTGGCGGCAAAATACCCTGCACCACCACCGACAATGGCACTAACCAATACGGCAAGTGCAATCATGACAAGAAAATTTTTGGACAACTGATATCCCCTAATCAACAATGAAACATGCGCATGTCATGCCGGATAATTGTCGTGTTGAAAAGTAAAAATTGCGTGTTTTTATTCTATGCACATAAAACCCAGAAGGCTTACCGGCGACGGCGTTGCGCCATTTGTCTACGAATGTTCGGGTCAGCCGCAATGACCAGCGTAATATCATTGGCCCGGCGCCATTCCGGTGTGCCTTGCGGTAAATCCATCAATGCTCGCTGGGCAAAAGACTGGGCGCGAAAATAATCGCCCATGGCATAAGACTGTTCAGCGGTTGCCAGTTTGGCTTGGGGCATTTTTCCCTGACGTTCATAGGCCACGGATAACTCATACCAGGCGAAGCTGTTGCCCGTTTCACGCACCAACACTTTTTTGAGATGTCCGACAGCAATTTTTATATTTTCTGGCGTGTCCGTGGCGATCAAGGCCTGAGACAGGTTTAACCGTAACAGAGCAGACTGAGGACGTAGTTCAACGGCGCGTCGGTGATAGGGCAGGGCTTTTTCGGCACGTCCGGATTCAAACAAAACCTGCCCGTAAAGCTCGTTAAAATAGGGATTATCCGGTTCTTCTTGCAAAAGATCGCCAATTTGCTCAAGCGCAATTTTTGTGGATGCCGCCTGGTGATTGGCGATGGCCCGGGCATAACGCGCTGGCAGGCTGGTGTTGGTTTTGGGGTACAGGTTAAAGGTGGTTTGTGGTGGCTCCAGAAAGCCGATAATTTTTGCCTGTACCATTTCCAGTTTGTGCAAATCCTCCGGGCTGTCAGCAACAGCAAAATAGGTGGATGTACTCACTCTGTTTTGTAGTGCATTAATACGCTCGGAAGAAAGAGGGTGGTTTAAAAAGTAAGGATACCGTTTGGCTCCTGATAGAACTTCCTGAAAACGAAAGCGTTCAAAAAAGGTCAACAAGCCTCTGCCAGACTGGCCCGTTGCCTCCATATATTTGGCAGCGGCCTGGTCGGCGGCGGCTTCCTGCACCCGTGAATGAGCAAAAAAGGTCACCATGCCAACTTCCTGAGCTTTGCTCATGATGGCAGCTCCTGCATCCGGGGCACCGGCAACAGCAGCAAGGATACCCAACCCCATGGTCAGGATCATCGGGCGCATGGCTTTTTTGATGGCGTCATCCTGGCGCGATAAATGACCATCTGCCATGTGCCCGGTTTCATGAGCAATCACACCTTTTAACTCATTAGGTTTTTTGGCGTTGAGAATAATGCCGGTGTGCAAGAACATATTTTGCCCACGGGTGACAAAGGCGTTCATGCTGCGATCATTAAGCAAATGGGTATGTACATCCTCCACACGCAGTCCGGCGGCTGCAAAAATAGGGTCAGACCAGTCGCGCACAGCGGCCTCTATTTCTGCATCACGAACAATGCCTTGCGCCCAGGAATTGGCAGGCGTGAACAGGCACAGAGCAAGTAGAGTAATTAGGGCACCAACAAGGCGCATAGGTTCACCTCCTTCTGCCCCCGCAGATGTACACCCTATCTCATAATCCTGTTCGTGCAATGGGGAACCCCAATGGCGGGTGACGAACAACCATGCCTCTAGCTGTTAAACCGCCGCGACCACCAGCCTTTTTTCTCCGTGTCAGAATTGGCAGGTTCAGTTCCAGCAACTTCTGTAACAGGTTTTGCACCGTCATTGCCCACGTCTTTCTTTGCGGCCGGTTTTCGGGCACGAACCTTGCGACGTTTTGGTGTTTCTGGTGCTGTGTCTGCGCTTGTTTTTTTTGCACTCTGTTTTGCTTTTGGTGCTTGATCGGTTGCAGGCGTCTCAGCTGATTTTGCTTTTGGCGTGCGACGGCGACGCGCCGGACGTTTGGGTTTGTCTTCGGTCACGGGTGCTACAGCTTCGGCTTTTGCAGCCTCACTTGTCACGGCTTCGGCCTTGTCTTGCGCAGACTTTGGCGTGCGACGGCGACGCGCCGGACGTTTGGGCTTGTCTTCGGTCACGGGTGCTACAGCT